>JAEUOX010000398.1 GCA_016790475.1 Rhodoferax sp. | reverse complement strand
CGCACACGCGGCGCGCAGGCCTGACTACAGCGGCGCGTGGCCGGTGTCGACGTTGGTGTCCTTCTTGTGCAGCGTGATCAGGCTCATCAGCGCGGTGACGACCTCCGGCTTGAAGCCGACGCGCGCATGGCCGAAGCCGTCCCCGCCGCTGAGCACCAGCTTCTGGATGTACTCGACGCAGTCGCGCGTGCCCCAGAACATCCGGATGGCCTTGCCGATGCGGGCATGGTGCAGGTCGATCACGCTCATCGCATGGTCGATGCCGACCTGCAGCGGCAGCTCATGCAGCGGCAGCGGGCGGGTGGAGAGATCTTCCTCCTCCCATTCGATCGGCGGGAATCCAGGCGATTCGGGTTTTCCGGTGGTGGCCATGGTGTGATTTCCTCCGCTGCTGCTTGCCAGGCCGGAATTATCGTCGCTGCCTCCGTCCACTGGCAGACACTGGACCGCTATCCCTGAGGCCGGTGGGGCGGCATCGGGCGTGCCTGGGCCAGCAGCCAGGCCCGGAAGCGCTGCAGCGCCGCCGAGTCCTGCTGCCGGTCGGGCCACACCAGGTAGTAGGCCCGGTCGCCGTGGGCCACAGTGGTGCAGGCCTCCACCAGCAGGCCGCGCGCGAGCTCGTCCTCCACCAGCAGGCGCGGCATCAGCGCCACGCCCATGCCGCTGATGGCTGCCGCCGCCGTCATCGAGAACACCTCGTAGCGCGGCCCGGCCAGCGCCAGCGGCGCATGCACCTGGGCCTGGTCGAACCACTGCTGCCAGGCCAGCGGGCGCGTGCTCTGCTGCAGCAGCGGCAGGCCGGCAACGTCCTGCGGCGCCACGCTGCGCCCGCCCGGCAGCAACGCCGGTGCGCAGACCGGCACCAGGGCTTCGTGCAGCAGCAGTTCCGCACGGGTGCCGGCCCAGTTGGCCACCTGCGCCGCGGTGCCGGCGTACAGCGCCGCGTCGAACCCGGTGTCGGCGAACAGGAAGGGCCGGGTACGGGTCTCGATGTGCACGACGATGCCCGGGTGGGTGCGGGCCAGCGCGGGCAGCCGCGGCACCAGCCAGCGGGTCGCGAAGGTGGGCACGGCGGCCAGCGTGATCGCACGCCCGTCCTCCGGGCCGGACATCAGCTCCAGCGTGTCGCGCTCCAGCGCCTGCAGCCGCTGGCGCACCAGCCGCGCATAGGCCGCACCGCGCTCGGTCAGCGCGACGCCATGGCGCGTGCGCTGGAACAACGTCTGCCCGACCAGCTGCTCCAGCGCGGCGATCTGGCGCGACACCGCGCTCTGGGTCAGTGCCAGCTCCTGCGCGGCGCGGGTGTAGCTCTCGTGGCGCGCGGCGGCCTCGAAGCACAGCAGCGTGTGGGTGGCCGGGATCGGGCGGCGCATCGTGTCAGGCCGCTGCCGCCGCGGGGGGTGTGCCGCGCGGCGTGCGCAGGTGGGCGATGCCGCGCTGCTCGACGAAGCGGGTCGTGACCGACCACAGGTGGTCGCCGAAGTAGAAAGGTGCAAACGGCTGTGCGCCGGGCAACGGCAGCGGCGCGATCACCGCGTCCACGCTGGCCTCGAAGAAGAACGGGATCGAGAAGCGCTCCTGCCCGGTGCCCAGCACGCGGTGCGGCGTGGCGCGCACCAGGCCGCCGGTCCACAACTCCAGCACGCGGCCGAAGTTCACCGCCAGGCTGCCCTCGAGTGGCGGCACGTCGATCCAGTGGCCGTCGCGGTGCTGGGCCTGCAGGCCCGCGACGCCGTCCTGCGCCAGCAGCGTGATGAAGCCGGAGTCGACATGCGCGCGGGCCAGCATCTCGCGGCGCTGTCCTTCATGCGTGGCCCAGCCTTCCTCGGGTGCCACGCCGTCCAGCGAGCCGGCCGGGCGTA
>JAEUOX010000355.1 GCA_016790475.1 Rhodoferax sp. | reverse complement strand
TGCATCTACGGCATGAGCCATGTGCCGGCGCTGCTGCTGCTGGAGTTCCCGCGCTGGGCGGACCGCAACGCCTTCCTGGTGATCTTCCTGGTGCTGGTGGTGCAGACCTGCATGGTGGTGCAGTTCTTCGCGGCCCGCCGGCTGCAGCGGCCACCCGCCGCACCGGCCATCAGCGGCAGCTTCAACTGGCCGGCCTGGTGGATCGGCGTGCTGGCCGGCGGGCTGCTGGGTGCACTGCTGGCGGGTGTCACGCCGTTCGCGCCGGGGCAGGCCTTCGCGATGGCGCTGGTGGCCTGCGTCGCCGGCTCGCTCGGGCATCTGGTGATGAAGGCGATCAAGCGCGACCGCGGCATCCCGAACTGGGGGCCGGGCAGCGCGTCGGTCACTGGCGCTGGCGGGCTGCTGGACCGGGTCGACGCGCTGTGCTTTGCGGCGCCGGTGTTCTTCCATTCCGTGCGCTGGTACTTCCAGCTCTGAGGCCGCTGGCATGCGCATTCTCGGCATCGACCCCGGCCTGCGGACCACCGGCTTCGGTGTGGTGGACGTCGACGGCCCGGCGCTGCGTTATGTGGCCAGCGGCACGATCACGACCGGGCACCTGAAGACCGCGGAGTTGCCGGCGCGGCTGCGGGTGCTGTTCGACGGTGTCTGTGAGGTGGTGCAGCGCTACCAGCCGGTGGCGGCGTCGGTGGAGATCGTGTTCGTCAATGTCAACCCGCAGTCGACGCTGCTGCTGGGGCAGGCGCGGGGTGCCTGCCTGACTGCGCTGGTGACGCGCGATCTGCCGGTCGCGGAGTACACGGCGTTGCAGATGAAGCAGGCGGTCGTGGGCTACGGCAAGGCCCAGAAGGCGCAGGTGCAGGAGATGGTGCGGCGCATGCTGCAGCTGCCGGGGCTGCCGGGTACCGATGCAGCGGATGCGCTGGGGCTGGCGATCACGCATGCGCATGCGGGGCGGTCGTTGCAGATGCGGGCAGCTGCGCTGGCGGCGGACGGCGCGCGTGGGCGCGGCTTGCCTGCGCCGCGCCGCCGGTGATCAGGCCACGCGTTCCAGTACCAGCACCGCGAAGAACCCGAAGGCCGCGATCAGCGTCCACTTCAGCACCACCAGGCCGATGCGCTTGTAGCGGGCCTGGCCGGTGGCGGCGTAGAACGAGAACGCGACGACGGCGCCCAGCAGCAGCATCAGGATCAGCCAGCGGAAGAGCAGCATGGGGGGCAGGGCCGGTTACCAGGCGGGCGCGAGTTCGGCGAAGCCGGTGGGGGCCTGGCGGGTGTCGTCGAAGCGGACGAGTTCCCAGGCGTCCTGGCGGGCCATCAGGGCGCGGGCCAGCTTGTTGTTGAGGTCATGGCCGGAGCGGAACGCGGTGTAGCTGGCGAGCAGCGGGCGGCCCAGCATGTACATGTCGCCGATCGCGTCCAGGATCTTGTGCTTGACGAACTCGTCGTCGTAGCGCAGGCCGTCGGAGTTCAGGATCTTGTAGTCGTCCATCACGATCGCATTGTCCAGCCCGCCGCCCAGGGCCAGGCCGTTGACGCGCATGGTCTCGACGTCCTTCGTGAAGCCGAAGGTGCGCGCCCGCGCGATGTCGCGCGCATAGGAGCCGGTGCCCATGTCGAACTCCACGCGCTGGCCGGTCGAGTCGACGGCCGGGTGGTCGAACACGATCTCGAAGCTGAGCTTGTAGCCGTGGTACGGGTCCAGGCGCGCCCACTTGACGCCGGCGCCCTCGCCCTCGCGCACCTCGATGCGCTGCTTGAC
>JAEUOX010000319.1 GCA_016790475.1 Rhodoferax sp. | reverse complement strand
TCGCCGCAGATCCTGCAACTGTCCGGCGTCGGACCGGCCGGCCTGCTGCAGGCGATGGGCATACCGGTGCAGCACGAACTGCCGGGCGTCGGCGAGAACCTGCAGGACCACCTGCAGATCCGGGCCGTCTACCAGGTGCAGGGCACGCGCACGCTGAACACGCTGGCCGGCACGCTGCGCGGCAAGGCCGCGATCGCGCTGGAGTACGCGCTGACGCGCAGCGGCCCGATGAGCATGTCGCCCTCGCAGCTGGGGGCCTTCACGCGCAGCGACCCGTCGCAGCCGCACCCGAACATCGAGTACCACGTGCAGCCGCTGAGCCTGGATGCCTTCGGCCAGCCGCTGCATGCCTTCCCGGCCATCACCGCCAGCGTGTGCAACCTGAACCCTTGCAGCCGGGGCCAGGTGCGGATCCGTTCGGCGGACTTCGCGCAGGCACCGGCGATCGCACCGAACTACCTGAGCACCCCGGAGGACCGGCAGGTGGCGGCCGACTCGCTGCGTGTCACGCGCCACATCATGTCCCAGCCGGCGCTGGCGCCGTTCCAGCCGCGGGAGTTCAAACCGGGCACGCAGTACCAGAGCGACGAGGAACTGGCCCGGCTGGCCGGCGACATCGCGAGCACGATCTTCCATCCGGTCGGCACGACGCGCATGGGCCGTGCCGACGACCCGATGGCGGTGGTCGACCCGCAACTGCGGGTGCGTGGCATCCAGAACCTGCGCGTCGTCGATGCCGGCGTGATGCCCACGATCACCAGCGGCAACACCAACGCGCCCACGCTGATGCTGGCCGAGAAGGCTGCGCGCTGGATGCTGGCATGATGCCCGCTTCCCCCTATTGACGAGGAGACGGACCATGGTCCTGCGCATCGTACGCCTGGGCAGCCCGCGCCTTCCCGACGAAGGCACCCGCATCGGCACCGTGCGCAGGCCGCCGCGCGGCGTGGCCAAATCGGAGTTTTCGCGTCAGGACTGGTATGACGTGTGGTTTCCGACCTTGGCTCCCAGTGTGGAGACCATGAAACTGGGGCAGCAGGTGGTCACGCCCGCGCAATGGGCCGCCTTTGGCCGGAAGTTTCGCGCGGAAATGGCGGCGCCGGATGCGCGCCATGCGCTGGCACTGCTGGCCACGCTGTCGCATACCAGCGACTTCTCCGTCGGGTGCTACTGCGCCGACGAGGCCCGTTGTCACAGGTCCATCCTGCGGGAGCTGTTGAAGGAGAGCGGTGCCCGTCTTGCTGAAAATGGCATTGCTGAAAATGGCACTTGATCAGGTGCATTTGATCAAATACACTTTGCCCGGCCGGGCCTGCTTTTGAGCGAGGTGGGCTTTTGGCGGAACGAGACTTTCGGGAACCTTTCGAGGTTCCCGTTTTTTTTGCGTCCCGCATTCGGCGTGCGCCTCACGTTGGCGCCGGACGAGCGGCATGCACCGTCAGTTGCGGATACGGGATATCGATGCCGCTTTCCAGGAACGCCCGGTGCAGCCGCAGCAGATATTCCCGCCGGACAGTCCACTGCTCCAATGGCATCACGCGGAATCGGGCACGCAGGATCACGGCGGAGGCGTCCCAGCGT
Organism: Rhodoferax sp.; assembly: GCA_016790475.1. Classification (GTDB taxonomy): domain Bacteria; phylum Pseudomonadota; class Gammaproteobacteria; order Burkholderiales; family Burkholderiaceae_C; genus CAISIP01. The sequence goes on along the minus strand of JAEUOX010000319.1, from coordinate 3,866 downwards.
TCCACACCGGCGACCTCCAGCGGCTCGAGGATCGTGCGGGCGAATGCGGGTTCCGCCCGCATGCGCGACGCGGTATCGCGCATCACCTGCATGGCATGCGCGAGATCCTCGCCATACCCGACCCCCACATCGATGACCGCGTGCGCATGCCCGCGGCTCATGTTCACCACCGTTGTGATCTGCCCGTTGGGAACGAAGTGCACGTTGCCGTCGTAGTCCCGCAATCGGACATAGCGCAGCGTGACCTCCTCGACGAGTCCGGAGTGTTCGCCCAGGCGCACCACGTCGCCCTGGCGCAGCTGGTTCTCCAGCAACAGGAAGCAACCTGTGAAGTAGTCCTTGACCAGGCTTTGCGCGCCGAAGCCGATCGCCAGGCCGACGACGCCTGCCGCGCCGAGCAGCGGCGCCACTGACACGCCCAGCTCGGAGAGAACCAGCATGCCGGCGATCATGCTGATGCCGACGGCCGCGACATAGCGCGCTGCACGACCCAGGGTCTCGGCGCGCTTCACCGCCTCAGGGTCGTCCAGGCGGCTGGCGATCCGCAGTCGCACGGCACGGATGCCCCGCTGGGTGACGACGATGGTCAGCCAGGCCGCGCCGACGATCACCAGAATGCGAAGTGCCGCGGACATCAGGCCCCCGAATGCGGCCCAGGTGTCCGCGATGTACTGAAGCAACGTAGAGGATGAATGCATGCGCTCGGCCACTTGTCAGAGTGGTATTGTTCAAATATAACAACGCAAGCGCGCCATGAACATGCCAGACGCAAACCCTCACACCTTGTTGCAATTGCCTGAGCGCAGCGCGAGTGCGGCCGGACGCGGCGGTTGGCACCTGCCGTCGGGCCCGCAGGGGGACCCGGCCCATGTATGACAAGTTGCTGGTGTGTCTCTCGGCGCACCCGCATGCGCAGGCGGCCGTGCAGCACGGCGTGAAGCTCGCCGCGGTGCATGGGGCGGAGCTGCTCTTTTTGCATGTCCTGGCCCAGCATGCGTTGCCGATCGCGGACATCCCTCCCGCCGCATTGGAGCCTCCCGAGGACTTTCAGGTCGCCAGCCGGGAGGTTGGGCAGCGTCTGCTCGCCGCGGCGATGCGTGAGGCCGAGCGTGCCGGCGTCATGAGCAATCGGTGCCTGACCACGGCCAGCGACGAAGCGGCCTGCATCGCCGATACGGCAGTGCGCCATCGCTGCGACCTGATCATCATCGCGACCGAGGGCCGCAACGCGGTCATGCGGCTCCTGACAGGTTGCGCGATCCCCGGCCTCATCACCATCGCACCGGTGCCGGTGCTCATCTGCCGCATGCCTGAAACCGGTGGACGCAACGCCTGCAAGGCCTGACGGCCCGCGCCCCTGCCCGAGCGTCCCTGGCGATCCTCACTGCGGGTGCAGAATGTTCCATGCCTCCTGCGGCGTCGCCACCTCCCGCCCACAGGCCCGCGCGATGTCCACCACGCGCCGGATCAGCTCCGCGTTCGTCGGCATGCCGTATTCGTTGTACGGGTGGTCGCCCAGGCCGATCGACACATGCCCGCCGCGGGTGATGATCGCCTCGACCAGGTGAAACAGGTTGCCGCCGTAAGTCATCGATGTCCACTCCACCTTCTTGCCCGGGGGCAGGTGGTCCAGGTGCGACTGCAGGCCCTGCAGCGAGGGCGGGTGGCCACCCAGGAAGATGCTGTCGGTCAGCACCAGGCACATGTACAGCGGCTCGTCGAGCAGGCCCATGTCGGCGAAGGCGTTCGCATAACGCAGGAAGCCGATGTTGAAGCAGGTCAGATAGGGCTTGAGGCCGGCGGCGCGCACATGCTCGGCGAAGTACATCAGGTCGCCGGTCGGGTTGGAATACACCTGGTTCGTCGTCAGGAAGCGGCGGGCCTGCGGGTCGTAGCGGTCGACGTTCACCGAGCCCATGTCCAGCGGCACGAAGTGCGGCGAGGCCGACGGGTCCTTCGCCAGCTCCAGGATGTGCTTCAGCCGGGAGGGCGCCGTGTGGTCGTCCATCGTGTTGTAGCCCAGGGTCGGGTGCACCAGGATGTCCGAGCCGCGGCGGATCGTGCGGATCGTGTCCGCATAGATCGCGGCACTGTGCTCCGGCGAGCCGTCCGCCTTGCGCGCATGGAAGTGCACGATCGCCGCGCCGGCCTCGCGGCAGGCCAGCGCGTCGGCAGCAATCTCCTCCGGGGTGTAGGGCACGTTGACGTTGCCCTGCTCGCGCATCATGTATTCGTTGATGCGGGCTTCGATGATCAGCTTGCTCATGGGGGTGTGTCTCCGGAGGCGGTCACAGGTGGTGCAGCACGATCGGCATGCTGGCGAAGGCGTCGTGGTAGCTGTCGGTGTTGCGCTTCGGGGGCTGCGCCGGGTCCAGCGCGGCACCGGCCTGGTAGAGCGCCTGCAGCACGCCGACGATCGTGCCATGCGTCGGGTCGGCGTCGTCATAGCGCTGCGACAGGCCGGTCACCAGCGCGCGGCCGATGCAGGTGTGCGCGCCTGAGCCGAAGGTCAGGCCCCAGGGCGGCGGCTTCCTGCCGAACGGGCGCAGCGGGTTGAAGCTGTCCACGTCGGAGCCATACAGCGCAGCATCCCGGTTGGCCGCCGAGAAGAACAGCGCGATGCGCTCGCCCTGGCGGAAGGCGCGGCCGTTGCATTCGAGCACGGTGTCGCGCGCGGCGATGCGCAGCAGCGCGGGCACCGGCTGGTGCAGGCGCAGCGACTCGTTGGCCGCACCGCGCAGGAACTCGATGTCGGCCGCGCGCGCGCGATGCTCCGGGTGGTCGGCCCACCACGGATCCAGGTGCCAGACGATGTGCGGCAGCGCATGCGAGGTGGTCTGGGTGCCGGCCACCAGGAACAGCGCGCACTCGCGCCAGATCTGCGCGTCCTCGCCGCCGCTGCCGTCCTCCCCATGCAGGGCCAGCAGGCCCAGCAGGTCCATCGGCATGTCGGCTTCCGGGCGCTCCCCCGCCCGCACCTGCGCGGCCAGCGCGATGCGCCGATCCAGTGCCGGCTGCAGGAAGTCACGGATCAGCTCGCGGCGGGCGGCGACGCCCTCGGCCATCACCTCGGTGTGGTCGCGGGTGGACCATTCCACGCCGGAGGCGGCCTCCAGCTTCGACACCAGCGCCTGCAGCCGGGCGCGGCGTGTCGGCTCCTCGGCGCCGTCGACACCGGTGACATGGGCCGAGATCACGATCGTCAGGCTGCGCAGCAGCGGCACCAGATCGACCCGCACCAGGCCGTCCGCACCGCGCGTGGCGGCCAGTGCATCGAAGGCATGGCGGATCGCCGGCGCCAGGATCTCCTTCTCGTTGCGGCGCAGCGCCGCATGCGAGAACATGCCCATCAGCATCTTGCGCCGCTGCCGGTGTTCCGGGCCGTCGATGACGACCAGCGAGCCGCCGAACACCGGCTTGCTCTCGAAGTGCGAGCCCTGCACGAAATCCGGCGAGCGCAGGATCTCGTCGATCTCGGCATAGGTGTCCACGCGCGGGAACTGGTCGAGGAACTCCGAGACGGAGGCGGGGGCGGTCGGGTGGGGTCGTTGGCTCACGCCAGGCAATTTACCACCGCCGCCATGTTGCGGCGCTGCGCAAGACCGCGCGCCGCGCGGGGTCAGTACTTCATGATCACCAGCCGCGTCTGCGTGAACTCCAGCATGCCGTGCTTGCCGTCGTCCCCGCCCAGCCCGGAGCGCTTCCAGCCGGCGTGGTAGCCCTGATAGGGATCGGCCGGCGTGCGGTTGATGTAGAGCTCGCCGGCCTCGATCTCGTTGCCGGCCTGCATCACCTGGCGGTAGTTCTCGGTGTAGAGCACCGAGGCCAGGCCGAACTGGTGGTCGCTGGCCATCGCCAGCGCATCG
>JAEUOX010000303.1 GCA_016790475.1 Rhodoferax sp. | reverse complement strand
CGGCGATGGAAGAACAGCAGGTCTACGCGGAACCAGGTCTCGCCGATACGCAGGCGCCGTTGGCGGCCCACAAAGGTGAAGTCAGCACCGAGCTCCAGCAGAAAGTCTTCCAGCCGGTGGATCAGCGCATCTTCGAGTTGCGATTCGGAATACTCGTCCTTGAGGTCGAGGAACTCCAGCACATAGGGATCCTTGATGGCCTCTTCCGGCGTGACGATGTCCGTGGGTTGCGGCTGAGCGGCCTTTTCCAGCATGGCGCGCTTGTTTTTGGACAGCAGTGCCCGCGTGTAGAACTGGCTGCCGATCTGGCGGTCGAGCTGCCGGACGCTCCAGCCGCCGCGCAGTGCCTCGGCCTCATAGAACGCGCGTTCCTCCGCAGAACGCGTGCGGCGCATCAGATGGACATAGTGCGTCCAGGAGAGGGGGAAAGCCTGGGCAAGCTGGCCCCGGTCGAAATTCCGAATCGGTGTCTCGGAATTTGGCGGTGACCCGCCGTCGGGCAATTTCCGAATCAGTGATTCGGAAATCCTCTCCGGCGGATAGGTCTGGTAGAACAGGCGCATGGATTCCAGGGAGTCCACGCTGAACCCGCGCCCGAAGCGAAGGGACAGGTCCGAGGACAGGCGCTTGAGCAATGCCGTTCCGTACTCGGCACGCCCCTTGCCGCCTTGCTCAAACTCGACAATGCGCCGGCCGATTTCCCAATAGCATGCTGTCATCACGGCATTGACGCTGCGCGCTGCCGCGCGGCGGGCCGCTTCCAGCACTGCGACGATGTCCGCGTGGACGGCCGGGTAATCGGTGAGGCCCGAAGATTCCGGCGTTGCCCCTGCTGTCATGCCTGCACCTCGCTCACCAGGGCTTCGATCTCGCCGAGGAGGCGCATGACCTCGGCCTCATGGCCACGCATCGATGCAATCAGGTCCTTCGGGTCGGCATGCTCGAGGCCGACCTTGGCATGGGGGTTCTTGAGATCGAGGTTGTAGATCGGCCAGTACAGTGCGTCGCCCTCGGCCTGCGCGGATTTGGCGGTCTGCTCCTGGGCCTGCTGCTCGGCTTTCAGGGCGCGCAGCTGCGCTTGCAGCGCGGCCTTGTCGCCGTTCGCCGTAGCTTGGACGGCTTGCTCCAGTTCTCGAAGTGGTTTGCCCAACGCAATGGCGGCGTTGCGTGCGTTGGTCGCCCGTTGCCAGTGGGGCGTGGCGGCATCGACGGCGGCGGCGCGCCTGGCGGCGAAGTCCACCTTCCAGGCTTGTGGGCCCTCTTCCCGGGCGTTCCACCATGTCAGGGCCGGTGCGAACTCTTCGAACTGCAGCGGCGCAGTCTTGCTGTATTTCTTGCGGCCTTGGGGCAAGGGCAGTTCGCAGTCACTGGAGCGAGGCAACTTGGGCAGACGCACCCAGATCTGCTGCCGCGGCGCTCAGCGCCCAGCTCCATGATGTAACGCGGCTCGCCATTCTCAGCGTCGCGCGCCCACGCCATGATCAGGTCGGGCAAGCCGTCC
>JAEUOX010000298.1 GCA_016790475.1 Rhodoferax sp. | reverse complement strand
GCAGCTCCAGCGTGGCCGTGAGCGGCGCCCCGGTAAAGCAGAGCGAGCGCGCATCGTCCGCCGACTGGTCGCGCGGCAGCGCCGGGTCCAGCGCGGTCGTCCAGGGGTCCCAGGCCAGCGAATGCATGCCGATGGTCGGGTCATGGCGGTGCAGGCTCTCCCCGCTGCCGCCGGACAGCGCGTCCAGCGTGCCGTCCGGCGCCAGGAACCAGGAGCGGGCCTGCATCCCCGCCGGCGGCCAGTGGGTCTCGGCCCGCCAGCGGGGCGCGCGGCCCTGCACATGCACCCGGACCGGCGGCTCGTGCTCGACACCGTTGGGCACCTGCTGCAGCCAGCGCTCGAACCAGCGCTGCATCTCCCACAGGCCGGCCACCGGCGCCTCGCGGCCGGTGTCCGGGAACTCGTGCTTCCAGGGCCCCATCAGCAGCCGGCGCGGCGCCTGCAGCCGCGCGAAGTCCTGCGGCGTGCAGTCGGCATAAAGATCCCGCCAGCCGCAGATCAGGAAGCTCGGGCACGCGATGCGCTCCACCTCCACCAGCCGCTCGCGCCAGAACGCATCCATGCCGGGGTGCGTGCAGAACGCCTCCAGCCACGGCGCATTGCCCTCCAGGTGCTCCGCCCAGATCCGGGCCCATCGGCCGCCGGGATCCTGCCACTGCGGCGGCATCAAGTTGTAGGCCGCCATGCGCGGACCCCAGTCGGCCCGCATCCAGAAGCCGGCGGATGTTCCGCCGAGCGAAACAACACCACGGTGCAGGTCGGAGGTCGCATGGATCGGCACGATCGCCTGCAGGTGCGGCGGCCGCGTGGCCGCGGTCGACAGCGCGGTGATGCCGGGGTAGGACACCCCCCACATGCCCACGCGGCCGTTGCACCAGGGCTGCGCGGCGATCCACTCGACCAGGTCGTGGCCGTCCAGCGCCTCGCCCGGTGCGAAGGCGCCCGGGCTGACGCCGCCGGAGTTGCCGAGGCCGCGCAGGTCGGCCGTGACGCAGGCATACCCCTGCGCCGCGAAATGCCGGTGTACGCCGAGCACCGCCAGCCGGCCGCCGCGTCCGTCCTTGTGGTACGGACCGAAGTTCAGCAGTGCGGGCACGCGCTGCGCGACCGCCGGGCGGAGGACGTCCGCCGCCAGCTGTACGCCATCGCGCATCGGCACCAGCACATTGCGCTCGTCCACAAGGTTCGGATCCATCGATTCACTCCTGCGATGGGGGCGGCAGCAGCACGAAATTGCCGACATGCGCCTTGGTGAGAAACGCGCGCTGCGCGTCGGCGATCTGTGCCAGCGGGAAGACGCCGGCGACCAGCGGGCGCAGCGCCGCCCGCTCGACATGCTGCACCACGCGGGCGAACACGCCGGCATCCCAGGCAGTGCAGCCGAACAGCGTCCGGTCCTGCAGGTACAGCGCGCGCAGATCCAGCGGAACGTCGGCGCCGGCAATCGCGCCGGAGGTCACATAGCGCCCGCCGCGGCGCAGCAGGCGCAGGCGCGTGGCAAACCCCGCACCGCCGACGTTGTCGACCACCACATCCACGCTCGCCGGGCCTGGCCGCTGATCGAGCGGGTCCTCGCGCGCGAACACTTGCTGCGCTCCGAGCGCGCGCAGCGCGTCGGCCTTGTCGCGCGTCGTGACGGCCAGCACCTCGGCGCCGCGCAGCCGTGCCAGCTGCACGACCGCCGAGCCGACACCGCCGGAAGCCCCTGGCACCAGCACCCGGTCCCCGGGGCCAACGCCGGCGCGCTGCAACATGTTCTCGGCGGTGCCGTAGGCGCACGGGATTGTGGCCAGCTCCGCATCGCTCCAGGGGGTCTCGACCGGATGCACCGCGTCGGCCGACACCTTGACGAACTGCGCAAAGGCGCCGTCGAAGTCCGTCCCGAGCCAGGCGCTGTCGCGCCCGCCGGCACTCCGGGGCATGCAGGACTGCACCAGCACCCGGCGCCCCTGCAGCGCCTCCGGCACGCCGGCACCCCGCGC
>JAEUOX010000270.1 GCA_016790475.1 Rhodoferax sp. | reverse complement strand
CCCAGCAGCACGGTGCGGCCGCGCCAGCGCGCCGGGTCGACGCGCCCGGCCAGCAGGTCGATGACCGGCACCCGCGGGAAATGGCCGGGCGGCCCGGCGAAGGGCACCAGGCGCGCCGCTTCGCCCGCCAGCACCGGCGTGGCCGGCACCGCGCCGCCGGGCGTGAGCCAGGCCGACACATGGGGATAGGCCGTGCGCTGCGCCTGCTCCACCGGCAGGTAGCGCCGGCTGATGCCATCGCTGTCCACCAGCGCCTGCGCGTGGCCCAGCCGTGCCGCCGCCGCGAAGGCGGGCAGCGGGCGCACCGCCGGTGCATCGCCTGCCGGCATGAACACCGGCAGCACCACCCGGCCGTGGCGCGCGATCGCCGCCGCCAGGCGGGCGTCGGCGGCCGGGTCGTCCTGCTGCGGCTCCGACAGGATCACGTCCAGCAGCACCGGGCCGCTGCCGGCGTCCGCCAGGCGCTCCAGCACCTCGGCCAGCCGCACGCGCGACCAGGGCCAGCGTCCGATGGCGGCCAGACTGGGCTCGTCGATCGCCAGGATCAGCACCGCGTCGGACACCGCCCGCCCGGAGGCAGAGATGGCGGCGTCGTACAGCGCCTGGTCGGCGCGCTCCAGCCAACCGCCGCGCACCGCCGCCAGCAGGCCGGCCAGCAGCAGCACCAGCAGCAGCGCCCACTCCCGCAGGTGACGACGGGCGATCAGGTGCACCGGGGGGCCTTCACGCTGCGCACGGCCGCCTCACAGCAGCAGCGGCAGCAGCAGGATCAGGAACAGGCCCCAGGGGTGGGCAGGGGGCGGCGCCGGGGGCGGGGGCGGTGCCGGCACGTCGAAGCGCTGCACGGCCGACCAGGGGCCGAAGCTGCCATCCGGCATCACGAGCCGGGTCCGCACCAGGTAGGTACCCGGCGCGGGCGGTGGCATCGACAGGCGGGTACCGTCGACGCTGCGGTCCAGCAGCAGGTCGGCAAAGGCCGCGTCCCGCGCCAGCTGCAGCTGGTGCGGATAACCGGCCGGGCCGGACCACTGCAGCTGCAACGTGGCGTCGCCGAGCTGCGGCGGCGCGACCGCCGAGGGCTCCAGCACCGTGAAGCGGGCCGCGTCGCCGAACGGCCCGCGCGAGCCATCGGACCGCTGCGAGGCCAGGCGCCAGTAGTACGTGCCCGGCGGCAGCGCGGGCTGGAGCGTGAGGGTCGTGCCGGCCAGACCGGCCTCGTCCCGCACCAGCGTGGCAAACGCGGAATCCTGCGCGAGCTGCAGGTGGTAGCGCGTGACACCCGGCTGCTGTGTCCAGGCCAGCGTCACGTCCCCGGCCCGCTGCGCGCCGTCCGGCGGGGCGACCTGCAGCGGCGGCTCGGGGCGCGCGGCCAGCACCAGCGCGATGGCGGCCTCCCGGCCCTCCAGGTCCTGCGCGTCGGCGGCCCGCACCCGCAGGTGGTAGTCGCCGTCCGGCAGGCCGGTGAACACCCAGACCGGCGCGCTGGTGCGCACGTCCTGCAGCAGCTGGCTGAACGCGGAATCGGCCGCCACCTGCCAGCGCCAGCCTGTCGCGCCCGGCTGCGGCGGCACCTGCAGCGGCGCGGCGGTGCGCTCGATGCGCCGCGGCAGGCCGGCGAGGTCCGGCGCGGCCAGCAGCGGCACCACGGTGCCCAGCTGCCCCGCCTGCGCCCGGACGCCCTGCCCCTGCGCCACCGCCAGCGGTGCCGGCTGGGCGCCGGCCAGCGCGACCTGGCCCTCCAGCACCTCGTGGCGGCTGACCTCGCCGTCGATCGCGACGCGAAAGCGCGTGCCGCGCACCGCGGTGACGACGCGCGGCGTGCGCACGTCAAACCGGGAGGCGGGCGCCACGAGCGGCGTCGCGGTCGTGTCGACCGAACCGCTCTGCAGCTCGATCGTCGTGGCCCGCACGCCCAGCGCCGGCAGCTCGCGCGCCTGCGCCAGGCCGGCGCGCGTCTGCGGCGCGAACACCGCCAGCGCGCCATCGGAAAAGCGCAGCGTGACACTGCCCTGGGCGCCGGTGTCGAAGCGCTCGCCGGCCGCCAGCCGCATGCCGGCCACCAGCGGGCCGCGCGGGCCGGTGACGGTGCCGGTCACGTGCAGCACCTCGGCCGACAGCGCGGACCAGCGCAGCCAGTCCAGCGGCACCTGCAGCGTGGACCCCGGGCGCAGCCGGCGCGGGTCCGCCAGCCGGTTGAGTCGCTGCACGGCGCGCCAGCGCTGCGGGTCGTCCAGGTAGCGCACCCCGATGCCGATCAGCGTGTCGCCGGGGCGGATCGTCAGTTGCAGCGTGTCGGGGGCCTGGGCCCAGGCGTTGGTGAAGCCGCCGGCCAGCAGGCCCAGGCCCGCCAGCAGCGGCCGGATCCGGCGCAGCGTGTCAGGCCAACGGCTCGAGCCGGTAGCCATGGGCGTAGACCGAGTTGATGCGCCAACCGTTGTCGGCCAGGCGCAGCAAGGTGCGCAGCTGGCTCACATGGATGTCCAGCGTGCGGGTCTGCACCTGTGCGTTGAGGCCCCAGACCGCCTCCAGCAGGTACTGGCGCGACAGCAGCCGCCCGGGGTTGCGGAACAGCACCAGCGCCAGCTGGAACTGGCGCTCGGTGAGCTCCAGCAGCTCGCCATGCAGGCGGGCACTGGTGCTGCCGGCATCGAGCTCGTAGGCGCCGACGGTCAGCGGGCCGTTGCCCGCAAAGCCATCGGCGCGCCGCTTGAGCGCCTTCAAGCGCGCCAGCAGCTCGGAGCGCCGCGGCGGCTTGACCAGGAAGTCGTCCGCCCCATGGCGCAGCGCCTCGACGATGTCGTTCTCGGTGTCGCGGCTGGTGACGAACAGCACCGGCGTGCGGTCCTCCAGCTGGCGCAGCCAGTCCAGCACCTCGATGCCGGTCATGTCGGGCAGCATCCAGTCGAGCACCAGCACGTCGAAGGTCTCGCGCACCATGGCCTGCAGGAAGCGCGCGCCGGTCGCATAGACCTCGGTGCTGTGCCCGTCGGCATTCAGCGCCTGGGTGATCAGCACGGCGTGGTCGGCGTCGTCCTCCAGGACCCCGACTCTCACGACCGGTGGCTCCCGATCAAGCGGCAGTGACGGCCGCCGTGGGAGGCCGCTGCGGCCCGCACAGGCGTGGCCTTCGGAGGAACGGGCAGATTTCTCACAGGGTAGGAGTCTACGGTAAGCCATCGGGTGGCAGTGTCGACAAACTGACAGGATTTCCGCCGGATGGCCCCTGTGCCGACGGGGCGACACCCCTCCGCCAATACCGACGGCGGCGTACACTGCCCCCCACCTGCCACCGACGGACCTGCCATGAACGCACCCACCCCGGCCGAACATCTGCTGCCCCATGTCCACCAGCGGGAGGTCCCCGCCGCCTGCATCGACGCGCTGCGCCAGCGCTTCGGCGAGCGCTGTTCCACGGCGCTGGCGGTGCGCGAGCAGCACGGCCGCGACGAATCCTCCTTCGCGGCGCCGCCGCCGGCCGCCGTCGTGTTCGCCGAGTCCACCGCCGACGTGGCGGCGGCGGTCGCGCTGGCCAGCCAGTACCGGGTACCGGTGATCCCGTTCGGCGTGGGCTCCTCGCTGGAGGGCCACCTGCTGGCGGTGCAGGGCGGCATCAGCCTGGATGTGGGACGCATGAACCAGGTGCTGTCGGTCAACGCCGAGGATCTGACGGTCACGGTGCAGCCGGGCGTCACGCGCAAGCAGCTCAACGAGGCGATCAGGAGCACCGGGCTGTTCTTCCCGATTGACCCGGGGGCGGACGCCAGCATCGGCGGCATGTGCGCCACCCGCGCCAGCGGCACGAATGCCGTGCGCTACGGCACGATGCGCGAGAACGTGCTGGGCCTGGAGGTCGTGACCGCCAGCGGCGAGGTGATCCGCACCGGGACCCGGGCGCGCAAGTCCTCCGCCGGTTACGACCTCACGCGGCTGATGGTCGGCAGCGAGGGCACGCTGGGCGTCATCACCGAGATCACGCTGCGCATCTACCCGCTGCCGGAGGCGGTGTCGGCGGCGGTGTGCTCCTTCCCCAGCATCGAGGCGGCCGTCCGCACGACGATCCAGATCATCCAGATCGGCATTCCGATCGCGCGCGTGGAGCTGATCGACAGCAACACCGTGCGCATGGTGAATGCGCATGCCAAGCTCGGGCTGCGCGAGGAGCCGATGCTGCTGATGGAATTCCACGGCTCGCCGGCCGGCGTCCAGGAGCAGGCCCAGCAGGTGCAGGAGATCGCCAGCGAGCACGGCGGCAATGCGTTCGAGTGGGCCAGCACGCCGGAGGAGCGCACGCGGCTGTGGACCGCCCGGCACAACGCCTACTTCGCGGCCATCCAGTCCCGCCCGGGCTGCCGGGCCATCTCGACCGACACCTGCGTGCCGATCTCGCGGCTGGCGGATTGCCTGCTGGACTCGGTGGCCGAGGCGGACGCGTCCGGCATCCCGTACTTCCTGGTCGGCCATGTCGGGGACGGCAACTTCCATTTCGGCTACCTGCTGGACCCGGCCATCCCGCAGGAGCGCGTGACCGCCGAGCAGCTCAACCACCAGCTGGTGGCGCGTGCGCTGGCGCTGGGCGGCACCTGCTCCGGCGAACACGGTGTGGGCCTGCACAAGATGGAGTTCCTGCGTACCGAGGCCGGCGACGGTGCGGTCGCGATGATGCGCACGATCAAGCAGGCGCTGGACCCGCACAACATCCTGAACCCGGGGAAGATCTTCGCGCTGTAGCGCGCCTGGCGCGGCGTCGCTCAGGGGCTCTCGGCGATGGCCTTGGCCATGTAGTCGATCTTCTGCTGGAAGTCGGAGTCGGTGTCCTTGAAGCGCTCGGCGATCGCGGCGAACTCGTCCTGGATCTCGATGAAGGCGTCGACCATGTCCGGGTCGAAGTGCGCGGCGCGTTCCTGGAAGATCTGCTGTACCGCCTTGTCGTGCGCGACGCCGGGGCGGTAGACCCGGTCACTCGTCAGCGCGTCGTAGGCATCGGCGATCGCCATCACGCGCGCAGCCATCGGGATCGCCTCGCCGCGCAGGCCCTGCGGGTAGCCGCTGCCGTCCCAGCGCTCCTGGTGGCCATAGGCGATGTCGCGCGCGACCTCCAGGAACTCGGTGGACACACCCGCGGTGCTGCGGATCTGGTCGATCGCGTCGCGCCCCAGCGCCGGGTGGGTGCGGATGACCTCGATCTCCTCCGGGGTCAGCGGCCCGGGCTTGAGCAGGATGCGGTCCGGCACGCCGGAGTTGCCGATGTCATGCAGCGGACTGGCCCGGAACAGCAGTGCGATGCGGTGCTCCGACATGCTGCGCCCGTAGGCCGGCGAGGACTTCAGCTTGAGGGCCAGCGCACGCACGTAATGCTGGATGCGGATGATGTGGTTGCCGGCCTCGCCCGGCTCGGCCAGATGGGCCATCGCGAGCACGGTGGCGTCATAGACCCGCGCCATGTCCAGCAGGGATTCGCGCGCACGGGGAAGACCGGCCGCGGAATCCACGGACGCGCCCGCCGGGGCCACGGTCGCTGGGGAAGCTGGGTCCACGAAATGCTCCGCTGTTGCTGTGCCCGCGATGTTACGCCGAGTTACTCCGGGCGGGCACGCCGGGCCGGTGGATTCGCGCTGTGCGCAACGGCCGGCGGGCAGCGGTAGGCCCATACCGGCCGGCCATCGGGCAGACGCAGCACCGCGGTGGCCCGCGCCTCCCGCGCCTCGAACTCCAGGCTGACGAGCCAGCTGCCGGCGCGCATCTCGGCGCGGGCCTTGGCCAGCGCGCGCGGCATGCTCTCCGGGCGCTGGAACAGGTAAACCAGGTCGTAGTCCCGCCAGTCGGCACGCCAGATATCGCCCTGGCGCACCCGGGCCCAGGGGCAGCGCCAGGCACCGGCCAGGCGCAGCGGCCAGCTCCATTCGATGCCCTCCAGCTGTGCCTGCGGGTAGGCCTGGCGCAGGGCCTGCAGGCCATGGCCCAGGCCGCAGCCGGCATCCAGCACGCGCGCACCCGCCGGCAGGGGCAGCTGGCGCGGCAGGTCCTGCAGCGCGCCGGCCGGTGTCGGGAACAGGGGCGCGTCGCGCCAGGCATGCATCGGGTACAGGAGCGCCAGCACGGCCAGCAGCAGCAGCCAGGACCAGGCCGGCCAGCTCGCGGCGCCAAGCGCCAGCACGGCCAGCGGAAACCCCGCGGCGATCATCAGCCGACGCCAGCCGGTCGATCCGAACCAGCTCATCGCCAGCCCGACCAGTGCGGCCCCGGCCAGGGCCGCCAGGGCCGGCCAGCCGAGCGCCTGCAGGCCCCGGAACACCAGCCAGGCCAGCGCCCAGGCCAGCAGCGCCGGAAGGGGCCAGATCAGGCGCGGCACCGGCCTCTCCTGCGGCGCGTCAGCGGGCCGCGCCGGCGCTGAGCTTGTCGATCAGGCCGTTGAGCTCCTCGAGCGAACCGAACTGGATGACCACCTCGCCCATCTCGAGCAGACGGCCGGCGCGCTTGACGCGCTTCTTGATGCGGACCTCGACCTCGGCCGTCAGCAGGTCGGACAACTCCTCCTCGACGCGCTTGAGATCCCGCGACTTTTCCTTCTTGGGCTTGGGCGAGGTCAGCGCGAACTCGGCGCTGAGCTTCTTGACCAGGCTCTCCGCCTCGCGCACCGTCATCTTGCGGGACGAGATCTGCGTCGCGGCGGTGATCTGGGACACCTTGTCCAGCCCCAGCAGGGCCCGCGCATGGCCCATCTCCAGGTCGCCGGCCATCAGCATCGTCTGCACCGGCTCTGCGAGGTTCAGCAGGCGCAGCAGGTTGCTCGCCGCGCTGCGCGAGCGGCCGACCGCCTGGGCCGCCTGCTCGTGCGTGAGGCCGAACTCGCGCACCAGGCGCTGCAGGCCCTGCGCCTCCTCCAGCGGATTGAGGTCCTCGCGCTGCATGTTCTCGATCAGCGCCATCGCGGCGGCGGCCTCGTTGCCGACATCGCGCACCAGCACCGGCACGCTGTCCAGCCCGGCCAGCCGCGCGGCCCGGAAGCGGCGTTCGCCGGCGATGATCTCGTAGACCGGGCGCGGCGTCTGCGCGTCCACGCCCGGGACGCCCTGCGCCAGCTGCTCCGCGCGGCGGGCCTGGCTGTCGGCCTCGGACAAGCGGCGCACCAGGATCGGCTGCATGATGCCCTGGGCCTTGATCGACTCCGCCAGCTCGTAGAGCGCGCCCTCGTCCATCCGGGTTCGCGGCTGGTACTGGCCGGGCACCATGTCGCTGAGCAGCAGCGAGGCCGGCAGGCCGGGGCCTGCCGGTGCGGCGTCGGCCGCCACCGGCACCGCCGGCGCGTCCTGGGCGGCCGGGCCAAGCAGCGCTTCGAGGCCGCGGCCGAGGCCCTTGAATTTCTTGGTCACCATGGGAGCGGGTTCTTTCGGATCAGGCAGCGGCCGGGGCCGCGCCGAGTTGTTGCACCAGACGATGGCCCTCGGGCCAGTCGCCCAGACCGGAGTCGGCATTCAGATGGCCGCGGCAGCCGCAATCGATGAACTCCGAGCCCCAGGCCGATGCGAAGGCCTGGGCCCGCGCGAAAGTGCAATACGGATCGTCCTGGCTCGCCAGCAGCAGGCTGCGGAACGGCAGGCGCTGCAGCACCGGCGGGCACCAGCTGGCCAGCGCAGCGCGCAGTTCGTCGCGCTGCGGGTCCCCCGGCGCGACCAGCAGCGCGCCCTGCACGCTGTCGGCATGGCGGGAGTGGGCCGCCCAGGCCGCCACCAGCTGGCAGCCCAGGCTGTGGGCGACCAGCACCAGCCCGGCACCCGCACCGGCCTCGGCGCGATGCGCCAGCACCACCTCCTCCAGCCGGGCCGTCCAGTCGCCGCGCAGCGGCCGCATCCAGTCGTGCTGTTCGACGCGCCGGAACCCGTGCAGCCGCTCCCAGCGGCTCTGCCAGTGCTGCGGCCCGGAGTTTTGCCAGCCGGGCAGGACGAGGACCGTCGAGGGATTCATCTGCTATCGAAAATGTAGCTGCAATGCAAGCATTCAAGGGGCTTGCAGGCTGCCGATGCGGTCCACCAGCTCCTGCGCGAAGGCCAGGTAGGCCAGCGCACCCTTGGAGGACGGATCGAACACGACGCCCGGCACGCCATAACTCGGGGCCTCGGCCAGCCGCACATTGCGCGGGATCACGGTGTCGAAGACCTTGTCCGCGAAATGCGCCTTCAGCTGTTCGCTGACCTGCTGCTGCAGCGTGATGCGCGGGTCGTACATGACGCGCAGCAGGCCGATGACGGCCAGCTCCTTGTTCAGGTTGGCGCGCACCTGCTTGATCGTGTTGACCAGGTCCGTCAGGCCTTCCAGCGCGAAGTATTCGCACTGCATCGGCACCAGCACGCCGTGCGCGCAGCACAGGCCGTTGAGCGTCAGCATCGACAACGAAGGCGGGCAGTCGATCAGGATGAAGTCATACTCCGGCGATACCGCCGCGAGTGCCGCCTGCAGCCGGCGCTCGCGGCGCTCGACGTCGACCAGCTCCACCTCCGCGCCGGCGAGATCGCGGTTGGCACCCAGCACGTCGTAGGAGCAGCCGGCCTCTGCCAGCTTGTCGCTGCGCACGCGGGCCTCGGCCACGGTGCTGCCTTCGAGCAGCACGTCGTAGATGCTGGTCGTCAGCTGGCGCTTGTCCACGCCGGAGCCCATCGTCGCATTGCCCTGGGGATCCAGATCCACCATCAGCACCCGCTGGCCGACCTTGGCGAGCCCGGCGGCCAGGTTGACCGTGGTGGTGGTCTTGCCCACCCCGCCCTTCTGGTTCGCGATGCAAAAGATTCGGGCCATGGCGAAGGGGGTGCGCGGGCAGCGGACCGGGGGTGGCTGCGCGTCAGCGCGAGATGGCCAGCTTGATGCCGAAACCGATCAGGAACATGCCGGCGAGCTTTTCCATTGCGCGACCGATCCGGGGGTTGGCGCGCAGCCGCTCCGCCAGGAAGTGCGTCATCAGCACCACCGTGGCGGCGTAGGCGAAGGTCAGCACCGCGATCGTGAAGGCCATGAAACCGAAGGTGCTCAGACCCGGGTGGGTGGCCGGGTCGACGAACAACGGGAAGAAGGCCATGTAGAAGACGATCGCCTTCGGGTTCAGCAGCGTGATCATGAAGGCCTGGCGCGCATAGTGCCCCGGGCGGATGTTCAGCACCGGCGCATCGCCCGGCTTGACCAGCAGCATGCGCACGCCCAGGTAGGCCAGGTAGGCCGCGCCGAGCCACTGCACCGTGTAGAAAGCCGGCGGGTAGGCCGTCAGCACCGCCGCGACACCGGCGACCGCCAGCCACATCAGGACCTGGTCACCGGCCATCACACCCAGCGTGGCGCCCAGCCCGCCGGGCAGGCCACCCTTGCTGGTGGACGTGATCAGCGCCAGATTGCCCGGGCCGGGGATCAGCAGAAAAATGATGATCGCCGCCACAAAGGCGCCGTAATCCGCAACTCCAAACATCTCAGGATCCTCGACAAGGGGATCAGGGAGTTTACTGTGTCGCGTCTGCGGCCCCGCCGGGACCCTGGCGCATCCAGACCAGGCAGCGCTCGGCGTCCAGCCCGGGCACCTGCAAAGGTTCCACGTGAAACACCTGCACCTGCGGCGGCAGTTCGGCCAACTCCTGCGCCGGATGTTTGCCCTTCATGGCCATCCAGACGCCGCCCGGGGCCAGACAGCCGGCCGACCAGCGCACGAAGTCACCCAGCGACGCGAAGGCCCGCGCACTGACCAGGTCGTACGGGTCGGTCAGCGTCTCGACCCGCGCGTGCAGCCCCCGCAGCCGGGGCAGGCGCAGGCTCACCGCCACCTGCTGCACGAAGGCCGCCTTCTTGGCCACGGTGTCGACGCAGGTCACCGCCATGTCCGGGCAGCACACCGCGATCACGACGCCGGGCAACCCGGCCCCC
>JAEUOX010000269.1 GCA_016790475.1 Rhodoferax sp. | reverse complement strand
ATGGGGCCGCAAGACCGAGTACCGAGGGGAAGTCGGCGCGTTCAGCGCCGACCGCCCCACCGAAGCGCCGCACCGGGCCCCCACACGCCTTGGGCGACGCAACAGCAAACCCACACGCCTTGGGCGACGCAACAGCAAACCAACACGGAAAGAAAGACGCACCAGCCAACACTCACGCCGAGCGACGGCGGAAAAGGACTCACGTAATCGGCGCCGGATTGAACAGCACCAGCGCGTTGTGCAGCTTCCAGTGCTCCGCCCAGGTCCTGCGCCGGCCGCTGGCCACGTCGAGCAGGTAGCGGAACATTTCCCATCCGACGTCCTCGATGCTCGCCGCGCCGTCGGCGATGCGCCCCGCGTTGATGTCCATCAGGTCATGCCAGCGCCGCGCCAGATCGCTGCGTGTGGCCACCTTGACCACCGGCACTTCGGCCAGCCCATAAGGCGTGCCGCGGCCAGTCGTGAAGACGTGCAGATTGATGCCGGCCGCCAACTGCAGCGTGCCGCAGATGAAGTCGCTCGCCGGTGTCGCTGCGTAGACCAGGCCCTGCGTGATGCCCCGGTCCCGCAGCTTCTCGCCGGGGGACAGCACGCCGCTGATCGGCGCCGTGCCGCTCTTGATGATCGAGCCCATCGCCTTCTCGACGATGTTGGACAGCCCGCCCTGCTTGTTGCCTGGCGTCGTGTTCGCGCTGCGGTCCACGCTGCCGCGCGCCAGGTAGGCGTCGTACCAGGCCATCTCGCGCACCATCGCGTCCGCCACCTCCGGTGTCGCGGCGCGGGCGGTCAACTGGTCGATCGCGTCGCGCACCTCGGTCACCTCGGAAAACATCACCGTCGCGCCGGCCCGCACCAGCAGGTCCGAGCAGAATCCGACCGCCGGGTTGGCAGTGACACCGCTGAACGCATCGCTGCCGCCGCACTGCACGCCAACTACCAGCGCGCTGGCCGGACAGGTCTCGCGCCGACGGGCGTTCAGCCGCTCCAGGTGGACGCGTGCATTGGCCAGGATGTGGTCGATCATCGACTCGAAGCCGGTGTGCGCTGCATCCTGCAGGCAAACCACGTCCAGCGTCTGCGCGGCATCCGCCTGCGCGTTCAGGATCGGCAGGCTGCCGGGTGGCAGCAGCCGCTCGGGCTGCAGCTTCTCGCAACCCAGGCTGACCACCATCACCTCGTTGCCGAAGTTCGGGTTCTGCGCCAGGTTGCGCAGCGTGCGGATCGGGATGATCGCGTCCGGCGCGTCGATGGCCACGCCGCAGCCGTAGGTGTGCTCCAGCGCGACGATCCCGTCCACTTGCGGGTACAGTGGAAGCAGCTCGTCGCGGATGCGCTTCACGGCCACGTCCAGCACACCGGCCACGCACTGCACCGTGGTCGTGATCGCCAGCAGGTTGCGGGTGCCGACCGAGCCGTCGGCATTGCGGTAGCCCTCGAAGGTGTAGCCCTCCAGCGGCGGCAACGCAGGGGCCGGCTGTGTCGCCCGGGGCAGGCCGTCCAGCGCGCGGGCGGCCGGCATCGCCAGCAGCCGTTCGTGCACCCAGCTGCCGGCCGCGATCGCGCGCGCGGCGTGGCCGATCACGACGTCATAGCGGCGCACCGCGTCGCCCGCGGCGATGTCCTGCAGCGCCAGCTTGTGGCCTTGCGGCACGGCATCGCGCAGCGTCAGGCCGTCGGGCATCCGCGTGCCGGCGGGCAGACCGCCGTCGTTCGCGACGATGGCCACGTTGTCGTTGGGATGCATGCGGATGCACAGAGGCGGGTTGGTAGACATGGGCAGGGTCCGGGGCGGCAAGGGGAGGGGAGAGCCGTCGCGGAGTATCTCGCACGCTGCCGGCCTGCGGGTGCGTCGGCAGAGCCCCGGCCGGGGTGTATAAACCACCGGCCTGCAGCGGGTTGGCCGCAGGCATCGCCAACACAACACAAGGACACGGACATGGGCGCACAGTGGAAGGCCAAGGGCAAGGAGCAGGTGGCCAACGCCAAGGGCAAGCTCTTCACCCGGCTCGTCAAGGACATCATGGTGGCGGCCCGCAGCGGCGCCGATCCGGCGAACAACGCGCGGCTGCGGCTGGTCGTGGAGCAGGCGCGCAAGGTGTCCATGCCCAAGGACACACTGGACCGGGCCATCAAGAAGGGGGCCGGCCTGACCGGCGAGTCGGTGCACTTCGACCATGTCGTCTACGAAGGCTTCGCGCCGCACCGCGTGCCGCTGATGGTCGAATGCCTGACCGACAACGTGAACCGCACCGCCCCCGAGATGCGGGTGCTGTTCCGCAAGGGGCAGCTGGGTACCTCGGGGTCGGTGGCCTGGGACTTCGACCACGTCGGCATGATCGAGGCGGAGCCTTCGGTGGCCGGCGCCGATCCGGAGCTGGCCGCGATCGAGGCCGGTGCGCAGGATCTGGAGCCCGGCGCGGACGAAGGCACGACGCTGTTCATCACGGCGCCGGCCGATCTGGACCTGGTCAGCCGCGCGTTGCCGGCCCAGGGCTTCCAGGTGATCAGCGCCAAGCTCGGCTACAAGCCGAAGAACCCGGTCGATCCGGCCAGCCTGAGCCCGGAGCAACTGGAGGAGGTGGAAGCCTTCCTGGCGGCGATCGACGGGCACGACGACGT
>JAEUOX010000268.1 GCA_016790475.1 Rhodoferax sp. | reverse complement strand
GGCGACCACGCCCATGTCGTGCGTGATGAACATCACCGCCATGCCGTGGCTGACCTGCAGCTTCTTGATCAGGTCCAGGATCTCGGCCTGCGTGGTCACGTCCAGCGCGGTCGTGGGCTCGTCGGCGATCAGCAGCGCCGGATTGCAGGCCAGCGACATCGCGATCATCACGCGCTGGCGCATGCCGCCGGAGAACTCGAAGGTGTAGCGGTCCACCGCCTTGTCCGGGTTCGGGATCTCGACCTGCCCCAGCAGCTCGACGCAGCGGGCCCGGGCGGCCGCCTTGTCCAGCTTCAGATGCAGCTGCAGCACCTCCATGATCTGATTGCCCACCGTGTGTACCGGCGACAGCGAGGACATCGGCTCCTGGAAGATCATCGCGATCTCGGCGCCGCGCACTGCGCGGATCTCCTTCGAGCGCCGGCTGAGCTGGGCCAGGTCCACCGTGCTGCCGTCCGGTCGGTGCAGCACCATCGAACCACCGACGATGCGGCCGGGTTCGTCGACGATCTGCAGGATCGAGCGTGCGGTGACGCTCTTGCCGCTGCCGCTCTCACCGACGACGCACAGCGTCTTGCCGCGCTCGACGTCGAAGGACACGCCGTCCACCGCCTTCAGCACGCCGGTGCGGATCGGGAAATGGGTGCGCAGGTCGCGTACCTGGAGAAGGACGCCGCTGGTGGGCCCGGAAGAACTGGCTGCGCTCATTATTTGTTGTACGGGTCAGAGGCGTCGCGCAGCCCGTCGCCCAGGAAGTTGAGGGCGATCACCGCCACGACGACGGCCGCGCCGGGGGCGAACAGCCAGGGGGCGGTGGCGATGGAGCGGATGTTCTGCGCCTCGCGCAGCAGCACGCCCCAGGAGATCGTCGGCGGCTGCAGGCCCAGGCCCAGGAAGCTCAGCGAGGTCTCGGCCAGGATCATCGCGGGGATCGCCAGCGAGATCGACGCGATGATGTGGCTCGCAAAACTCGGCAGCATGTGCCGGAAGATGATGCGGCCCTCGGACACGCCGTCCAGCCGGGCCGCGGTGACGAACTCCTCGGTGCGCAGGCTCAGGAAGCGCCCGCGCACCACGCGCGCCAGCTGCGCCCAGCCGGTCAGCGAGAGGATCAGCGTGATCATGAAGTAGTTCAGCGTGGCCGGCCAGTTCTGCGGCACCGCGGCCGAGGCCGCCAGCCAGATCGGGATCGTCGGCAGCGACAGCACCAGCTCGATCACGCGCTGGATCACGAAGTCGATGCGCCCGCCGTAGTAGCCGGAGATGCCGCCCAGCACGATGCCGATCGTGAGCGCCAGGAA
>JAEUOX010000240.1 GCA_016790475.1 Rhodoferax sp. | reverse complement strand
GCCGTGGCCTGCATCTCGCCGCTGCAGACCGTGCTGACGATCCTGATCCTGACCCGCCTGGTCGCGCGTTTCGGCACCGATGCGCTGGCCGGCTACGGCGTCGGCACGCGGCTGGAGTTCCTGCTGGTGCCGATCGCGTTCGCGGTCGGGGTCGCCTCGGTGCCGATGGTGGGCATGGCGATCGGTGCCGGTCAGGTCCGGCGCGCGCGCCAGGCGGCCTGGGTCGCGGCGGCGGTGGCGGCGGCGCTGCTGGGCACGCTGGGCCTGGTGGTGGCGATCGCCCCGGACGTGTGGACGCTGCGCTTCACGCAGGATCCGGCGGTGGTGGCCTCGGCGGCCCTGTACTTTCTGTGGGCCGGGCCGGCCTATGCCCTGTTCGGCGTCGGCCTCAGCCTGTATTTCTCGTCCCTGGGTGCCGGCCGTGCGACCGGTCCGGTACTCGCCGGCACGCTGCGCCTGGTGCTGGTGGCTGCGGGGGGCGCGGTGCTGGCCTGGGGGCAGATGCCGCCGTGGACGATCTTCGCGCTGGTGGCGTCGGGCATGGTGGCCTATGGGCTGGCCACCGTCGCAGCGGTCCGGATGACCGAGTGGCGGGGGCCGCCAGGCGGCTGATCGACCCGCGGCGAGCGTCAGATCGTGCGCACCGCGGCCAGCCGCCGCATCAGCTGCTGCACGATGTCGGTCTGCATGTAGCGGTACAGCAGCGCTTCTTCCGACTCCTTGGCCAGCACGGCGGTTTCGTTGAAGCTGATGTCGCGCTGCTGCAGCAGCTCGGTGTCCGGGATCAGCTCCTTGCCCTGCGGTGTGCGCAGCCGGAAGCGCACGCGCACCCGCAGCTGGAACTCGCGGACCTGCCCGGATGCATTGACGCCCACGACCGTCTTCTCGCGCTGCTCGGTCAGCACGTCCAGGATGGCCTGGGCGGTGTTGGCCTGCGCCGCCTCGCTGACGAGCTGCAGCGTGCCCAGCGAGGCCAGGTTGCGCTTGAGCTCGGTGCCCAGCGCGGAGTTGTCCGTTGCGTTGATGTACAGCGAGGAGAAGGCCAGCTCCGGCGCGCCGCGCAGCTGGAAGCCGCAGCCGGCCAGTGCGAGCGCCGCCCCCTGGATCAGCAGCAGCCGGCGTGGCGTGCGCGCGCCCATCAGAGCACCACGTTCACCAGGCGCCCGGGCACCACGATGACCTTCCTGGCGCTGGCGCCGGCGGCCAGCTTGACGAAGGTCTCGTTGGCCAGCGCCGCGGCCTCGATCGCCTCGCGCGAGGCGCCTGCCGGCACGCGGATCGCGCCACGCAGCTTGCCGTTGACCTGCAGCATGAGCTCGATCTCGTCCTGCACCAGCGCGGCCGGGTCGACCTCCGGCCAGGGGGCGTCGAGCAGCTCGCCCAGCGCGGCGTCGTAGCCCACGCCGCGCCAGAGCTCCTGCGCGATGTGCGGCGTGACCGGGTACAGGCTGCGCAGCAGCATCGACAGGCCCTCGTGCCGGGCCTGCGCGTCGCCGGGGGAGTCGTCGGGCTTGAAGTCCTCCAGCGCGTTGAGCATCTTCATCGCGCCGGAGACGACGGTGTTGTACTGCATGCGCTGGTAGTCGTAGTCCACCTGCTTGAACACGCTGTGGATCTCCAGGCGCAGCGCGCGGGCGCCGCGGCTGGTGGCCGGGGCCGCGCTGCCGGCAGCGGGCACCGGCCCGAGGCGCTGCGCGAAGTTCCAGACACGGCGCAGGAAGCGGTAGGAGCCCTCGACCGCTGCGTCATTCCACTCCAGCGTGGCCTCCGGCGGGGCGGTGAACATGGTGTACAGGCGGGCGGTGTCGGCGCCGTATTTCTCGATCAGGTCCTGCGGGTCGACACCGTTGTTCTTGCTCTTGCTCATGGTGCCCACGCCTTCGTAGTTCACCATCGTGCCGTCGACCTTGCGTTTGGCGCCGATCACCTTGCCTGACGCATCGTGCACGTCGTCGACCTCCTGCGGCCAGAAGTACTCGATGCCGCCGGTCTCGGTCTTGCGGGAGTAGATGTGGTTGAGCACCATGCCCTGCGTCAGCAGCCGGGTGAAGGGCTCGTCGATCTTCACCAGGCCCAGGTCGCGCATGACCTTCGTCCAGAAGCGCGCATACAGCAGGTGCAGGATGGCATGCTCGATGCCGCCAATGTACTGGTCCATCGGCATCCAGTACTGCGTACCGACGCCGACCATCGCGTCGGCATTGGTCGGGTCGCAGTAGCGCATGAAGTACCAGGACGAATCCACGAACGTGTCCATCGTGTCCGTCTCGCGGCGGGCCTTGGCGCCGCACACCGGGCACACGACGCCTGCATGGAAGCCTTCGTGCGTGTTCAGCGGGTTGCCGGAGCCGTCCGGCACGCAGTCCTGCGGCAGCACGACCGGCAGGTCCTTCTCGGGCACCGGCACCGCGCCGTGCTCCGGGCAATGGATGATCGGGATGGGTGTGCCCCAGTAGCGCTGGCGGCTGATGCCCCAGTCGCGCAGGCGCCAGGTGGTCTTCTTCTCGCCCAGGCCACGCACCTGCAGCGCATGGCTGATCGCGTCCACCGCCTCCTGGTAGCGCATGCCGCTGAAGCTCCCGGAGTTGATCGTGACGCCGTTCTGCTTGTCGCCGTACCAGTCCTGCCAGTGGTCGTAGTCGTAGTGCAGGCCGTCGATGTGGACCACCTGCACGATCGGGATGCCGTACTTGCGGGCGAACGCGAAGTCGCGCTCGTCATGGCCGGGCACGCCCATGACCGCGCCGTCGCCGTAGCCCATCAACACATAGTTGCCGACCCAGACCTCGATCTGCTGGCTCGTGAGCGGGTGGGTAACGGTCAGGCCGGTGCGCATGCCCTCCTTCTCGCGGACCGCCAGCTCGGCCTCGGTGGTGCCGCCGCGCTTGCATTCCTCGATGAAGGCGGCCAGCGCCGGGTTGTACTGCGCGGCATGCGCGGCCAGCGGGTGCTCCGGGGCGACGGCGCAGAAGGTGACGCCCTTGATGGTGTCGGCGCGCGTCGTGAAGACATACATGCGACCGTCGCCGATCAACTGCCCCTGCGCGTCGCGGATGTCGTGCGTGAATGCGAAGCGCACGCCTTCGCTCCTGCCGATCCAGTTCTCCTGCATCAGCTTGACGCGCTCCGGCCAGCCGGGCAGGCCCTGCTGCACGCTGTCGAGCAGCTCGGCGGCGTAGTCGGTGATCTTCAGGTAGTAGCCGGGGATCTCGCGCTTCTCGACGGTGGCGCCGGTGCGCCAGCCCTTGCCGTCGATGACCTGCTCGTTGGCCAGCACGGTCTGGTCGACCGGGTCCCAGTTGACGACCTGGGTCTTGCGGTAGGCGATGCCCTTTTCCAGCATCTTCAGGAACAGCCACTGGTTCCACTTGTAATAGGTGGCGTCGCAGGTGGCGACCTCGCGGCTCCAGTCGATGGCCAGGCCCATCGCCTGCATCTGGCGCTTCATGTAGGCGATGTTCTCGTACGTCCACTTCGCGGGCGGCACGCCGTTCTTCAGCGCGGCGTTCTCGGCCGGCAGGCCGAAGGCGTCCCAGCCCATCGGCATCAGCACGTTGAAGCCCTTCATGCGCAGGTAGCGCGTGAGCATGTCGTTGATGGTGTAGTTGCGCACATGGCCCATGTGCAGCTTGCCGCTGGGGTAGGGCAGCATCGAGCAGGCGTAGTACTTCTGCCGGGAAGCGTCCTCGGTGACGCGGTAGGCGTCGCGCGCCTGCCAGTGCTGCTGGGCGGTCTTCTCTACCGCGAGGTGGTCGTACTTTTCTTGCATGGGGAGGGGGGCGCGGCGCAAATGCCGCATCCCGGTGATTCTAGGCCTTGCCTCCCGCGGGCCGGGGCGGGCTCAGGGGCGCGCGGGGCGGTTGTCGGCGACGAAGCCGATGCGGGCCAGGCCGGCCTTCTGGGCCATGCCGATCACTTCGACAACGCGGCCATAACGCACGGCGGCGTCGGCGCGCAGCTGCACCTCGGTGTCCGGGTCCTGGCTGGCGCGGGCGGTCAGGCGGGTGGCCAGCTCGGCGTCGGTGACCGGCTTGTCGTCCAGGAAGACCTGTCCGGCCTGGTTGACGACCACCAGTACCGAGGCCGCGGCGTCGCTGGCGCCGGCAGCGTCGCTGCGCGGCAGGTTGAGCCGGATCGCACTGGCCAGCAGCGGCGCGGTGATCAGGAAGATCACGACCAGCACCAGCATCACGTCGATCAGCGGCGTCATGTTGATGTCGCTCATCGGGGCGTCGCCCCGGGTGCGCTCCAGCCGTCCGAAGGCCATGGTGCTCAGCCCCGGGCCGCCGCAGCCGGCAGGCTGAGCAGCAGTTCGCGCAGGTCGCGGGCGAAGCCTTCCAGGTCGGCCTCGATGCGGCCGATCATGCGGCCGAGCACGTTGTAGGCCAGCACGGCCGGGATCGCGACGGCCAGGCCGGCGGCGGTCATGATCAGCGCTTCGCCGACCGGTCCGGCGATGCGGTCGATCGTGATCTGCCCGGCGCTGGAGATGCCGACCAGTGCGTGGTAGATGCCCCAGACCGTGCCCAGCAGGCCGACGAAGGGTGCGGTGGCCCCCACGGTGGCCAGCAGCACCTGGCCGTACTGCAGGCGCAGCAGCGCCGCATGCAGCGCCTCGCGCAGCAGCCGGGTGAGCTGCTGCGACTTGTCG
This sequence comes from Rhodoferax sp., assembly GCA_016790475.1. Lineage (GTDB taxonomy): Bacteria > Pseudomonadota > Gammaproteobacteria > Burkholderiales > Burkholderiaceae_C > CAISIP01. The sequence continues at coordinate 14,072 of JAEUOX010000240.1, read as the reverse complement.
CCGGCGGTGGCCAGCGTGCCGCCGGCCGGCAGCTCGGTGGCGGCCACCAGCGGCGCGACCAGCGCGCTGCGGTCGAAGGCCTGCACCTTGCGCTGCCCGTCGGCCAGATCGGCCGCCTGCCAGAAGGCGGCGGTGCTGCGGGCGACATCCAGCCGGGCGCGGCGCAGCAGCCAGGTTTTCCACAGGATGATGACCCAGCTGCTGGCGGACATGCCCAGCAGCACGATGGCGACCAGCCGGGAGACGGCGTCGCCGTCGGCCAGGAGCTGCAGCGCGTTCAAGGTGGTGCGTCCCGGCGCGGCAGGGGCCGTCAGGCCGGCGTGGCCGGGGCCGGGCGGAAGCCCAGCACGTCGAACATGTCGTACAGGCCGTGGCGCTTGCCACGCAGGAAGCGCGCGGCGCGCAGGCTGCCCTGCGCGTAGGTGGCGCGGCTGGACGACTTGTGGGTGATCTCGATGCGCTCGCCGGTGCCGGCGAACAGCACGGTGTGGTCGCCGACGATGTCGCCGCCGCGGATCGCCGAGAAGCCGATCGTGGACGGGTCGCGCTCGCCGGTCAGGCCCTGGCGGGCATAGACGGCGCACTCGGCCAGCGTGCGGCCGGTGGCCGCGGCGATGACTTCGCCCATCTTCAGCGCGGTGCCGGACGGGGCATCGACCTTGTGGCGGTGGTGCGCCTCGATGATCTCGATGTCGTAGCCGGTGGCCAGCGCCTGCGCGGCCATCTCGAGCAGGCGCAGCGTGACGTTCACGCCGACGCTCATGTTGGGTGCCATCATGATGGCCACGTCGGCGGCGGCCTGGGTGATCGTGGCCTTCTGGGCTTCGGTGAAGCCGGTGGTGCCGATGACCAGCTGCACGCCGAGCTGCCGGCACACCGCCAGGTGGGCCAGTGTGCCCTCGGGGCGGGTGAAGTCGATCAGCACGTCGCAGCCCCGCAGGCCGGCGGCCAGGTCGGACTGCACCGGCACGCCGCCCGTGCGGCCCAGGAAGGCGGTGGCGTCCTGGCCGATGCTCGGGTGGCCGGGCTGGTCGAGCGCGCCGGCCAGCACGCAGTCGTCCGTGGCCAGCACCGCCTCGATCAGCATGTGACCCATGCGGCCGGAGGCACCGGCAATACAGACGCGAAGAGGGGTGTCGGCAGCCATGGACGATGCGCCGCCGGTCAGGGCGAGGCGGGTTCGAGCGGGGGGTAGGACGCCGGCAGCGGGGGCAGCGGCTTGGCTTCGGGGGCCTTGGCCGCCGGGGGGAACTTCTTCAGGGCTTCTTCGCTGGCCTCGAGCGGCGGCGCGGCAGCCGTCTTGCGGCCCTTGCTCAGCGAGGCGACGAACTCCGCCTCGGAGGGCAGCGTGTCGGCCTCGAAGCGCTCCAGGCCGGCGTCGTTGAAGAACACCGTGACCTTGCGCTGCTGGGGCTCCTCGCCCTTGCGCTGGAACGTGAAGATGTAGTCCCAGCGGTTGCTGTGGAACACGCTCTGCAGCAGCGGCGTGCCTAGCACGTCGCGCACCTGCTGGCGGGCCATGCCGGGCTTGAGCAGTGCGACCTGCTCGCTGGAGACGAAGTTGCCCTGCACGATCTCGACGCGGTAGGGGGTGACCAGGCCGGCGATGCGCTGGCTGGCGTCCCCGAAGCTGGAGCAGGCCGTGAGCCCGGCGCAGAGCGCCATCAGGAGGCTGGCGCGCACGGTAAGGCGGACGGTGTCATGCATGGCGGGAGGCAGGGCGATATGATCGGGCGATTGTAGCCAGCCGCTGAGCCTGCGTCGGTGTGCCGTGCCCGGAGCAACCCACCCCCATGCCCACCTCCGACGAACTCAAAAACACCGGGCTCAAGGCCACCGTGCCGCGGCTCAAGATCCTGGAGATCTTCCAGAAGGGCAGCCAGCGCCACATGACGGCCGAGGATGTCTTCCGGGTGCTGCTTGACGAGCGCTCGGACGTCGGCCTGGCCACGGTGTACCGGGTACTGACGCAGTTCGAGCAGGCCGGCATCCTGAGCCGCAGCCATTTCGAGAGCGGCAAGGCGGTCTATGAGCTCAACGAGGGACAGCACCACGACCACCTGGTGTGCCTGGATTGCGGCAAGGTCGAGGAGTTCTACGACGCCGAGATCGAGAAGCGCCAGGCGCTGGTGGCCCGGGCCAAGGGCTTCCAGATCGCCGACCACGCGCTGAGCCTGTACGCCAACTGCACCAAGGCGGACTGCCCGAACCGCCGCACCGCAGCCCGCCCGTAGTCGCCCGTAGTCGCCCTGCGCGCCCTCAGCGCATGCTGTGGCTGGCCTCGCGCTCCATCGCCTTGCGGTGCCGTTCGACGAAATCCTGGTAGGTGTCGATGCCGCGCAGCTGCAGGATGGTGTTGCGCACCGCGGCCTCGACCAGCACGGCGATGTTGCGCCCGGCCACGACCTGGATCACCACCTTGAGCACCGGGATGCCCAGCACGTCCTGCGTGAGGGGCTCGTAGGGGATGCGTTCGTATTCGCGCTCCAGTGTTTCGCGGCGCACCAGGTGCACGATCAGCTTCAGGCGCATCTTGCGCCGCACGGCGGTCTCGCCGAAGATGGCGCGGATGTCCAGCAGGCCGATGCCGCGCACCTCCAGCAAGTTCTGCAGCAGGTCGGGGCAGCGGCCCTCGATCGTGGTCTGGTTGATGCGGTACAGGTCGACCGCGTCGTCGGCCACCAGGCCGTTGCCACGGGAGATCAGCTCCAGCCCGAGCTCGCTCTTGCCCAGGCCGGACTCGCCGGTGATCAGCACGCCCAGCCCCAGGATGTCCATCAGCACGCCGTGCATCGTGGTGCGGTCGGCGAAGTGCTTGGACAGGTAGGCCCGCAGCACGTCGATGACGAAGGCCGAGGAAGCCTCGGTCGCGAACATCGGGATCTGCGCGCGCTCGCACATTGACAGCAGCGCGGCGGGCGCCGACTGGCTGTCGGCCAGCACCAGCACCGGCGGCTCCAGCGTGACGATGCGGGCGATGCGCCGGGCGCAGTCGTCCGGCGTGGCGTTGCTGAGGTAGGCGATCTCGCGTTCGCCGAGGATCTGCACCCGGTAGGGGTGGATGTAGTTCAGGTAGCCGACCAGGTCGGCGCCGGAGCGGGCGGCGCGCACCGCGACTTCGTCGAAGCGCCGCTCGGAAGCCCCCAGGCCGGCGACCCACTGCCATTTGAGCGAGCCGCGAAACTCCTCGAACAGGACATCCGCGCTGACGACGGTGGGTTTCATGGGGCGCGGCGGGGCGGCGCGTGCGGGCTCAGGACACCGGGCCGGGCTGCCACTGCGCGACCAGCGCGTGCAGCTGCGTGGCGTCGGTGCTGGCATTCATGCGCTCGCGCAGCGAGGCATCGCTGAGCAGCTCGGCAATCTCGGAAAGGATCTCCAGGTGCTTCTGGGTCGCGGCCTCGGGCACCAGCAGGAAGATCAGCAGGCGCACGGCCTGGTCGTCCGGGGCATCGAAGCCGATCGGGTTGGCCAGCAGGAAGACCGCCGCCATCGGCGCCTTGAGGCCCTTGATGCGGCCATGCGGGATGGCCACACCGTGCCCCAGGCCGGTGGAGCCCAGGCGTTCGCGGGAGAAAAGGCTGTCAGTGACCAGCGAGCGGCTCAGGCCGTGCAGGCTCTCGAACAGCAGACCTGCCTCTTCGAAGGCCCGCTTCTTGCTCGTGGCTTCAACGTGCACGAGCACTTGCGCGGGCGGCAGGATGGACGCAAGTCGGTTCATGGTGGGTGGCCGGATTATGCACACAAAAAAACCGCCCCCGGGAGGGCGGTTTCGGTCAGGGAGGCCGTGACTGCGGGTTCACATCACGCGCTTGGGGGCGGCATGGTGGTGGTTCTGCAGGCGGTCCTTGTGGCGCACGACCTGGCGGTCGAGCTTGTCGACGAGCTCGTCGACGGCGGCATAGAGATCCGCATGGGAGCTTTCGGCGAACATGTCGCTGCCCTTCACGTGGATGTTGCATTCGGCGCGCTGCCTTCGTTCCTTTTCCTTCTGGTTCTCCACGGTGAGCAGGACCTTGACGTCCACGACCTGGTCAAAGTGGCGGGTGATGCGATCAAGCTTGGTCGTGACATAGTTTCTGAGAGCCGGGGTGACTTCGAGGTGGTGACCGCTGATCGTCAAGTTCATGGATGTCCTCCTAATACGCTCGCCAAACAATGGCCCAAGGCATCACACCCGGGGCCGGGAACCCCCGCAGGGATACTGGAAAACCGTTATCTCCACGCGAACCACTATGCTCCCGAAGCCTGCCAATTGCAAGCCTGGATGGCATTTCCCTGCAAACCATGGTGACGGGCTGTCCCATTCACCGGCCTTCCGGTAATTGTTTGCAATAGACTCCGGCATCGTTACAAAATGTCTTCATGAGTCTTGACACCATCATCCACGCGGGCTTGCGCCAATTTGGTCGCCCGACAGTGGGGCTGGTGCTGATGGGGGGCGGCGCGCGCACCGCCTACCAGGTGGGCGTGCTCAAGGCCATGGCGCGGTTGCTGCAGGCCCACCCGGCGGCGTCGCGCACCTTTCCGTTCCAGGTGCTGGTGGGCACTTCGGCCGGCGCGATCAACGCGGCCTTCCTGGCCAGCCGCGCGATGCAGGGGTTGCAGGCCTTCGAGCAACTGGCGCAGTTCTGGTCGCGGCTGCGCTCCACCGATGTCTACACGCTCAACGTGCCCGGCTGGGTGCGCTTCAGCCGCATCGCGGTGGCCTGGAGCCTGTCGCGGCATGCGCGGGCCAACGGCGCGCTGCTGAACAACGCACCGCTGACCAAGATCCTGCGCGACGGCATCCCGCTGGACGGCATTGACGCCGCGCTGCGCTCCAACACCATCGACGCGCTGGCCGTCACGGGCTCGAGCTACACCAGCGGTGTGCACTGGACGTTCTGCCACACCGCGAGCCGCGCGGAGTTCCAGGGCTGGGTGCGGCCCGGGCGGCGCTCCGAGTACCAGCCGCTGAGCATCGACCACCTGATGGCCTCCAGCGCGATCCCGTTCCTGTTCCCGGCCACCCGGCTGATGGTGGACGGGCGCGAGGAGCACTTCGGCGACGGCTCGATGCGCCAGGTCACGCCGCTGTCGCCGGCGATGCACCTGGGCGCGCGGCGGATCCTGGTGATCGGCGTGGGGCAGCCGGAGCGGCCCGGCCTGGGCAGTGCGCCAGGCGCGGCGCGCGCCACCGGCCCGACGCTGGGCAGCATGGCCGGCCATGTGATGGCCAGCGTGTTCCATGACACGCTGCAGGCCGACGTCGAGCAGACCCAGCGCGTGACGCAGACGATCAACAGCCTGCCGACCGAGGCGGCCGCGGCCATGCCCTACAAGACGATCGACGTGCTGGCCATCGCGCCGACCCGCTCGCTGGACGGGCTGGCGCAGCAGTTCACGTCGGAGCTGCCCTCGGCCATCCGTGACGCGCTGGGTGCACTCGGCGTGCTCAAGGGCAGCGGCGGCACGCTGGCCAGCTACCTGCTGTTCGAGCCGGGCTTCGTGCAGTCGCTGATCGAGATGGGCGAAGCCGACGCGCTGGCCCAGCGCGAGGAGTTGCTCGGGCTGCTGCTGGGCGACTGATGGCCCGGCCGCGTGGCGCCGGCCTGCCATAATTTGCCCACCCATGCTGAATGTCTTCACGCTCGCCAACGGCAGGCTCTTCCAGGAGGAAATCGAGTCGCTGGAAGAGCTGTCGCGGTTCCAGCCGATCTGGGTCGATCTGGAGTCGCCCACGCCGGACGAAAAGCGCTGGGTCAAGCAGTATTTCGGCCTGTCCATCCCGGAGGATGCGATGGACGAGGACATCGAGGAATCCGCCCGCTTCTACACCGAGGACAACGGCGACCTGCACATCCGCAGCGACTTCCTGATTGCCGACAACGACGACCCGCGCACGGTGCGGGTCGCCTTCATCCTGAACCTGGTCAATGCCGAGCTGCGCAGCAAGGGCGTGCTTTTTTCGATCCACGACGAGGACGTGCCGGTGTTCCGGCTGCTGCGCATGCGGGCCCGGCGCGCGCCCGGCCTGATCGAGGACGCCAAGGAAGTCCTGCTCAAGCTGTTTGACGCCGATGCCGAGTACTCCGCCGACACGCTGGAGGGCATCTACGACGAGCTCGAGCAGGTCAGCAAGAAGGTGCTCTCCGGCGACGTGACCGACGTGCTCGCCGGCGAGGTGCTCGGCGCCATCGCCCGCCACGAGGACATGAACGGCCGCATCCGCCGCAATGCGATGGACACCCGGCGCGCCGTGAGCTTCATGATGCGCAGCAAGATGCTGACCGTCGAGCAGTTCGAGGAGGCGCGCCAGATCCTGCGCGACATCGACTCGCTGGATTCCCACACCGCCTTCCTGTTCGACAAGATCAACTTTCTGATGGATGCGACGGTCGGTTTCATCAACATCAACCAGAACAAGATCATCAAGATCTTCTCGGTGGCCAGCGTCGCGTTGCTGCCGCCGACGCTGATCGCCAGCCTGTACGGCATGAACTTCCAGTTCATGCCGGAGCTCGGCTGGAAGTTCGGCTACCCGTTCGCGCTGGTGCTGATGGCCGCCAGCGCGATCGTGCCGATGTGGTACTTCCGCCGGCGCGGCTGGCTCAAGTAGCGCAGCCCCCGGCTCAGCCGGCCGGCAGCAGCGGCATCAGCGCGCCGACCACCGCGCGCGCGTAGTGGCTGGCCACGTGCGTCACGAAATGCTGGAAGTCCTGCGCCGAGGCCTCGTCCGCACGGTCCGAGATCGTGCGCACCGCGGCGAAGGCAATGCCGTAGTCGTGGCACACCTGGGCCACCGCGGCCCCCTCCATCTCGACGGCCAGCGGCTCCAGCCCGGCGCCGCGCACCGCCGACTGGATCCGCGTGGCCTCCTGCGTCGTGGACACGAACTGGTCGCCGCTGAGGATCAGGCCCTGGTGCAGCCGCGGCGTGCGGCCGGCCGCGCCCAGGCTGGCCTGGCAGGCCTGCGCGAGCTGCTGCGTCAATGCGGCGTCGCAGGGGAAGCGGTGCTGGTCATAGAGCGGCACCTCGAAGCGCGGGAACAGCGGAGAGGCGTCCATGTCGTGCTGTACGAAGGCATCGGCCACGACCAGATCGCCGATCTGCACCGCCGGCCCCAGGCCGCCCGCCACACCGGTGAACACGACGCGCTGCACGCCGAAGGCCTCGATCAGCGCCGTGGTGGTGGTGGCCGCGGCCACCTTGCCGATGCGCGACAGCGCCAGAACGACCGGGTGGCCCCGCAGCCGGCCCTGCCAGAACGTGCGCCCGGCGCGCTGCACCTGCTGCGGGCCCTCCAGCTGTTCGATCAGGCCCTGCTGCTCCGGGGCCAGCGCGCTGAGGATGGCGGTGGGGCCAGACACGGGCAGGCGCGCGCCTTACTTCTCGCGCAGCTCACGGCGCAGGATCTTGCCGACCGGCGTCTTGGGCAGTTCGGTGCGGAACTCGATGATCTTGGGCTGCTTGTAGCCGGTGAGGTTCTCGCGGCAGTAGGCCCGTACATCGGCCTCGGAGAGCGACGGATCCTTCTTGACGATGACCAGCTTCACCGCCTCGCCGGTCTTGGCGTCGGGCACCCCGACGCAGGCGCATTCCATGACGCCGGGATGCTGTGAGACGACGTCCTCCAGCTCGGTCGGGAACACATTGAAGCCGCTCACCAGCACCATGTCCTTCTTGCGGTCGACGATGCGGAAAAAGCCGCGCTCGTCCATCGTGCCGATGTCGCCGGACTTGAAGTAGCCGTCCGGCGTCATGACCTTGGCGGTCTCGTCCGGGCGCTGCCAGTAGCCGGCCATCACCTGGGGGCCCTTGATCGCGATCTCGCCGGGCTGGCCGGGCTCGACCTCGTTGCCGTCGTCGTCGAGCAACTTCATCCAGGTGTTGGGCAGCGGGATGCCGATCGAGCCGCTGTATTCGGTGGCGGTGGCCGGGTTGCCGCAGGCGGTGGGCGAGGTCTCGCTCAGGCCGTAGCCCTCCAGGATCGGCGAGCCGGTCTTCTCGAGCCAGAGCTTGGCCACCGCGCTCTGCACCGCGGTGCCGCCGCCGGTGGAGGCCTTCAGGTGGCTCCAGTCGACCGTCCGGAAATCCGGGTGGTTCGCCATGCCGTTGAATAGCGTGTTGACCGCCGGCATCACATGGATGCGGTGCTTGGACATCTCCTTGAACATCGCCGGCAGGTCGCGCGGGTTCGGGATCAGCACCAGCTTGCCACCCATGCGCATCGACAGCATCATGCAATAGGTGAACGCGAAGATATGGTAGAGCGGCAGCGCGCACACCGAGGTGGGCTGCTCGCCGGCCGGCACCTTGCTGATCAGCGGCATCGCCCAGATCTCGTTCTGCAGCACGTTCGCGACCAGGTTGCGATGCAGCAGCACCGCGCCCTTGGACACGCCGGTCGTGCCGCCCGTGTACTGCAGCACCGCCATGTCGTCCGGCTTGACGGCCGGGCGCTGCAGCGTGCCGGCCGTGCCGCGCGCGATCGCGTCGTTGTAGCGCACCGCGCCCGGCAGGTTGAAGGGCGGCACCAGCTTCTTGGAGTGGCGCACGACATAGTTCACGAGCGCGCCCTTGAGCAGGCCGAGCTGGTCGCCCATCGCGCACAACACGACATGCTTGACCGGGGTGGCGGCGATGCACTTCTCCAGCGTCGTGGCGAAGTTCTCCAGGATGACGATGGCCTTGGCGCCGGAGTCCTTGAGCTGGTGCTCCAGCTCGCGGGCGGTGTACAGCGGGTTCACGTTGACCAGCACCAGGCCGGCGCGCAGCACGGCCGCCACGACGACCGGGTATTGCGGCACGTTGGGCATCATCACCGCGACGCGGTCGCCGCGGGCCAGCCCCAGACCCTGCAGGTAGGCACCGAAGGCCTGGCTCAGGTTGTCGGTCTGGGCATAGGTGAGGTCCTTGCCCATGAAGCTGTAGGCGACCCGGCTGCCGTACTGGCGGAAGCTTTCCTCCATCAGCGCCACGACCGAGTCGTACTGGGCGACATCGATGTCGGCCGGCACGCCGGGCGGGTAGCTGGCGAGCCAGATGCGATCGGTCATGGTCCTGTCTCCTGGTTGTTCACGTGCTGCGGCCGCAGGGTCACCGGGGCGCCATTCACTCGATGGCTTTGCCCATGTCCTCGACCACCTTCTTGGCGTCGCCGAAGACCATCATCGTCTTGTCCATGTAGAAGAGCTCGTTGTCCAGGCCCGCATAACCGGCGGCCATCGAGCGTTTGTTGACGATCACCGTCTTGGCCTTGTAGGCCTCCAGGATCGGCATGCCGTAGATCGGGCTGCCCTTCACATGCGCGGCCGGGTTCACGACGTCGTTGGCACCCAGGATGATGGCCACATCCGCCTGGCCGAACTCGCCGTTGATGTCTTCCATCTCGAAGACCTGGTCGTAGGGCACCTCGGCCTCGGCCAGCAGCACGTTCATGTGGCCCGGCATCCGGCCGGCCACCGGGTGGATCGCGTACTTGACGGTGACACCCTTCTCGGTCAGCTTGGCGGCCAGCTCCTTGACGGCATGCTGCGCCCGCGCCACGGCCAGACCGTAACCGGGCACGATCACGACCGTCTCGGCATTGCCCAGCACGAAGGCGGCGTCGTCGGCGCTGCCGCTCTTGACGCTGCGCTGCACGGCCGCACCGCCGGCCGTCGCGGCCTCGCCGCCGAAGCCGCCCAGGATCACGTTGAAGAACGAGCGGTTCATGGCCTTGCACATGATGTAGCTCAGGATCGCGCCGGACGAGCCCACCAGGCTGCCGGCGATGATCAGCATCGCGTTGTTCAGGCTGAAGCCGATGCCGGCCGCCGCCCAGCCGGAATAGCTGTTGAGCATCGACACCACGACCGGCATGTCGGCGCCGCCGATCGGGATGATGATCAGCACGCCCATCACGAAGGCCAGCAGCGTGGCGACGATGAAGAACGTGAAGTCGCCGTTGAGGGTGTAGAGCACGACGTTGGCCAGCAGCACCAGGCCCAGCACCAGGTTGAGCTTGTGCTGGCCGGCGAACACCACCGGCGCCCCCTGGAACAGCCGGAACTTGTACTTGCCGGACAGCTTGCCGAAGGCGATCACCGAGCCGCTGAAGGTGATGGCACCGATCGCCGAGCCCAGCGCGAGCTCCAGCCGGTTGCCTGCCGGGATCGCGCCGCCCTTGGCCGCGATCTGGAAGGCCCAGGGCTCGACGGCCGCGGCGATCGCGATGAACACCGCCGCCAGGCCGATCATGCTGTGCATGAAGGCCACGAGCTCCGGCATCTTGGTCATCTCGACGCGGTTGGCCATCGTGGCACCGAGACCGCCGCCCACGACCAGCGCGGCCAGCACATAGAGCAGCCCGGTGGCGTTGCCCTGGGCCAGCCGGAAGATCAGCGCGGTGGTCGTGAACACGGCGATCGCCATGCCCACCATGCCGAAGATGTTGCCGCGGATCGAGGTGGTCGGGTGCGACAGGCCCTTGAGCGCCTGGATGAAGCAGACCGACGCGATCAGGTACAGCAGGGTGACGACATTCATGCTCATTTCGCGTCCCCTCCGTGGGCCGGGGCCTTCTTCTCTTTCTTCTTGAACATCTCCAGCATGCGCCGGGTGACCAGGAAGCCGCCGAACACGTTGACCGCCGCCAGCGCCACCGCCAGCACGCCCATGGTCTTGCCCAGCGGCGTCTCGGTCAGCGCGGCCGCCAGCATCGCGCCGACGATGACGATGGCCGAGATCGCGTTGGTGACGGCCATCAGCGGCGTGTGCAGCGCCGGGGTGACCGTCCACACCACGTGGTAGCCCACATAGATGGCCAGCACGAAGATGATCAGGTTGGTGATGGTGGGTGACACAAGGTCCATGGGGTTCTCCGGATGCGATCGAGGGATGTCTGCGGACGGGCGGCGGCTACTTGCGCCGTACCTCGCCACCCTGCGTGACAAGGCAGGCGGCGACGATGTCGTCGTTCATGTCGACGTTGAGCGTGCCTTCCTTCGTGAGGATCAGCTTCAGGAAGTCCAGCACGTTGCGGGCATACAGCGAGGACGCATCGGCAGCGACCAGCGCCGGCAGGTTGGTCTCGCCGACGATCGTCACGCCGTGCTTGACGACCGTCTTGTCAGCCTCGGACAGCGGGCAGTTGCCGCCGCCGTTGGGGCCCTTGCCGGCGGCGATGTCGACGATCACCGAGCCGGGCTTCATGCTGGCGACCATCTCCTCGGTGATCAGCGTGGGCGCGGGGCGGCCCGGGATCAGCGCGGTCGAGATGACGACGTCGGCCTGGGCCACCCGCTTGGCGACCTCGACCTTCTGGCGCTCCAGCCAGCTGGCCGGCATCGGCTTGGCGTAGCCGCCGACGCCGACGGCGGCCTCCTTTTCCTCGGGTGTGTCATAGGACACGTCGATGAACTTGCCGCCCAGCGACTCGACCTGCTCCTTGACGCTCGGCCGCACGTCGGAGGCCTCGATCACGGCGCCCAGGCGCTTGGCGGTGGCGATCGCCTGCAAGCCGGCCACGCCGACGCCCAGGATCACGACGCGGGCGGCCTTCACGGTGCCGGCGGCCGTCATCAGCATCGGGAAGAAGCGCTGGTAGCGGTCCGCGGCGATCATGACCGCCTTGTAGCCGGCGATGTTCGCCTGCGAGGACAGCACGTCCATGCTCTGGGCGCGGGTCGTGCGGGGCGCTGCCTCCAGCGCGAAGGCGGTCAGGCCGGCGGCGGCCAGGCGCTGCAGGCCGGGCGCGTCGAACGGGTTCAGCATGCCGACCAGGGCCGCGCCCGACTTCATCATCGGGATTTCCGCCTCCGACGGGCTGCGCACCTTGAGCACCAGATCGCAACCCAGCGCGCCGGCGGCATCGGTGATCTCGGCGCCGGCGGCGGTGAAGGCCGCGTCGGTGACGCTGGCGGCCACCCCGGCACCGGCCTGGATGCGCAGCGTGTGGCCCTGGGCCTTGAGCTTCTTCGCGGTTTCGGGGGTGATGGCGACGCGGGTCTCGCCGACGCTGGTCTCGGTCGGAATGCCGATGAGCATGGCCGCTCCTGTTCTCGGTTGTAAGGGGGTGAAACTGGCACGAAGCTTACAGTAATTTGGGGGGCCTCCCGGAGCCGGTCCGGCCGTGCCGCCCCCCGACGGTCCGCAGCGGCAAGGGATAATTCCGCATGGCCAATCGCTGGAAACCCCATGTCACCGTGGCCGCGGTCATCGAGCGGGAGGGCCGCTTCCTGCTGGTGGAGGAGCAGACCTCCGACGGCCTGCGCCTGAACAACCCGGCCGGCCACCTCGACCCGGGCGAATCGCTGGTGCAGGGCTGCGCCCGCGAGACGCTCGAGGAAACCGCCCACAGCTTCCACCCGACCGCGCTGGTCGGCATCTACCTGTCGCGCCAGCCGCGCCCGGCGCGCGACGGCCAGGTGCCGCCGGCCGTGACCTATCTGCGCTTTGCGTTCAGCGGCGAGCTCGGTGCCCACCACCGCGAGCGCCGGCTGGACCACGGCATCGTGCGCACCGTCTGGATGACGCCCGACGAGATCCGCGCCAGCGCCGACCGGCACCGCAGCCCGGCGCTGCTGCAATGCGTGGAGGACTACCTGGCCGGCGTGCGCCACCCGCTGGCATTGCTGCATACCGATCTGGGTGTGCCGGCCCATCCCGTGGAGCCTGGCGATGGCGCGTGAGCGGGTGGTCGTGGGGCTCAGCGGCGGGGTCGACTCCGCGGTGACGGCCTGGCTGCTGCGCGAGCAGGGCTACGAGGTCATCGGTATCTTCATGAAGAACTGGGAGGACGATGACGACTCCGAGTACTGCTCGTCGAACATCGACTTCGTCGACGCCGCCGCGGTGGCCGACGTACTGGGCATCGAGATCGAGCATGTCAACTTTGCCGCCGACTACAAGGACCGGGTCTTCGCGGAGTTCCTGCGCGAGTACCAGGCCGGCCGCACGCCCAACCCGGACATCCTGTGCAATGCCGAGATCAAGTTCAAGTCCTTCCTGGACCACGCCATGCGGCTGGGTGCCGAGCGCATCGCCACCGGCCACTACGCCCGCGTGCGATTCAACCCCGCGACCGGCCTGCATGAGCTGCTCAAGGGCCTGGATCCGTCGAAGGACCAGAGCTACTTCCTGCACCGGCTGAACCAGGCGCAGCTGTCCCGCACGCTGTTTCCAGTGGGCGAACTGCACAAGACCGAGGTGCGCCGCATCGCGGCCGACATCGGCCTGCCCAACGCACGCAAGAAGGACTCCACCGGCATCTGCTTCATCGGCGAGCGGCCGTTCCGGGAATTCCTGAACCGCTACATCGCCGGTGCGCCGGGGCCGATCCGTGAGCCCGGCGGGCGCACGATCGGCGAGCACGCCGGGCTGAGCTTCTACACGATCGGCCAGCGCCAGGGCCTGGGCATCGGCGGCGTGCGGGCCAAGGGAGCGCCGCGTGGCGGCGGCGAGCACGCGCCGTGGTTCGTCGCCCGCAAGGACCTGGAGCGCAATACGCTGTGGGTGGTGCAGGGGCATGACCACCCCTGGCTGCAGTACGCCGCGCTGCAGGCGGAGGACGCCAGCTGGGTGGCCGGCGCAGCGCCGGCGCCCGGTGCGCTGGCCGCGAAGACGCGCTACCGGCAGAGCGACGCCGGCTGCGTTCTGCAGCCGGGCGAGGCGCCGGGCGCGTTCGCGCTGACCTTCGGGGAGGCCCAATGGGCCGTGACGCCGGGACAGTCCGCCGTGCTGTACGACGGTGAGGTCTGCCTGGGCGGGGGGGTGATTGCCGGGGCGACGCTCCAGGAAGACTAGCGCTTCCCAGGATGCGTGGCCCTTCGCGGGAGGCCGGTGGAGGATCCGGCCGGGGGCTCCGTCAGAACGGAATGTCGTCGTCCATGTCGTCGAAGCCGCTGGACGGCCGCGACGGTGCCGGGGCCGGCGCGCGGGGTGCCGCGGCAGCCTGGCGCTGCGGCGGTGCACTGGGGCGGCTGTAGCCGCCACCACCACCGCCCTCATCACCGCCGGGGCCGCCCATGCCCTCGCGGCTTCCGAGCAGCTGCATCTCGGTGGCGATGATGTCGCAGGTGTTCTGCTCGACGCCGTCCTTGTTCGTG
>JAEUOX010000205.1 GCA_016790475.1 Rhodoferax sp. | reverse complement strand
GTGCCGATCATCCTCGGCGGCATCGAGGGCAGCCTGCGCCGCATCGCCCATTACGACTACTGGAGCGACAAGGTGCGCCGCTCGATCGTCGTCGACGCGAAGTGCGACCTGCTGCTGTACGGCAACGCCGAGCGCGCGCTGGTCGAGGTGGCGCACCGGCTGGCTGCGCGCGAGCCGGTGCAGTCGATCACCGACGTGCGCGGCACCGCCTTCGTGCGCCGCCCGGACGACCCGACCGGCCAGGGATGGTACGAGATCGACTCCACCCGGGTCGACGCGCCCGGCCGGGTCGAGGCCCACGTCAACCCGTACCAGACGATCAGCGAGCAGGCGGCCGGGCAGGGTGCGGACTGCGCCCGGGAGGGCGCCCCGGCCGCTGGCGCCGCGGTGCAGACCCTGCAGTTCGTGCCGAACCCGGCGCTGCAGGGCCGGCTGCAGGTGCCGCCGCGCGCGCGCAGCGTGATCCGGCTGCCGAGCTACGAGCAGGTGCGCGCCGACCCGGTGCTGTATGCCCATGCCAACCGGGTGCTGCACCTGGAGACCAACCCCGGCAATGCCCGCGCGCTGGTGCAGGCCCATGGCGAGGGCGCCACGGCGCGCGATGTCTGGATCAACCCGCCGCCGATCCCGCTGACGACGGCCGAGATGGACCATGTGTTCGATCTTCCTTACGCCCGCAGCCCGCACCCGGTCTATGCCGACGAGCACGGCAGCCACGACGGCGCGACGAAGATCCCGGCCTGGGAGATGATCCGCTTCAGCGTGAACATCATGCGCGGCTGCTTCGGCGGCTGCACCTTCTGCTCGATCACCGAGCATGAGGGGCGCATCATCCAGAGCCGCAGCGAGGACTCGGTGATCCGCGAGGTCGAGGAGATCCGCGACAAGGTGCGCGGCTTCACCGGCGTGATCTCCGACCTCGGCGGCCCGACGGCCAACATGTACCGCATCGGCTGCCGCAGCCCGGAGATCGAGGCCGCCTGCCGCAAGCCGAGCTGCGTCTTCCCCGGCATCTGCAGCAACCTGAACACCGACCACAGCGCGCTGATCCGGCTGTACCGCCGCGCGCGCGGCCTGCGCGGCATCAAGAAGATCCTGATCGGCTCCGGGCTGCGCTACGACCTGGCGGTGCAGAGCCCGGAGTACGTCAAGGAACTGGTGCAGCACCATGTCGGCGGCTACCTGAAGATCGCGCCGGAGCACACCGAGACCGGCCCGCTGGACAAGATGATGAAGCCCGGCATCGGCACCTACGAGCGCTTCCGCCAGATGTTCGAGCGCTTCTCGGCCGAGGCCGGCAAGAAGCAGTACCTGATCCCGTACTTCATCGCGGCCCACCCCGGCACCAGCGACAGCGACATGATGCATCTGGCGCTGTGGCTCAAGAAGAACGGTTTCCGGGCAGACCAGGTCCAGACCTTCTACCCCAGCCCGATGGCCACCGCGACCGCGATGTACCACAGCGCCCGCAACCCGCTGCGCCGGGTGACGCGCGACAGCGAGGGTGTGGACATCGTGCGTGGCGAGAAGCGCCGCCGCCTGCACAAGGCTTTCCTGCGCTACCACGACCCGAACAACTGGCCACTGCTGCGCGAGGCGCTGAAGGACATGGGCCGGGCCGACCTGATCGGCAATGGCAAGCAGCACCTGATTCCCACCTGGCAGCCGCTGGGCGACGGCAGCTACCAGAGCGCACGGCGCAAGAACTCCACGCCGGCCGCCGCCGCACCGCGGACGTCGGTGGCGCCCGCACGCGGCCGGGTCCTGACCCAGCATACCGGCCTGCCGCCCCGCGCCGGTACCGGCGCGGCCCGGGCAGCGCGCAAGCCCCGGGGCTGAGCGATGGCAGGCGACGCGCTGCCGCCAGCCCTGCCAGGCGACCAGACGACGCTGGACACGCCGGGCGGGCGCGTCACCGTCTACCGCAGCCCGCCGGCCGAACTGGCCCAGGCCGGCCGGCCCGCGCTGCCTCCGCTGCTGCTGGTGCACAGCGTCAACGCGGCCGCCTCGGCGGCCGAGGTGGCCCCGCTGTATGCCCACTACGGACGCAACCGACCGGTCTGGGCGCTCGATCTGCCGGGCTTCGGGCTGTCGGAGCGCCGCGACCAGCGCTACACGCCGCGGCTGATGACCGATGCGTTGCATGTGGCCATCACGCACCTGCGCCAGACCACCGGCGCCGGCGCGGTGGACCTGCTGGCCGTCTCGCTCTCCTGTGAATTCGCGGCCCGGGTCGCCTGCGAGGCGCCGGCCACCGTGCGCCGGCTCGCGCTGGTCAGCCCCACCGGTTTCAACGGCCGCCGCAGCCGGGCAGGTCGGCCGGGTTCCACGCTCGGCGTGCCGGCGATGTACCGGCTGGTCCGCTGGCCGTTCTGGAGCGACGCGCTGTTCCGCGGGCTGACCCGGCCCGGCGTGATCCGCTATTTCCTGCGGCGCACCTGGGGCTCGCAGACGATCGACGAGGCGCTGTGGCGGTACGCGGTGCAGACCGCCCGCGTGCCCGGTGCGCGCCATGCGCCGCTGAGCTTCCTGTCGGCCTATCTGTTCAGCGCCGACATCGACACGCTGTACGACACGCTGCGCTGCCCGGTCTGGGTCTCGATGGCCACCCGGGGTGATTTCACCGACTACCGCCGGCGCGACCGGCTGCAGGGCCGCAGCCACTGGCAATTCCATGCCGTGCCGGGCGGCGCCCTGCCGTATTTCGAGCCGGACAGCGGCTTCCTGGAGCGGCTCGCGCCGTTCTGGCTGGCGCCCTGACGCTTTTCCGGGCCGGCGACGGGGTCGGGCCTTCTGGCTAAGATGCGCGCAGCGGGCCGCCGGCCCGTCTCCCTGGAGCATGGCAATGAAACTGGCGATGGTGTCCCGGCCGCTGGCCGAAGCGGATCTGCGGCTGGCCCGGCAGATGGGCATGACGGATGTGGTGACCACGGTGGCTGGCGTCAGCATGGCGCCGCAGCGCGAGCAGGGCCCGCCGCTGCGCTACGAGGACCTGCTGGCCTTGCGCCAGCGTGTCGAGGCGCAGGGCCTGCGCCTGTCGGTGATCGAGGGCTACCAGCTGTCCGACCGCATCACGCTCGGCATGCCGGGGCGCGACGAGGACCTGGCCAGCGTTTGCGAGAGCATCCGCGCCATGGGCCGGGCCGGCATCCCGGTGTACTGCTACAACTTCATGGCGGTGTTCAACTGGCTGCGCACCGCGAACGACGTGGTCGGGCGCGGCGGCGCGCTGGTGACGCAGTTCAATGCGGCTAATCTGGCCAACGTGCCGCCCACCTATGCCGGCGAGACGACCGACGAGCAGATGTGGGAGAACTTTCGCTACTTCCTGCAGCGGGTGCTGCCGGTGGCCGAGGAGGCCGGCGTGAAGCTGGCGCTGCATCCGGACGATCCGCCGATGTCCCCGGTGCGGGGCCTGGCGCGCATCATGCGCGACATGGATGCGTTCAAGCGCGTGCTCGACATGGCCGACAGCCCGTCCAACGGCATCACCTTCTGCCAGGGCAACTTCGCGGCGATGCCCGGGGTCGTCATCCCGGACGCGATCCGCTACTTCGGCGAGCGCAAGAAGATCTTCTTCGCGCATTTCCGCGACATCCGCGGCAGTGTGCCGCTGTTCGAGGAGACCTTCCACGATGAGGGCAAGACCGACATGGCGGAGGCGATGCGCGCCTACCTGGACGTCGGCTACGACGGCCCGATGCGGCCGGACCACGCGCCCACGATGGAAGGCGAGAGCAACGAGAACCCGGGCTACATGGTGCGCGGGCAGATCTTCGCGGTGGGCTACATGAAGGGGCTGATCGACGCGGCCCGGGCCGGTCGCTGAGCCTGCGCGGCGGGCGTTTCGTGCCGCGAAACGGGGCTGCGCGGGTGGTCCGCGCCACGAAACGCTTCAGCGCATCGCGCGGTCGATCTGGATGCTTCCGGCGGTGCGCGCGAGCTCGCGGCCCATGCGGGTGAGCGTCTCCAGCGGCATCAGCGGTGTCGGCCCGGAGATGCTGATGGCTGCCACCGCGCCACCGTGGCCCGGCTCGCAGATGGCCGCAGCCACGCACCGTGCACCGAGTTCGTTCTCTTCCATGTCGAGTGCGTAGTTGCGCTCCGCACTGCGGGCAATCTCGTCCATGAAGCGGTCGCGGTTCGTGATGGTGTGCGGTGTGCGGGCCGTCATGCGCCGCGGCACGGTGCGGTCGAGTTCGGTCTCGCCCAGCGTCAGCAGGATCGCCTTGCCCAGCGCGGTGGAGTGCAACGGATCGCGCTTGCCGATCATCGCCTCGGCATGCAGCAACCGGCTGGAGCCGACCATGTCGATGTAGACGATCTCGCCGTTCTCCGGGATGCCGAGATTGACGGTTTCGTTGAACTGGCGCTGCAGCCGCAGCATCGCCGGCTGCGCGATCTCCCGGATGCGCTCGGCATAGGCCGGCAGCGGCCGCGATACCGCAACGCGCGGGCCGATCACATAGCGTTCGGTACGCTCGTCGAAGCCGACGAAGCCGGAGGCGCGCAGCGTGTAGAGGTAGCGGAAGGCGGTGGTCTTGGGCAGCGCGGTGCAGGAAGCGAGGTCGGACAGCGTCATCGGGCCCTTGCTGGCCACCAGCGCATCGAGCAACTGCATGGATTTGTGGACCGGTGTCACCACGTAACGGCGGTCGAGCGTCATTGCGTACTCCACGGTTAGCCGGATGAATATACCGCAAGCCTTCGCCTGCACGCCAGTGTTTGGCCCAGGAAGTACGGGAATTGCAGGGTTTGTCCGGGGTGGTGGCTGATGTAGCATGCCTTCGCATCCGGGCCTGCAAGCCTTATCGCACGCTGCGTTTCACCACCAGGAGACTCCATGAACGCCATCGATCCCTCCCAGCTGAAGCATCTCAGTGCCGCCATCCTGTCGGATGTCATGGACAGCCTGGGCCTGCAACGGCGCGCGATGAAACCCTTCGTGCGACCGCTGGACGAGCGCCATGTGATGGTCGGGCGGGCACGCACCGGCCTGTACATGCCTACCTATGCGCTGCGCGAGGGCGAGGGCCCGTACGACGTCGAGATCGCGCTGGTCGACGACCTGCGCCCGGGCGAGGTCGTCGTGCTGGCCTGCAATGGCCCGACCGACCGGATCGCGCCCTGGGGCGAACTGCTGTCCACCGCGTCGATGGCGCGCAAGGCCGCCGGTTGCGTCACTGACGGCCTGGTGCGCGACGTGCGGCAGATCCGCGAGATGAACTTCCCGGTGTTTCAGGGCGGCTTCGGCCCGCTGGACACGAAGGGCCGGGCCCGCATGGTCGACCGCGATGTGCGCGTCGAGTGCGGCGGCGTCAGCATCGATCCGGGCGACATCGTGTTCGGCGATGTGGACGGCGTGGTCGTGATCCCGCAGGCCCAGGAGCATGCGGTGCTCGGCCGGGCGATGGAGAAGGTCACCGGCGAGAACCATACCCGGGACGCGCTGCGCACCGGCGAGCCGCTGGCCTCGGTGTTCAAGCGCTTCGGCATCCTCTGACGCGCGGCGGCCCACCCACCGCTGCAGGTGTGCGATGACCACCCGCGCCGAACTCCACTACGCGGCTGCCAGCCAGTACCTGCCCGGGGGCGTCTGCGCGGCGGCCCGGGCCAACGCGGCAATCGGGCGGCCCTTCTACGTGAGCCGTGGCGACGGCGCCCTGCTGTTCGATCTGGACGGCAAGCCCTACATCGACATGTGCACCTCGCACGGGGCCTCGCTGCTGGGGCACAACCACCCGGCGATCAAGGCCGCCGTGCAGTCGGCGCTGGATATCGGCATCCTGTGCGCCAACGAGACCGAGCATGCCGCGCGGCTCGCGGCGCGCCTGCGGGATCTTGTGCCGTGCGCGGAGATGGCGCGCTTTGCGGGCTCGGGCACCGAGACGGTGATGCATGGCCTGCGGCTGGCGCGTGCCGCCACCGGGCGCACGAAGTTCATCAAGTTCGAGGGCCATTTCCATGGCTACGCGGACGCGCTGAACTTCAGCGTGATGCCGCCGCTGGACGAGGCCGGCCCCGCCGGCGCGCCGCGGCTCTACGCGGAGTCGGCCGGCATGCCGGCCGGTGCCGGTGCGGACCTGATCCTGGTGCCCTTCAATGACGAGGCCGCGCTGCGCGCAGCCTTTGCCGCCCACGGGGACAGCGTCGCGGCGCTGCTGATGGAGCCGGTCAACTATGACCAGGGCTGCATCGCGCCGCTGCCAGGGTTCGCGGCGCTGTGCCGCAGCCTGTGCGACCGCCACGGCGCGCTGCTGTTCTTCGACGAGGTGCTGACCGCCTTCCGGATGGCGCCCGGCGGCGCGCAACAGCATCTGGGCGTGACGCCCGACCTGTGCGTGCTGGGCAAGGCCTTCGGCGCCGGTATGCCGATCAGCGCGCTGGTGGGCCGGAGGGCGGTGATGCGCCACCTGCGGCCGCTGGGCCGCAGCCAGATGAGCGGTACCTACCTGGCCCACCCGACCGCACTGGCGGCCGCGCTGGCGGCCTTGGAGATCTATGCCAGCCCGGGCTTCTATGAGCAGCTCATGGCCCGCAGCGACGCGTTCTGTGCCGGCATCGAGCGGCTGGTGCGCGCCAGCGGCGTCGTGATGCGGCTGCAGCACCTCGGGCCGCGCTTCGGCCTGTACTTCGGCATCGACACGCCGGTCACGAACTACCGGCAGGCGGCGCGCCGGGACCTCGCGGCCGAGTTGTGCTTCATCCGTGGCTGCTTCGCGCGCGGCGTGTTCTTCCAGCCGTCGGCCCACCACGGGTTCTCCGCGGTCCACACGCCGGCGCAGCTGGACGCGGTGCTGCAGGCCGTCGAAGGCGCGCTGCAGGATGTCCGTGCGATGCCGCCGGCGCACTGAGTGCAGGCCATGTTTCGTTCAATGAAACGTCCATTCGCAAGGGGCCCCGAGGGCAATGACTATGATTAAAACGATGCGAATCGCGATCATCCACATCGGCCAGGAAACCAACGACTTCAACCCGGTCCCGACCACGCTGCGGGACTACGAATCCTTTGGCATCGTCGAGGGCACGGCCATCCTCGACACCTACCGCGGTGTGGGCGAGATCGGCGGCTTCGTCGACGAGGTCCGCAACTCCGGCCGCCCGGTCGAGTTCGTTCCGATCGTGCGGGGCTGGGCGGTTGCCGGTGGCCGCATTACGCAGGAGGCCTACCGCTTCTTCGAGCAGAAGATCCGCCAGGGCCTGCAGGCGGCCGGTCCGATCGATGGCCTGTCGCTGCAACTGCATGGCGCCTGCGCCGCCGAGGGCATCGACGATGTCGAGGGCGCGCAACTCGAGACCTGCCGCGCGGTGCTGGGCCCGAACGTTCCGATCGTGCTGGGCCTGGACCACCATGGCAACATCACGCGCAAGATGGTCGCGCTGGCCTCCGCCATCGTGGGCCACCGCACCCAGCCGCATGACCCCTACGACACCGGCCGCATGGGGGCGCAGGTGATGCTGCGCATCCTGTTCGAGGGCGCGACGCCGGTCACGGCCTGGCGCAAGTTGCCGCTGCTGTCGCACCAGGAGCAATTCCTGACGGCGCAGGGCCCGATGAAGATCTGGTTCGACCGGGCCCGCGCGCTGGAGGCGGACCGCCGCGTGCTGCAGGCCTCGAACTACCCGATGCAGCCCTGGCTCGACGTGGCCGAGGGCGGCTGGTCCACCGTGGTCTGCACCGATGGCGACCGGGCGCTGGCCGAGCGGCTGGCCGACGAGCTCGCGGATCTGGCCTGGTCGATGCGCGCCGATTTCCAGAAGAAGGACGCGGTGCCGATTGACGAGGCGGTACGCCGCGGCGACCAGGCTGCACGCGGTCTGATCGTGCTCAGCGACACCGGCGACACCGTCTTCGGCGGCTCCTCCGGCGACAGCAACCTGATCCTGGAGTCGATCCTGCGCCTGAAGATCCAGAGCCCGGTGCTGATGCCGCTGATCGAGCCCCCGACGGTCGCCGCGCTGGTCGCGGCCGGCGAGGGCGCCACCGTGACGCTGGGCGTGGGCGGCCACAGCGCCCCGAAGTTCTTCCGGCCGCTGACGGTCACCGGCCGGGTCGGGCGCATCCATCGCGGCATGGTGCCGTTACGCAACTACTACCAGAGCGAGATCGACATGGGCACCACGGTGGTGTTCCAGGTCGGCCCGGTCACGATGCTGGTCAGCGAGTACCGCGGTGTCGCCGGCAACCTGCCGGACGTCTACGAGTTCATGGGCATCGACCCGAAGCAGTACAAGATGGCGGTGCTGAAGACCGCCTCGAACTTCCAGTACTTCAAGGCACTCACCAGCGAGGTGATCCGGGTCGACACCACCGGGCCGGGGCAGTCGGACGTGTTCACGCTGCCGTGGTCCCGCATTCCGCGTCCGGTGTACCCGTTAGACCCTATTGACGACTGGCGCCGCGTCGGCACATGATGTTTTTGCCTAGCTTTTCAACCCACCACGAGGAACCCACGCCATGAAACCTACCCTTGCCCGTCGCACGGTGCTGGCCGCTTCCCTAGCGGCAGCCACGTCGCTTGCGTTGCCGTTGACCGCCCGCGCCCAGGCGCTCAAGGGCGGGCGGCTGCGGGTGGCGATCCTGGCGGACATGGTCAACTTCGACCCGGCGCAGTTCTCGTCGCAGAATTTTCCGCTGATCAAGAGCCTGTACGACAGCCTGATCGAATACACCGCCGAAGGGCAGGCCGTGCCCAGTCTGGCCACCGCCTGGACCATCGGCGCCGGCAACAACTCCGTCACGCTGACGCTGCGCCGCGACGTCACCTTCCACAGCGGTGCGCCGATGAACGCCGAGGCGGTGTCCGCCACGCTCAAGAAGGCCGCCGACCCGAAGGCCGGCAAGAACCTGTTCGCGACGATGGCCACCGTCAAGGACTGGACGGTCGTCGACCCGTACACGATCCGGCTGAATTTCAGCAGCCCGATGCCGGACAAGCAGATCACCGACCTGTTGCAGTTCATCTCCCCGATCGACCCGGCCGGCATCGCCGACGTCGAGGCCAAGCCTGCCGGCACCGGCCCCTATGTGCTCGCCGAGCGGGTGCTGGGCCAGCGCGTGCGCATGACGGCCAACCCGCGCTACTGGCGACCGGAGAAGCCGCTGATCACCGAGGTCATCCTGACGGTGTTCAGCGACAACGACGCCGCGGCCGCCGCACTCGAGTCCGGCTCGATCGACATCATCTACGGGGGGGCTTCGCGCCAGGCCCTGCGCCTGCGCTCCGCCGGCTACCAGCTGATCCAGGGCCCCGGCCCGCTGGTGCAGGTGTTCCGCATCAACACCACGACCGGCCCGTTCCGCAACGAGAAGTTCCGCCAGGCCTTCAATTTCCTGATGGACCGCCAGGCGATCCTGCAGGTCGGCTATGCCGGCCTGGGCGAGGTCACCGCGCTTCCCTGGGCGCCGGCCAGCCCGGCGGCCGACAAGTCCTACAACTCCACCTATGCCTTCGATATCGAGAAGGGCAAGGCCTTGCTGGCGGCGTCCGGCCTGTCCAAGGCCGACATGGAAAACTGGAAGATCATGGTCAACGGCGGCGATCCGTCCTCGGCAGCGATCAGCCAGGTGGTGCAGGCAACGCTGGCCAAGGCCGGGCTGAACGTGCAGCTCGACGTGCTGGGTACGCCGGAGTTCACGACCGCACTGCTGGCCGGCAAGTTCAATGCGCTGTTCGGCGGTATCGGCAACATCCAGAAGTTCCCGACTCGCGTCACGACCAACAGCATCTACCGCACCAGCAAGAACCCGGTCCTCGGGGACCCGCATCCGCACCCGGCCTATGTCGCCGCGATCGACCGCGTCAACCAGACCTTCGGCAGCGGTGCCGAGGTCAAGGCCGCCTACGACAACCTGAACAAGGCGATGGTGGAGGCAGCCTTCGCGATTCCGACCAACACCTATGACATCGGCCTGATCGTCGCTGCCAAGAATGTCGGCGGCATCGTGCGCGAGATCGACAACATGCCGGTGTTCCGCACCATGGGCTTCCGTTGACGCTGCAGGTCCGTGGGCTGAAGGTCACCTTCACCGGGTCCGGGCGACCGGTCCCGGCGGTGCGCGGCATCGATTTCGATGTCGGTGCCAACGAGGTGCTGGGCATCGTCGGGGAGTCCGGGTCGGGCAAGAGCGTCACGTCGCTGGCCATCAGCGGCCTGCTGCCGCCGGAGGCCCGCGTAGAGGGCTCGATCATGCTCGACGGCGTGGAGATCACCACGCTGGATGCGGAGGCCCTGCGCCAGATGCGCGGGCGCGACGTCGGCATGGTTTTCCAGGACCCGACGACGACGCTGAACCCGGTGTTCCCGATCGGCCGCCAGGTCATCGAGGGGCAGGTCGCGCACGGCCAGGTGCCGGCCAGCCAGGCGCATTCCCGCGCGGTGGACTTGCTGCGCGAGGTGGACATCCCGGATCCGGAAGGCCGCGCGCTGCAGTACCCGCACCAGTTCTCCGGCGGCATGCGCCAGCGGGCCGTGATCGCGATGGCGATGTCCGGCCGGCCGCGGCTGATCATCGCCGACGAGCCGACCACCGCGCTCGACGTCACGGTGCAGGCGCAGGTGCTGGCCGTGCTGGCGCGGCGCCAGAAGGAGACCGGCGCCGCGGTGATCCTGATCACGCATGACCTGGGCGTGGTTGCCGAAGTGGCGGATCGGGTGGCGGTGATGTACGGCGGGCGCATCGTCGAGTCCGGCCCGGTCGCCGAGATCTTCCGCCGGCCGCGCCACCCCTACACCGTCGGCCTGCTGCGCAGCATTCCGCGCATCGATGGCGCGGACGCGCGCCTGGTGCCGATCATCGGGCAGCCGCCCACGCCGGCGCGTCTGCCCGGCGGCTGCACCTTCCATCCGCGCTGCGCGATCGGGCGCGATCGGCCGCAGTGCCAGCAGCAGGAGCCGGCCCTCGCCGGCGTTGGCGGGGAGGGCGCGCATGCGAGCGCCTGCCATTTCACCGGTGAGGTCGAGGCGCTGTTCCAGCGCACCGCCGTGCCGGCCGAGGCGGCGCAGGCGCGTGCGCACAGCGACGCGCCGCCGCTGCTGGACGTGCGCAACCTGCAGGTCTACTTCCCGGTCAAGAGCAGCCTGCTGCGCCGGCGCATCGGCTGGGTGCGTGCGGTGGACGGCGTGAACCTGCAGGTGCGCGCCGGCGAGACGGTCGGCCTGGTTGGCGAATCCGGCTGCGGCAAGACGACCACCGGCCGCGCGATCATGGGCCTGGTGCCCAAGCACGGTGGCACGGTGCTGTTCGACGGGCAGGACATCACGCACCTGCCGCGCGACGCGATGCGTCGGGTGCGCCGGAACATGCAGTACATCTTCCAGGATCCGTACTCCTCGCTGAACCCGATCAAGACCGTGGGCGAGATCGTCGCCGAGCCGCTGCACATCCATGGCCTGTATGCCGAGATGGGCGGCGAGCGCTGGATCCGCGAGCTGTTCGAGCTCGTCGGCCTGTCGCCGTCGATGCAACAGCGCTACCCGCGCGAGTTCTCCGGCGGCCAGCGCCAGCGCATCGGCATCGCGCGGGCGCTCGCGCTCAAGCCGCGCCTGCTGATTCTGGACGAGCCGGTCGCGGCGCTGGACGTGTCGATCCAGGCCCAGGTCGTCAACCTGCTGCAGGACCTGCAGCGGGAGCTGCAGCTGGCGTATCTGTTCATCGCGCACGACCTTTCGGTGGTGCGCCACATCTCCGACCGGGTGACGGTGATGTACCTCGGCCGCGTGGTGGAGGAAAGCGCCGCCGCGAGCCTGTACGGCACACCGGTGCATCCCTACACCCAGTCGCTGATGTCCGCAGTGCCGGTGCCGGATCCGGACGCGCGCCACCAGCGCCGCCGCATCATCCTGGAAGGCGACATCCCGAACCCGGCCAAGCCGCCGGCCGGCTGCCATTTCCACCCGCGCTGCTTCCGCGCCAGCGAGCAGTGCCGCCAGCAGGCGCCGGAGTACCGCGCCTATCCCGGCCTGCCGACGCAGGTGGCCTGCCACCATGCGGGGGCGTTCGAATGAGCACCGGCCGCTCCCGGGGCGTGCTGCGCCGCGTGCTGGCGCAGCGGGCCGCGCTGGTCAGCGTGCTGTTCCTGGCGGTGCTGGTGCTGGCCTCGCTGCTGGTGGGCTGGGCCCTGCCGCTGGACCCGTTGACGCAGGACTATGTGAACATGCTCAAGGGGCCCAGCGCCGCGCACTGGTTCGGCACTGACGAGCTTGGCCGCGACGTGCTGGCGCGGGTCGTCTACGGTGCCCGGACTTCGCTGCTGACCGCCGCCGGCTCGGTCGCCATCGCGGCAGCGATCGGCGTGCCGATCGGGCTGATGGCCGGCTTCTTCGGCGGTTGGCGCGACGCGGTGCTGATGCGCTTCGTCGACGTGCTGCTGTCGCTGCCCGGCATCCTGTTCGCGATGGCGATGATCGCGGTGCTGGGCCGCAGCCAGACCGCCGCGCTGATCGCCGTCGGCATCACCGGCGTACCGAGCTTTGCGCGCATCACGCGGGCCCAGGTGCTGTCGCTGCGCAAGCGCGATTTCGTCACCGCGGTCGAGGCGCTGGGCGGTTCCTCCGCCTACAACATGTTCCGCACCGTGCTGCCCAACTCCTGGAGCCCGATCCTGGTCCAGGTCGTGATCCTGTCCTCGGTCGCAATCCTGATCGAGGCCTCGCTGGCCTTCCTGGGCCTGGGCATCCCGCCGCCGACGCCGAGCTGGGGCGAGATGCTGCGCACCGGCAAGTCCTACCTGCATGATTCCCCCACCTACGCGGTGTTTCCGGGCCTGGTGCTGACCTTCACGATCCTGGCGCTGGACACGCTGGGCCGCACGCTGGCCCGGGTGCTGGAGGATCGCCATGAGTCGGCCGAGGCCGAGCCTGAGTCCCCGGCGGAGGCGCGCGCATGATCGGATTCATCCTTCGCCGCCTGGCCCAGCTGCTGCCGGTGCTGCTGATCGCCTCCACCGGCATCTGGGCCATGATCTATGCGGTGCCGGGCGATCCGGTCGCGGTGATCGTCGGCGAGAACGCCACGCCGGAGCAGATGCAGGCGGTGCGCGAGCGCCTGGGGCTCGACAAGCCGGTCCTGGTGCAGTACTTCTCCTGGCTGGGCAACGCGCTGCAGGGGGACCTGGGGCTGTCGATCCAGAACCGCGAGCCGGTGCGCGACCTGATCGCGCAGCGCGTGCCCGCCACGATCCAGCTGGGCATCGCGGCCACGCTGGTGGGGCTGCTGCTGGGCATTCCGGTGGCCGTCATCAGCGCGCTGCGGCCGAATTCCTGGATCGACCGCTCGCTCAGCGGCTGGAGCGCGCTCGCGCTTGGCGTGCCGACCTTCTGGCTGGGCATCCTGCTGATCCTGCTGTTCGCGGTCTACCTGCATTGGCTGCCGGCGGCATCCACCTACGTGTCCTTCTTCGAGTCGCCCTGGCAAGCGGTGCTCAACCTGATGCTGCCGGCGCTGACGCTGGGCATCTACGTGTCGGGCATCTTTGCGCGCTTCCTGCGCGCGTCGCTGCTCGGTGAACTGAAGGCCGACTATGTGCGTACCGCCCGCTCCAAGGGCCTGCGCGAGCGCGACGTTGTCGGGCGCCATGTGATGCGCAATGCGCTGCTGCCCTTCGTGACCATCGTCGGTCTGATGATGGCCAACTTCATCGGGGGCACGGTCGTCACCGAATCCGTGTTCACCTACCCCGGCCTGGGCCGCCTGCTGATCCAGGCCATCAGCACGCGGGACTATCCGCTGATCCAGGGCTGCATCCTGTTCATCCTGCTGGTGTTCGTGCTGATCAACCTGCTGGTGGACGTGCTGTACGCGTACATCGATCCGCGGATCGACTACGGTTGAGTCGCTTCGCCGGAGCGTTGGGCCATGGCCTCAGAGTTGTGACTGCAGGCGCATCAGGGCCTCACGGTCGATGCGGTCCTTGTCGCGATAGTCGGTCTTGGTCTTGAGCAGGCCCTCGATGTCCAGCGTCCTGATCGCGACACCGTCGACCTGCAGCGTTCGGACATGGGGTTGCAGGCTTTCATAGGTCTGGCCGTTGGCTGCGAACAGCAGATCGATGAGCAGATCATCGGCCACCCGAATGTTCTCGGGAGCGTCAGCCGGTGGCGCAAACCAGGTCGGATCGAGGTCCTTCGCCGACGCCAGGAACCCCAGCGCACGAATGACCTTGCGACCATTCTCCAGCGATGAGGGCAGCAGCAGGTCGATGTCCTCCGTCGCGCGGGAGAACCCGTTGAGGCGCACGGCCTGGCCACCAACGAGCACGTACTGGACACCTTCCGCCTGCAGGCGCGCGAGCAGTTCCAGCAGTACGTCGGGGTTCATTGCGGGGTGCTCGCATTGAGCTTGCGGGCCTGCTCCAGCTGCCGCTGATCGTCGATGGCGTTGAATACGGAGTGCGGCGCCCGCATCACGCCACGGGGTACGGGCGGCAGCGCCTGCGCCAGCATGCGGTCCAGCCGTGCGCCGTGCCGCCATGCGAGGACAGGGTCTCGGATGAACTCGTCGCGGTTCTGCGTGCCAACGATGCGTGTCATGCGCCCGATCTTAGCCCCGTGCCGGCGCTCCCGCCATGGGTCCGCGCCACCGGTATGTACCCGCCCACCTTCAATCCACCTTCGCTCCGCTCAGCTCCACGGCCCGCTTCCACTTCTGAAGGTCCTGGCGCAGATAGGCCGGGAACTCCTTGTGACCCAGGCCGACGATCTCGGTGCCGTCGGCCTGCACCTTCTGACGAAACGCCGGGTCGGCCAGGGCCTTCTGGATCTCGGCGTCGATACGGCCAGCGACCTCGGCCGGAAACTTGCCTGGCGCCACGATGCCGAACCACGACACCACCTCGAAGCCCTGCACGGTCTCACCGACGGGCGGCGCATCAGGCAGTGCAGCATTGCGCTTCGGGCCGGTCACGCCGATGCAGCGGATCTTGCCGCCCTTGACCAGCGGAACCGCGGTGGACAGGGTCGGAAAGCCGCAAAGCGCCGAGCCGCCGATCACGGCGGTGATGATCTCGGGCGCGCCGCGGTAGGGGACATGCACGATGTCCACTCCCGCCATGGCCTTGAACAACTCCGCGCAGAGGTGCGCGCCGCTGCCGTTCCCACCGGATGCGTAGTTGAATTTGCCCGGGTTGGCCTTGAGCTCGCGCACCAGGTCGGGCACCGACTTGATCGGTGAGTCCGCCTGCACGATCAGCGCATGCGGCATCGCATAGGTGTTGTTGATTGGCGTGAAATCCTCGATCGGGTCGTAGGGTACCTTGCGGTAGAGCCAGGGGTTGATCGACAGACTGCTGGTGCCCAGGCCGATCGTGTAGCCGTCGGCGGGCGATTTGGCAATGGCGTCCAGGCCGATATTGCCGCCCGCACCGGGCTTGTTCTCGATGACCACGGCCTGGCCGAGCGAGGCCGTCAGGCGCTCGCTCAGCCCGCGGGCGATCACGTCCGGCGCGCTGCCCGGGATGAAGGGCACGATCAGGCGCAGCGGGCGCGCCGGCCAGGCCTGCGCCCGCACCTGTGGCCAGGCCGCCAGCGCGCTCAGTGCCACGCCGGTGGTGAGGAGTTGTCGACGTGTGGTCATGCTGTCTCCTTGGTATTGTTTCGGGATCAGTTGAATGCGGGGGCCGTACCCGGTGCGGGCGTGAATCCGAGGTCGCCCCGCGCCAGCGCAGCCTCCCGGCCTCCGTAGGAATCCAGCAGTGCACGCTGGCGCTGCTTCGCTCGGCGGTCGGTTTCCTGCGGGTCCAGATGCCGCCGCAACCGGGCCAGGCAGTCGGCCAGGATGCCACTGCAGGCGGGATCGGGCGCGCGGTCGCACAGTTCTTCTGGGTCATCGTCGAGGTTGAACAGCTGGGGGGCATGGTCGGTGTAGTGGCAGTACTTCCACGGTCCATGGCGCAGCATCGTCGCGCCGCCCGTGCACCCGATTGCGTGGTACTCCGACAGCACCGGGCGCGTCGGCATGCCGCCCTGCGCGATGTCGATCAGCGAATGACCGCTGGCCCCCGGCAGTGCGGGTGCGCCGGCCGCTTCGAGGACGGTGACCGCGACGTCGACATGACTGACCGGCGTACGCACGACCTGCCGCGCCGCGATGCCGGGGCCGGCCAGGATCAGCGGCACGCCGGCCGATTCCTCGTACATCGTCGACTTGCCCCACAGCCCGCGCGCGCCCAGGTTGTCGCCGTGGTCGCTGGTGTAGATGACCAGCGTGCGTTCGGCCAGGCCCGTGGCCGTGAGCGTGGCCAGCACCTGGCCCATGCGCTCGTCCATGAAAGACACCAGACCGCTGTAGCCGGCGATGGCCCGGCGCACGTCCGCGTCGGAGTGGAAGTGGCTGTCATAGTCGACCACCCGGCCGTACTCGTCGGTGAAGGGGTGGTGCGGTCGCACCGCGTGGGCGTAGCGCTTGGGCAGCGGCAGGTCCAGGCCGGCGTAGTGCTCGAACCAGCCCTGGGGTGCCGTGAGCGGGAAATGCGGAGCGACCATCGACACGAACAGCACCCACGGCTTGGCGCCTGCTTCGGGGGCGGCGCGCGCGCGCAGGAAATCACAGGCCGCCAGCCCGATCTGGCGGTCGTAGCGGGTGTAGGTGGATTCGCCCGGGCCAGCGAGCTTGGCCATCTTGTCGCCGCCCTTGCGCACAGGGATGTTCTCGCGCACCAGGCCTTTGACGTCGCCGATGCCATCGATGACATGCATGGGCAGCAGTTCGCGGCTCAGCCCGTGGTCGTCGCCCGGCCGGCCCCGGAAGTGGAGCTTGCCGATGGACACCGCTTCATGGCCAGCACCACGCAGCACGTGGTGCCAGCTCGGCACACTGCCGTCATAGGGGTCGGCGTTGTCCCAGAAGCCGATTTCATGCACGTACCGGCCGGTGGCGAAGCCGGCGCGGGCCGGCACGCAGATCGGACTGGTGGTGTAGGCCTGGCTGAAGCGCGTGCCCTGGGCGGCGAGCGCGTCGAGGTGCGGGGTCTGGATGAAAGGATGTCCGGCACACCCCAGAAATTGGGGGTTGTGTTCGTCCGACATCAGGATGAGTACGTTCAGCGGAGAGGTCACGGGTGGGGCCTGCAGGAGAGGACGGTTCATTATTGGAGAGCCTCGCAGCCAACACAAGTGGGAATAGTGACAATTCAGCTATGCTGTATGGGAATCGGAGAGTGCGATGGAACTGACGGATCTCAAGCTGTTCCTGGCCGTCGCGTCGAGCGGCAGCTTTTCGCGGGCAGCCCAGCTCGCCGGCGTCACGCAGTCCGCAATCAGCAAACGCGTGCTCGACCTCGAACTCACGCTCGGCCAGCGTCTGTTCGTGCGGCACGGGCGCGGCGCCGTGGTCACGGATGCCGGCCGGCTGCTGGTGCAGCATGCCGAGTCCCTGCTGCGCGACGCCGATGCCTTGCCCCAGATCCTGCGAGGCGCCATGGCGCCGCTGCAGGGTGACGTGCGCCTGGCGGTGCAGGCCTCCATTTCCTGGCCGCTGTTGCGGCACCTGCAGCAGGTGCTGGCGACACCGTATCCCGGTATCCGCCTGCAGGTCGTGGAGGCACCTACCCGGCAGATTGTCGAACTGATCCAGGAGGGCCGGGTGGATCTGGGGGTGCTGTCCGAGTGGGGCCCCGAGCGCTTGCCGCTCACCGAGGCGCTGTTCGAGTCCCGGCTGCTGCTGGTGGGTCCGTCGTCCGACCCCTTGGCGGCCAGCCGCAGCATCCGCTTCCAGCGCTTGCTGGATCTGCCGCTGATCGTCTCGCCCATGCCCAACGGTGCGCGCGTGCTCATCGAATCGGCCGCCCGGGCGGCCGGAGCCAGCCTGACGGTCGCGATGGAGGTGCACTCGGTGCACCTGATCAAGAAGATGGTCCACGCCGGATGGGGCTACACGGTCGCCCTGCACGAGTCGGTGCAGGAAGAACTCGACCGGGGCGTGCTGGCGGCGTGTCCGATCACGGCGCCCGCGATGTCCCAGCGCTTCTACCTGTCGGTGAGCAGCCGGCGCAAGCCGTCGGGAGCGATCGGGCTGGTGGCCGGTCTGATCCGGGACTGGCGACCGGCGTGAACCGTCCCCGCCGACCTCAGGCCGACGTGCCCGGACGCGCCAGCGCGTCGCGCACCCGCTGCAGCAGCGCTGCATGGCGCCCCTCACCGGCCAGTGCCTGGTTGTCGGTCGGCCGCTCGGTCAGCGTGAAGTGGCCGCAGGTGTCCTGCCCGCGCACCAGCATCGCGATCGGCCGCTGGCCGCCCTCCTGGCGAACCTGCGGCGCGACATAGCGGATCGCCAGGCCGATGCGCGGCTCGTCGGACTGGTTCGCATTGGAGCCATGCACGATCCACAGGTGGTGCAGCGAGATCTGGCCCGGCTGCAGCGCCAGGTCCACCGCCTGCGCCTCGTCGACGGCCACGGTGATCTCCTGGCCGCGCGACAACACGTTGTGCTCGCCGAAGGTGTCGCGCTGCGGCAGGTGGGTCCGCGTGTGCGAGCCCGGGATCACGCGCATGCAGCCGTTGGCCGGCGTGACCGGCCCCAGCGCGACCCAGGCGGTGGCGACCTCCATCGGGGACAGGCCCCAGTAGGTGCCGTCCTGATGCCAGCTGACGAAGGCCTTGTCGCCCGGGAACTTCACGAACCAGCTGGTGTTCCAGGCCAGCAGGTCGGGACCCAGCACCCGCTCCACCGCGTCCAGGATGCCGGGCTCGCGGGTCAGGGCGTCGACCCATTCCAGCACGAAGTGCGTGTCGGTGTTGATCTGCCAGCGGTCGCCGGCACGCAGTGCGGCCAGACGCTCGCGGTGGCGCGCATGGAAATCCAGGTAGAGCGCGCGGTAGTGCGCCGTCTTCTGCGGCGACAGCGCATCCACCGGGCACAGATAGCCGTCGCGGTCGAATTGCCGACGCTCGGGGGTGCGCGGCGCTTCCACGGCAGCGGACTCAGACCGTGATCCGGCGCGCCCGCGCCACCACCGGCCAGGATTCGGCGGCCGCGCCGTCTCGCACAGCCCAGACGTCGCTGTGCAGCGCCATCGTCGGGCAGATGTGGCGCGGGATGCCGTAGACGACATCGCCGACCTGGTACTGGTCGGCGCGGGCAGTGCGCACCACGAGGTGCTCCTCGCTGTGCGTGGTGGCCTCGGCGTCCTCCAGGCCGATCAGGCGCACGCGCGGGTGCGGCATCTCCGAGCCGACCGCCTTGTGGCCGAGGTCGAAGCACAGCAGCCCGGGCGCGGGCTTGCTGAGCACCCGCGTCATCAGCAGCGCGGCGTTGTCGAAATGGTGGTCCGGGCAGACCCCCTCCTGCCCGAAGTCCCACAGCACCGTGGTGCCGGCGCCGACCTCGACGCCGCCCTTCTGCGCCATCAGCGCGAAGGTCGGCGTGCCGCTGACGACCATGTTGGGCACCGGCAGGCCTTCGCCGAGCAATTGCTCGCGCATCGCCCAGACCGGCGCGAAGGCCTGGTCGGCGGCGGCCTCCAGGTCCTTCGGGTCGGCGGCGCGCAGGTGGCCGTCATAGCCGTGCAGGCCGGCCGCCTCGACGCCGGGCGCCCGGCACAGGTCGCGGTAGAGCTGCAGCGCGGCCGGGCCGGGCAGGATGCCGGTGCGGTTCATGCCGACGTTGATGTCCACATACAGCGGCAGCCGGATGTTCTCCGCCACGGCGGTGCGGCTGATCGCGGCCAGGTTGGCCGAATCGTCCACCAGCGTGGACAGCCGGGCGTCCGGGTGGCGGCGCATCAGCGCGGCGAGCCGGCGCACGTTCGGGCCCACCGGCTGGTAGGCCAGCAGGATGTCGCGCCCGCCGGCTGTCAGCGTCATCTCGACCTCTGCGATCGTGGACGCCTTGAACTTGCGGATGCCGGCGGCCAGCTTCATCTGGATGATCTGCGGCAGCTTGTGCGTCTTGACATGTGGTCGCAGCCGTTCGGCGGCGCCGGCCATCGTGATCATGCGCTGCAGGTTGGCCTGGATGCGGTCCGGGTAGACCAGCACGGCCGGGGAGGGAATGACGGAAGCGTTGGAGATGGAATACCAGTGGGCCATGGTCAGCGGTCTTTCAGGGAGTGGATCGGAATATCCCGGGCCTGGCCCAGGGCGTCAAGCTCGGCGCAGCTTCGGCTGGCGAAACAGCGGGCCACCGCAGCGTGGGTCGCCGGGGCAAACATGTCTGCGCGTCGCCCGCCTTCGACACCGGCGACCTCGCACAGCGCCGCGGCAAAGTGCGGCTCCAGCGCAGCGACGGCCACCCGCCCGTCCTTGCACGGATAGATCCGGTAGCCGGCATGCGCGCCGCCCACGGCACCGGTGGGCAGCGTCATGCCCCACTGGCGCGGCAGGCCGAGGTAGGCGGAGGCACTGGCCAGCGCCACTTCCAGGTAGGCGCCCTTGCCACTGCGTTGCCACTGCAGCACGGCTTGAAGTACCGCCTCGGAGGCCATCAGTGAGCCGCCCATGTCGGCATACAGCGTCGGCGGCAGGTCGAGCCCGGACACCAGGTCGTTCTCGGCCATGTAGGTCAGATCGTGACCGGGCTCCTCGGCCCGCGCGCCATGCGCCCCGACGATGGCCACCTGCGACAGCGCAGGATGCCGCTTGTGCAAGGCCTTCCAGCCGAGCCCGAGCTTGGCCAGCCCGGAAGGCCGGAAGGAGGTCAGCAGCACATCGGTGCGGGCCAGTTGCCGGTCCAGCGCCTTTTGTGCGGCCTCGGTGCGCAGATCCAGCTGCATCACCTTGACACCGTGATGGATCTCGGCATAGGCCTTCGGGTTGTAGTGCTGCATCGGATCGCCGGCCGGCGGCTCGACCTTGGTGCAGCGGGCCCCCATGGCTCGGAGCCGCAGCAGCGCCATCGGGCCGGGCACATTCAGCGCCAGGCTGAGGATGCGCACGCCGCGCAGCGGCTGGAGGGGTTTGGTTGTTGGTGTCGTTGGTGAGGTAGGTGCCATGGTGCGGGCAATTTACCTCATTCGCGGTGTTGGCCTTTTGGCGGCTCCTCTGGACTACCCTGGCGTTGGCGCAGGTTGTGGTTTGCCACGGCAGGACCACCTTGGCGTTGGCGCGCGTCGCGGCAGGCGCAGCCCGGTGGGGGCTCATGGGCGGCTTGGTCGGGCGCTGAACGCGCCGACAACCTGCGGTGCTCGCGGCCGGGGCGCATCGCCAAACTCGCTGCGCGCCCGTTGGGCGCTCCG
>JAEUOX010000183.1 GCA_016790475.1 Rhodoferax sp. | reverse complement strand
GCCCGCCGCCGGCCTGGTCCGCCTGGGCCGCGCAGCTGCGCCAGCGGGACGCCGCCCGCGAGGTCGAGATCGATGCCCAGGCCGCGGTGGCGGGGGCGCATGTGAACCCGATCGCGCTGCTGCGCGAGGTGGACCGGGTGGCCAGCGACCAGGCCCTGCTGGTCGCCGATGGTGGCGATTTCGTGGCCACCGCAGCCTATGTGCTGCGGCCACGGGCCCCGCTGCGCTGGCTCGACCCGGGTGCGTTCGGCACGCTGGGCGTGGGTGCCGGGTTTGCACTCGGCGCGGCCGTCTGCGCGCCGGGCGCCGAGGTCTGGATCATCTTCGGCGATGGCGCCTGTGGCTATGGCCTGGTGGAGTTCGACAGCTTCGTGCGCCACGGCATCCCGGTGATCGCGCTGGTCGGCAACGACGCGGGCTGGACGCAGATCGCCCGCGAGCAGGTCAAGATGCTGCACGACGATGTCGGCACCGTGCTGGCGCGCACCGACTACCACACGGTGGCTCAGGGCTTCGGCGCGGAGGGTATCCTCGTGCGCACGCAGGACGAGGTGCCCGCCGCGCTGGCCCGGGCCCGGGCGCTGGCCGCCAGCGGCCGCCCGGTGCTGGTGAACGTATGGCTGGACAAGACCGAGTTCCGCGAAGGTTCGCTTTCCATGTGACAACAACGAGACAGGAGACCCCATGGCCCCGAAGAAACTGCTGCTTGACTTCATCCACGACCACGCCCAGGCCCGCGCCGACCAGGTGTTCCTGACCCAGCCGCTGGGCGGCGGCCAGGTCGCCGACTACACCTGGGGCCAGGTGCTGGACCAGGCCCGGCGCATGGCGGCGCACCTGCAGGCCCAGGGCCTGGGCCCGGGCAGCCATATCGCGATCCTGTCCAAGAACTGCGCGCACTTCTTCATCGCGGAGCTGGCGATCTGGCTGGCCGGCGGCACCACGGTGGCGATCTTCCCGACCGAGGGCCCGGACACCGTGCGCTTCGTGCTGGAGCACAGCGATGCCCGGCTGCTGTTCGTCGGCAAGCTGGACATCTGGAAGCAGCAGGCGCCCGGCGTGCCGGAGGGTCTGCCCTGCATCGCATTGCCGCTCGCACCACCGACCGACCTCCCGGGCTGGGATGCCATCATCGCGAAGACCGCCCCGCTGACGCAGCGCACCGTGCGCCAGCCGGAGGAGAACGCGATGATCATCTACACCTCCGGCTCCACCGGCACGCCGAAGGGCGCCATGATCAGCTTCCGGGCCGTGACCGATGTGGCCGAGGGGTATGCCCGCGACATCCGCCAGCAGTCCGGCATCACCGGCGCCTACCGGGTGCTGTCCTACCTGCCGCTGGCGCATTCCTTCGAGCGCGCCGTCATCGAATGTGTGTCCTGGTTCGACGGCCAGGGCCACATTTTCTTCGCCGAGACGCTGGACACCTTCGTCGCGGACCTGCAGCGCGCCCGCCCGACGCTGTTCATCTCGGTGCCGCGGCTTTGGCTGAAGTTCCAGCAGGGGGTGCTCGCCAAGATGCCGGCCAAGAAGCTCGACTTCCTGCTGGGGCTGCCGATCCTCGGCAAGATCGTCGGCCGCAAGGTCCTCACCGGCCTGGGGCTGGACCAGGTCCAGCTGGCGGCCAGCGGCTCGGCGCCGATCCCGCCGGAGCTGATCGCCTGGTACCGCAAGCTCGGCCTCAAGCTGATGGAGGGCTACGGCATGACCGAGGACTTCACGTTCTCGCACCGTTCCACCGCCGCGCTGAACGCACCCGGCTATGTCGGCACGCCCTACCCCAGCGTGCAGGTCCGGATCGACGACAACGGCGAGGTGCTGATCAAGTCGCCCGGGCAGATGTCGGGCTACTACAAGCGGCCGGAGCTGAATGCGGAATGCTTCACGCCGGACGGCTACTTCCGGACCGGCGACATGGGCGAGCGCCGCCCCGACGGCCTGCTGAAGCTCACGGGGCGGGTCAAGGAGCTGTTCAAGACGGCCAAGGGCAAGTACGTGGCGCCCGCACCGATCGAGAACCTGATCAATGAACACCCGATGGTCGAGCTGTCCATCGTCTCCGGCGTCGGGCGGCCGGCGGCCTTCGCCTGCGTGGTGCTGGCGGAGACGCTGCGCCCGCGGCTGAGCGATCCGGCCGTCAAGGCGGAGGTCGAGGCCGAGATGGCGCAGGTGCTGCAGCGGGTCAACAGCCGGGTCGCGGAATACGAACGGGTGCAGATGCTGGTGATCGCCCGGGAGCCCTGGTCGATCGAGAACGGCTGCCTGACGCCGACGATGAAGATCAAGCGAAGCCGCATCGAAGCCAGCGTCGAGGCCGAGCTGGACCGCTGGTACCAGAGCAAGTCGCTGGTGCTGTGGGCCTGAGGCCGCAGCCTAGAATGGGCCTTGCCCCAGGTTTCTTCCAAGACGCCCATGTCCATTGACGCGACCGACGATCCCAGCAAGGTTTCCCTCGACAACACGGCGATCGCCCGCCAGGCGATCGTCGACAAAACCGGCGGTGTGTTCGGCTACGAGCTGTTCGACCGCTCGGTGACGAACCTGCCGCACAGTGCGGCCAGCGACGCGCAGCTGCTGTTCAACGTGTTGTCGCATGCCGACAACGGCGCGTTGATCGACAACCGCAAGATGTTCGTCAACTGCACGCACGCCAGCCTGGCGGGCGGCCACCTGGATCTGGTGCAGCCGGAGCGCATCGTGCTGGAGGTGCCGCCGGCCACCAACGACGACCCGGAGGAGATCGCCGACCGGCTGCAGACGCTGCAGGAGGTGCGCAAGCGCGGCTTCCACCTGGCCTTCAAGGAGAACATCCTCGATCCGGTCTACGAGGCCTGGCTGCCGCTGGCCAGCTTCATCAAGATCGACATGGCGCTGGTGCCTGGCCACACGCTGCCGGCCCTGGTGGCGCGGGCGCGCAAGATGACCCGGGCCCAGCTGATCGCCGAGAAGGTCGAGACCGGCGAGCAACACCAGCAGCTGGTCGCGCTGGGCATCACGCTGTTCCAGGGCTACTGGTTCGCCAAGCCGGTGCTCGTGACCGGCCAGACGATCCGGCCCTCGCAGGCGGTCATCATCCAGCTGATTAACCTGGTGCGCAAGCAGGCCACCACGGCCGAGATCGAGGAGATCCTCAAGCGCGACGCCAGCCTGTCCTTCAACCTGCTGCGCTTCATCAACTCCTCCGGCTTCGGCCTGAGCTGCGAGATCACGTCGTTCCGCCATGCCGTGATGATCCTGGGCCTGAAGAAGCTGTTCCGCTGGGCGGCGCTGCTGCTCACCACGTCGCGCGCCAGCGGCGTGCCGGCTGCGGTCGGCACGACGGCCATCGTCCGCGGGCGGCTGATGGAGCTGCTGGCGGCCGAGCTGCTGCCGCCGGAGGAATGCGACAACGCCTTCGTGGTTGGCGTGTTCTCGCTGCTCGACACGATGCTGGGCATGCCGATGGACAAGGCCCTGGAGGCGATCTCGCTGCCGGAGTCGGTGGTCTCCGCGCTGCTGCTGCGGCGGGGCGTGCTGGCGCCGTTCCTGGAGCTCACGATCGCCTGCGAGACCGCGGACGACGAGGCCTTTGCCCGCACCGCGAATGCGCTGGCACTGTCGAACCGGCAGGTGAACTGGGCCCACCTGCAGGCGCTGGCCTGGGCCGAGTCGCTGCAGGACTGAGGCCGCAGCCGCCCGCTCACCCGCGCGGGTGGTGCCGCGCGTGCAGCAGCTTGAGCCGCTCCCGGGCCACGTGGGTGTAGATCGTCGTCGTCGAGATGTCGGCATGCCCCAGCAGCATCTGCACGGCACGCAGGTCGGCGCCGTGGTTCAGCAGGTGCGTCGCGAAGGCATGGCGCAGCGTGTGGGGCGACGGCGCGGTGGCGATGCCGGCCATCTGTGCGTACTTCCTGACGAGGCTCCAGAACATCACGCGCGACATGCCGGTGCCGGCGTTCGGGCCGCTGCTGGTCAGGAACAGCGCCACCGCCGGGCTGGCGCCGGCCAGCGTCGGCCGCGCCTCCGTCAGGTAGCGCGACAGCCAGTGGCCGGCCTCCTCGCCAAACGGCACCAGACGCTCCTTGTTGCCCTTGCCGAACACCCTCACCACCTGCTCCTGCAGGCTGATGTTGAGCAGCCGCAGGCCGACCAGCTCACTGACGCGCAGGCCGCTCGCGTACATCAGCTCCAGCATCGTGCGGTCCCGCAGGCCCAGCAGCGTGTCGACGTCCGGCGCGGCCAGCAGCGCCTCCACGTCCGCCTCGGACAGGGTCTTGGGCACGCGCAGCGGCTGGCGGGCCGGCTGCAGCTGCAGCGTCGGGTCCGCCGTGACGCGGCGCTCGCGAAGCGCCCAGCGGAAATAGCGCTTGAACACCGTCAGCCGGCGGTTTGCCGAGCTGGCCCGGGTGCGGGCATGGCGCTCGGCGAAATAGCCCATCAGCTCATGCGGCTGCAGCGCGTCCAGGGCACTGCCCCGCGCGACCAGCCAGCGCTCCAGCAGCGTCAGGTCGCGGCGGTACGCGGCCAGTGTGTTCGCCGAGAGCCCTTCCTCCAGCCACAGGGCGTCGACGAAGGTGTCGATGCCCGAGGGCGCGGACGCCATGCCGGTTGCGGCGGATCAGTCCAGCTTGAGCTTGGCGGTCTCGACCACCTTGCGGTAGACCGCGAGCTCGTCCTTGAGCTGGACC
>JAEUOX010000179.1 GCA_016790475.1 Rhodoferax sp. | reverse complement strand
CCGGGCGAACTCCGCCTGCAGCGGGTGCAGGCTGCTGCGCGAGGCCCCGAGCGTGGCCCGCAGGTAGGAGATCATGCGGTCCAGCATCTCCTGCGCGCGTACCGGGTCGGTGCCGATCAGCACCCGCAGGTTGGCCAGCGTGTTGAACATCATGTGGGGTTCGAGCTGCGTCTCCAGCAGCTTGAGCCGGGCCTCGGAGGCATGCCGGCGCGCCTCGGACATCTTGCGCTCCAGGTACAGCGCCTTGTTGCGGCTGTAGAAGTAGTAGGTGCCCGCGACGCCCGCGATCGCGGTGATCGTGATCGACGCCGAAAGCTGCGGCCGGGCCCGCACATCCCAGGAGGACCAGCCAAACCAGAGGTCGCCCAGCGCGGTGCCGAGCAGGAAGCCGGCCACGATGCCGCTCAAGGGCAACAACCACCCGGGCAGGCCGGCCGGCCAGCCGGTCTCCGCCGAAGACGGAAAGGCGTGGCGCCCGAAGTCGATCAGCGCCCAGATCGTCGTGCCGATGCACAGCGAGTAGACGACCGGCATCTCGTAGCTGCGCTCCGGCTGGATCGCATACTGCACGGTGGCGACCATCAGGCAGAAGGCCAGCGTCTGCAGCAGGTAAGCCAGCTTGTTCAGCCAGTCGATGCGCATGGCGTGCGGGGGCCGCGTCAGCGGCCCTGCTGCTCGCGCTGCAGCCGCTCGCGCTCGCGCTCGACCATGCGCTCGCGCAGCCCGCTGCCCGAGCCCAGCAGGAACACCGCCACGCCGTGCAGCACCAGCCCCAGGCCCCAGCCCAGGGCCGGGTAGATCGTCCAGGGCCGCTGCCGCAGGCCGTAGGCCGACGCGGTGAACATCGCGATGTTCACGGCCAGGTAGATCATTGCGTGCACATACCAGCCGAGCTTGGCGCCGGCGCGCTTGCGGGCGATGCGATCTATCTCTTCAGGCGTTCGAAGGCTGGCCATGGCGGGGGATTCTAGGTGTGCAGCCGGGCCCTGGCGGGCCTGTGTTGCGCTCACCAAGGATCTCTCTGCAGTTGCAGGCGGTCCCGCTCCTGCTGCAGCAGGCGCTGGTACAGGCGCGACCCGGGCAGCGCACCGAGCACGACGGCCGCATGGATGCACAGCCCCAGCCCCCAGCCCAGCGTGGGGTAGAGCGCCCAGTGCCGCCCGGCCAGCAGTGCGAGCGTCCACAAGCCGAGATTGACGAGCAGGAAGACGCTGGCATGGACCAGCAGGCCCATGCGGGCGCCGGCGCGCTTGTGGGCCAGGCGTTCGATCTCCTGGGACGAAAGGGTGGTGTCATGCATGGAAAACCTCCTTGAATAAGCAGATCGGAAGGGACTCAGACCAGCCCGAGCCACTGGCCCCAGACCAGTTGCCCCAGCAGCCGGTGCGGGGAAAGGGTGAACAGGCCGGCAACGACGCAGGCGCCGAGGTACAGGTGGCGCATCGTCTTGCGGTGGCCGGTCACATTGCCCTGGAACAGGAAGCGGAAGGCCAGCACCAGCATGCCCAGCGTCAGCGGTATCAGCAGGTGGACCAGGCTGAATCCGGCCAGCAGCGCCAGCGGGCTGTGGCGGATGAACAGCGCCGACAGCGCCGTCAGCACCATCAGCGTGACCCAGGCATAACCGGCGCCCCGGTGCAGCCGCGGGCGGCTCGCGCCAGCGCGGCGGGCCCACAGCGCAATCGGGCCGATCGCGGTGGCGAGCAGCGCGGCGCTCATATGGATAGCGGTGACGGGGTCGATGCTCATGGGGCCTCCGGTGGGTGGGATGGGTGGACTGTGCCGGCCCGCCGGGGTCGGCGCCAGGCCGATGCGACGAAATGCAGGATCGCCGGCGCGAGATGCGGCCGGTGCGGTGCGAAATGCAGCGTGGCTTTGCCAAAGCTTTACACAGCGCATGGCCCTGGAAGCATCCTGCACGGCGGCACTTCCTAGAATGGTGCGATGAAGAAATCCTGGATCGGTTGGACCGTCGTCGTGCTGGCCCTGGGCGCCGGTGGCGGGTGGTGGTGGACGCAGCGCGGGCAGGCGGAGGCGGTGCAGTACCGCACCGGCAAGATCGAGCGGGGCAGTCTGCAGGCGACGGTGTCGGCCAGCGGTGCGGTCAACCCGGTGACCCAGGTCTCGGTCGGGACGCAGGTCTCCGGCCAGATCCGCGACCTGTATGTGGATTTCAACAGCGAGGTCAAGGCCGGCCAGCTGATCGCGCAGATCGACCCGGAGACCTTCGAGTACCGGGTGCGCTCCTCGCAGGCGGATGTCGACGCGGCCCGCGCCGCGGTCCTGACCGCGCAGGCCACCGCATCGGCCAGCCGCGCCCAGGTGGCGCGCGTGCAGGTCGATCTGGACGAGGCGCAGCGCGACCTGGAGCGCAAGCTGAGCCTGGTCGAGAAGCAGTTCGTCGCGCAGAGCGAGGCGGACCGGGCCCGGGCGCTGGTCAACACCTCGACCGCCGCGCTGCGCGCCGCGCAGGCCCAGTTGGCCGTGACCGAGGCGCAGATCAAGACCGCCAGCGCCAACGTGGCGCAGCGCGAGGCGGCGCTGGCGCAGGCCCGCATCGACCTGGCCCGCACCCGGATCACGTCCCCGGTGGACGGCATCGTCATCAAGCGCGCGATCGAGAAGGGCCAGACGGTGGCGGCCAGCCTGCAGGCGCCCGAACTCTTCGTGATCGCGCAGAACCTGTCCGACATGCAGGTGGACGCCAGCGTGGACGAGAGCGATGTCGGGCGCATCCGCACAGGGCAGCGGGCCACCTTCACGGTCGACGCGTTTCCGGGCCAGACTTTCGAGGGGACGGTGCGCCAGGTGCGCAAGGCGGCGCAGACGATCGCCAACGTCGTCACCTATGTTGCGGTGGTCGGCTTCTCGAACACCGGCTCGCGGCTGATGCCGGGCATGACGGCCAACGTGCGCGTCATCACGGATGCGCGTGAGAGCGTGCTCAAGGTGCCCAACGCGGCACTGCGCGTGCGCATTGCCGGCGTCGAGCCGCCGGCCGCGCCCGCCTCCGGTGCGGCCTCGGGCACCGCGGCGCCGGCGTCCGGCACCACGACCGGCAGCGTTGGCGGCTGGTCGCTGTTCCCGTCGGCGATGGCGCAGCCGGTGCGTGGCGCCGGATCGGGCGGGGGCGACGGCGGCGGTGCGGCGGCCCAGCGCGAGCGGTTGATCACGGCGCTGGAGCTCACCACCGAGCAGCAGGCGCGGCTGGATGCGATCGGCGCCGAGATGCGGCCGCGCTTCCAGGGCATGGCCGACCTGTCCGACGCGGACCGGGCCGCCATGCGCGGGCGGCTGCGGGCCGAGATGCAGCAGAAGATCCGGGACATGCTGACGCCGGCGCAGCGCCAGACCTATGAGCGGCTGCTGGCGCAGTCGCTGGGGCAGGGGGCGGCGACACCGCAGGGGGCGCAGGCGGCGGCCGGGGCGGGTGGCGTCGCCAATGGCCTGCCAGCAGCCCGCGGTGCGCCGGCCG
Source organism: Rhodoferax sp. (assembly GCA_016790475.1). Classification (GTDB taxonomy): domain Bacteria; phylum Pseudomonadota; class Gammaproteobacteria; order Burkholderiales; family Burkholderiaceae_C; genus CAISIP01. Next base: position 408 of record JAEUOX010000179.1, on the reverse strand, counting down.
CCGCGCGCGCCGCGTCGTCGGGTGCACAGGCATCCACGCCGGCACCATCGACCGCAGCGCCTGTGGCAGGCGCCGGCAACCCGTCCGGCCCGGTCGCGGCGCCGCTGGCCGGTGGGGGCGCGGGCGGCGGCGGCCCGCTGCTGGAGTTTCGCAACCGGCTGGTCGCCGAACTGCGCCTGACGCCGGACCAGGCGGCCAAGGTCGATGCGTTGATGGCCGACGTGCGCCCGCGCTTCCTGACGCTGCGCGACCTGGCGCCAGAGGAGCGCCCGAAGGCGCGCGACCGCATCATGGCCGACCTGCGGGCCCGCATCGGCGACGTGCTGACGGCCGAGCAGAAGACGAAGTATGTGGCGATGCTGACCGAGGCCGCCTCCCGCACCGCGACGCGCGGGCGCATCTACCTGC
>JAEUOX010000098.1 GCA_016790475.1 Rhodoferax sp. | reverse complement strand
TGTGCGTGGGCGGCGGCATGGGCATCGCGACGATCGTGGAGCGCATCTGATGAAGACCATCCGCTACACGCTCGAGCAGGGCATCGCGACGATCACCTTCGACGAGCCCGGCTCGCCGGTCAACACCATGTGCCGCGACTGGCAGGGGGACCTGGGTACCCTCGCCGCCCGGGTGCTGCAGGACAAGGACGCGATCCGCGGCATCCTGCTGACCTCCGCCAAGAGCACCTTCTTTGCCGGCGCCGACCTCAAGGGCACGATGCGCCTGACGTCGGCGGACGCGCCGGCCGTTTTCCGCGAGATCGAGCAGACCAAGCGCCACTTCCGCACGCTGGAGACGCTGGGCAAGCCGGTGGTCAGTTGCATCAACGGTGCCGCGCTGGGTGGCGGCTGGGAGGTGGCGCTGATCGGCCACCACCGCATCGCTGTCGACGACCGCAAGATCCAACTCGGCCTGCCCGAGATCACGCTGGGTCTGATCCCGGGCGCCACCGGCATCACGAAGATGACGCGGCTGCTGGGCCTGATGGGTGCGCAGCCCTACATCCTGGAGAGCCGGCTGTTCAGTCCGCGGGAGGGTCTGGAGGCCGGCCTGTTGCATGCGCTGGTGCCGGACGCCGCCGCGCTGCGCGAGGCCGCCATCGCCTGGATCGAGGCCCACCCGCAGGCCAGCCACCCGTGGGACGAAAAGGGCTACCGGATGCCCGGCGGCAGCGTCAACAGCCCGCAGATCGCGCAGGCGCTGGCGGTCGCGCCGGCCATGATCAAGAAGAACTCGCGTGGTCTGTACCCGGCCCCGGAGGCGGCGCTCGCGGCCATGGTCGAAGGTGCGCAGGTCGACTACGACACCGCGTTGCGCATCGAGACGCGCTACCTGGCCAAGCTGATCGTGAGCCCGGTGGCGCGCAACATGATCAACACCTTCTTCTTCAACATGAACGCGATCAAGTCGGGCCAGTCCCGGCCCGCCGGCGTGCCGCGCTTCAAGCCGGCCCGCGTCGGTGTGCTGGGCGCCGGCATGATGGGTGGCGGCATCGCGTATGCGCAGGCCAGCCGCGGCATCGCGACCGTGCTGAAGGACGTCAGCCTGGACAAGGCCCGGCAGGGCCAGGCCTACAGCGCCCGGGTCACGCAGCCCCGCGTGGACAAGGGCCGGATGAGCGCCGCCGACCAGGCCGCCCTGCTCGCCCGCATCACCCCGACCGACCGGGCGGCGGACCTGTCGGGCTGCGACCTGATCATCGAGGCGGTGTTCGAGAAGCGCGAGCTGAAGGCCGCCGTGACCCGCGAGGCCGAGCCGATGCTGGCCGCAGGCGGCTTTTTCGCCAGCAACACCTCCACGCTGCCGATCAGCGGTCTGGCCACCGCCAGCGCCCGCCCGGAGAAATTCATCGGCATCCATTTCTTCAGCCCGGTCGACAAGATGAAGCTGGTCGAGATCATCCGCGGCCGGCAGACCGACGACGAGACCGTCGCGCGGGCCTTCGACTATGTGCAGGCGCTGGGCAAGATCCCGATCGTCGTCAACGATTCCCGAGGGTTCTATACCAGCCGCACCTTCGGTACCTTCGTGACCGAGGGCGCCAACATG
>JAEUOX010000062.1 GCA_016790475.1 Rhodoferax sp. | reverse complement strand
CTCGGCCACCTGCAGCTGCGACTGCGCCGCCTCGATGGATTTCTGGCCCTGCTCGTAGTTGAGCTGGTTCACCGGCCGGTACAGCGGCTGCGAGGCGCTGACGGTGGCCGTCTGCGTGCCGAAGGCCGGGTTGGCAAGCCGCACGTTGGCGTCGATGGCCGTGCGCGACATCGACCCCGCCAGGCCGACGGTGGGCAGCGTCCCCGCGCGGGACTGCTCCGCACGCGCCAGCGTGGCCTCGTACTGCGAGCGGGCGGACTGGTAGGACGCGTCATAGCTGCGCGCCGCCTCGTAGAGTTCCAGCAGGCTCTGGGCGCGGGCCGGCCCGGCGCCCAACGCGGCAGCAGCCAGCGCCAGCGCTGCGAGGACGCACCTGTGCAGCGCCGGATCGGCAGGTCGGTCGGACACCTTCATCAGGACTTCAGCACCGCACCGGTCGCGTCGAGCACCTCCACCGTGACCGGTATCGCACCCGCCACGCTTTGCGTGACGGTGCAGAAGCCCTCGAACTGCGACAGTACGCGATCCAGGTGTTGCAGGTTGGCGGCCGGCACACCAAGCGTCAGCGTGGCCTGCATCCGCAGCACCCGCATGCGGCCCTCGGCATTGCGCCCGACTTCCGCCGCCACGGTGCAGGTGATCGGCTCCGGCTGCTGCTTGAACTTACGCAATGCGAACAGCAACGAATCGCTGAGGCAGTTGCCCACCGCGGCCGCCAGCAGCTGCACCGGCGAGGGACCGGCGCCCTGCCCCAGCGGCGCCGGTTCATCGGCCAGCAGCGGAGGCAGCCCTTCGCCGAAGTGCACATCAAACTGGTAATCCCGCCGCTGCACAAGGCGCACGGACTGCATCGGGTCGCTCATGGTGAATCCTCCGGAATCGTGTTTCGGTCAATCATTCCGCCAGGCGCACGATGCCCAGCGCCTTGAGAACATACTTCTCGTAGACCGGCTCGGAATTGCCGGTCTTCATCTTGCGCATGAAGTATTTCTCGAATGCAATCTTGGCCAGGTGCACCCACCTGCCCTTCTTGAACCAGTTCACGTTGCGCGGCGGAATCTGGGGCAGCGCCACGAAGGCGGCGCCGGTGTCGCCCATGTCCGCCAGGCAGATCGCGTTCCAGGTGCCCTGGGCCGTGGCCGGACGACCCGCCAGCTCGTCCGCGATGTTGTGCGCGATCGCCGACACCATGGTCTCGATCATGTAGCCGGTCTTGGGCGCACCGGTTGGCACAGGCGTCGCCTCGACCGGCGGGATCGCCACGCACACGCCTGCCGCAAAGATGTTGCGGTAGGCCTTGCTGCGCTGGAACTCGTCGATGATCACAAAGCCGCGTGGGTTGCACAGTTGCGGCACCGCCATCACCGGGTCGACCCCCTTGAAGGCCGGCAGCATCATCGACAGGCGGAACGGCAGTTCATGCTCCCGGTAGGGCTGGCCCTTGTCGTCCAGCTCGGTCGTGAACAATCGGCCCGCCTCGACCCGGTGCGTTTTCGCGTTGGTGATCCACTTGATGTCGTGGCCGCGCAGCTCCGACTCCATCATCGACTTGCTGTCCCCCACACCGCCCAGGCCCAGGTGCCCGATGTAGGGCTCGCTGGTGACATAGGTGATGGGGACCTTGTGGCGCAGCTTGCGCCGGCGCAAGTCCGCGTCCACGATGAACGTGAACTCGTAGGCCGGACCGAAGCAGCTCGCACCCGGCATCGCGCCGATCACGATCGGGCCGGGGTTCTTCAGGAACTCCTCATACTCGGAAAAGAACTTCTCCGCGTGCGCCACCGTGCACACCGAGTGCGTGTGGCCCCCGTGCGGACCGGCACCAGGCACCTCGTCGAAGCTCAGCCTCGGGCCGGTGGTGAGGACCAGATAGTCGTAGTCCAACTGGGACCCATCCGCCAGCGTCAGCCGGTTGGCCGGCGCATCGATGGCGGTGACGGCCTGGGCCTTGAAGTCGATGCCCTTGCGCTGCAGCGCCGGCGCGATCGGCATCGTGACCCCTTCGTGCTTGCGCCATCCGACGGCCACCCAGGGATTGGACGGCGTGAACTGGAAGTAGTCCACCGGGTTGAGCACCGTGATGCGGTGCTCCCGGGGAAGGATCTCGCGCAACTCGTAGGCCGCCGGCATGCCGCCGAGTCCGGCACCGACTATCACGATATGGGCCATGGTCGTCTCCTTGAGGCTGGGGTTGAACTACATACCCCCCGCAGTATATACCCATTAGGGTATCAAACAAGCCCCCTCGCCAAGCAGGCCGAGTCCTGCAGACCCTGCCGGAGTCGGAGTGGATGCGCTCAAGGCGCCGCGGAAGAAGCGGCTGGGCCGCGGGCCTGCGCCTTCAGCACCTTGGCCGCGCTGGTGTAGCCGCCATCCCCACCGTCGACAAAGTGCACATGCAGGCTGTCCACCGTGGACGTGACCAGGCAGGTCATCAGCGCGGTCTCCGACACATGCATGCCGTAGCGCAGCGTGCCCTGGGCGGCCAGCCCGTCGAGGTAGGCGCGGATCGCATCGATCGCCGGCAGCGGGCAGTCGATCACGAAGCTCACGGTGTCATCGTGCTTGCAGAAGTCGGTGTTGTGGGCCACCTCGTCCAGGTAGCGGTCCGGGTCGAAGCGGCCGATCGGGCGGCCGACCTTCAGGATCAGCCAGGCCAGGAAGGTCCAGACCATCAGCCGCAGCCAGGCGCCCCACAGTGAGCCGCCACGGCGCGCGGCCCGCGCCTCCAGCCACAGGTTGCCCGGCGGCCAGCTGCCGCGCAGCGTGTCGCGCCGCGCCGGGCGGGAGGCCGGGCCCTGGCCGGCCAGCGCCATCACCTGCGCATGCACCGCGCCCGGGTCGCGGGCGCCCTGCAGGATCAATGTGACCATCTTGCCGCGGCCGGACTGCAGCGGTTTCCAGCGGCAGGACAGGCCATCCAGATCCACCGGCTGGCCGTCATCCAGCTCGGCCGGAATCGCGGCCTGGGCCGCCAGCGCCGCGTCACCGCGCCCGCGGACCGCCGACTCCAGCGTCGCGATGCCGCCGCCCAGGAACACGCCGAAGCTGTTGCCCGGCGAGGGCTCGAAGCGCCCGACCAGCACATCGCAGCCAAAGCCGCGCAGCAGGCCGACCGGCACCGCACCGACGCGCAGCTGCAGCCCGCATTCGCGCAGCGCAAAGCCGCGCACCCGGGCCAGCGCCAGCCGTGCCGCCTCGGCAAAACGCGGCGGCACCATCACGACGGAGCCGTCCCCGCCGAACAGGAAGGGCAGCGAGGTCGGCGCACACAGGTTCTTCAGCGCGGCGATCGCCATCGCGGCAACGAAATTCACGGTCTTGTGCTGGCCGGCCGCCACCGCCTGCGTGGACCCGACGATGTCGGTGACGACCAGCACCCAGTCGTCCGGCGCGGGCCGGTAGCGGCTGGTGTCGAAGGTCGCGTCGGCCGTCGCCAGCACCGGCAGATCGGCAAAGAAGCGCAGGCTGCGCTCGTCGGCATCGGTGCCGGCCGGTTCAGTCATGCCAGGCCCTCCGAGACGCGGCCGCGCAGGCCCTTGGTCTGCGCGCGCCGGGCCTTGTCGTCGAGCCGGCGACCGACCGAGGCGCGGGTCGGGCGCGTCGCGCGGCGCACGCGGGGCGGCTCCGCGACACTGTGGATCAGTTCATGCAGCCGGGCATAGGCCTCCAGCCGGTTCATCTCCTGCGTGCGGTGCGTCTGGGCCTTGAGCACCAGCACGCCGTCCTGCGTGATGCGCTTGTCGCGCAGCGCCAGCAGGCGAGCCTTGACGCCGTCCGGCAGCCGGGAGGCGCCGATGTCGAAGCGCAGGTGGATCGCGCTGGCGACCTTGTTGACGTTCTGCCCGCCCGCACCCTGGGCCCGGATCGCGGTGATCTCGACCTCGGATTCGTCAACCAGCAGCGGGACCGGGGGGGCAGCACCAAGCATGGCGCCGACTGTACCCGGATCCGCCGGGCGGCGTTGCAAGCCTAGTAGGCCAACCTTGCAACCGCGCGCAGGTGTTCCGGCGTCGTGGTCGGGAAGCCGAAGAACTCCAGGTAAGCCGGGATCTGCTCGAACAGCATGTCCGAGCCGATCTGCACCCGGCAGCCGCGCGCCTGCGCGGCGGTCAGGAAGGCGGTCATCTCCTGCTTCATGACGACCTCGCCGACAAAGGTGTCGGGCGTCAGCCGGGCCACATCCAGCGGCAGCGGATCGCCCGCGTTCATGCCCATCGGCGTCGCGTTGACGACCAGGTTGCAGCCGCTCGGATCGTTCGACCCGGTATGCACCTCCAGCGCCGGGTACTGCTGCCGCAGCCGGCCGGCCAGTGCCTCGGCCGAGGCACTCTGCACGTCGTAGAGCCGGATCGCAGTGATGCCCTCGGCCGCCAACGATGCGGCGATGGCGCAGCCCACGCCGCCGCTGCCGACGACCAGCACCCGGGCGCCTCGCAGGGCGAGCCCCTTGCGCAGCACACCGCGCACGAAGCCGGCCCCGTCGAACATGTCGCCGATCAGGCGGTCGTCGGCGTCGCGGCGCACCGCGTTGCAGGCACCCGCCACCCGTGCGGTCGGCGTGATCTCGTCCATCAGGCCGACGGTCGTGATCTTGTGCGGCATCGTCACCAGCGCGCCGCGGATGTTGCTCATCCGGAACAGCGTGCGCAGCGCGACCGGGTAGTCCTCGGGGTGGATGCCCATCGGCACGACGACCGCGTTGATACCCGCCTGCTCGAAGTACGGGTTGTAGATCATCGGCGCCTTGAAGGCATGCGTCGGGAAACCGACGTGCGCGATGACCTCCGTGCTGCCGTTGATCATCGCTTCGCGGCCCCTGCCGCCTGCACCGCGGCACGCAGCCCGAGCAGGTAGCTCTCGGCGCCGAAGCCGCAGATCTGCCCGCGCACGATCTCGGCGAACACCGACACATGGCGGAAGGCCTCGCGGGCATGGATGTTGGACATGTGCACCTCGACGATCGGGCACTTCAGGATCGCCAGCGCATCGCGGATCGCGTAGCTGTAGTGCGTCCAGGCGCCGGCGTTGATGCAGACGGCGTCCACCGCCTCGCCATGCGCCCGGTGGATGCGCTCGCACATCGCGCCCTCGAAGTTCGTCTGGAAGCACTCGACCTCGGCACCGAGCTCGCGCCCGAGCGTGGCCAGGCCGGCATCGATCTCGGCCAGCGTGGTCGTGCCGTACTGCGCCGGGTCGCGCTTGCCGAACATGTTGAGGTTGACGCCGTGGAGCACAAGGATTTTCATGGGGGTTCTCGTTGCGAAGGGAAATCGGAAGGTGCCGCACCGGCTCAGTCCAGCCGCACCGTCTGCCCGGTGCGGGCCGCCTGCACGATGGCCTCGGTCACCCGCAGATTCTGCAGCCCGTCGTGCGCGCTGACCAGCGGCTCGGCCGCGCCGCGCGTGACCTGGGCGAAATGGGCGAGCTGGCGGCGCAGCGGGTCCTCGCGCACCAGGCCGACGACGCCGGTCTCGAAGGGCTTCCACCAGGAGCGCTCCTCCGGCCGGGGGTAGGTCTTCAGGCGCATCGTCGGGATCGACAGGCTGCCATTGGTGCCGGCGAGCACGTAGCAGTCCTCGTCGTCATAACTGGGGTAGGCCTTGTTCTCCTGGCTGGTGTGCTCCCAGTTGCGGGCGCTGGCCGCGGTGTCGCTGAGCATGAAGTTGCCGAGCACGCCGCTGGCGAACTGCAGGCCGATGGCCACCGAGTCCTCGACCGCGAAGCCGCGCACTGCGTTGCTGGCGATGGCCTGCACCGCCGTGATCTCGCCGCACAGCAGGCGCAGGTTGTGCACCTCGTGGATCATGTTGATCAGGATCGGCCCGCCGCCGGGCTCGCGCCGCCAGGGGCCGTCGTCGAAGTAGTGGTCCGGCTTCAGGAAGGTGGCGCTGCCCATCACCGAGACCAGGCGGCCCAGCTGCCCCGAGGCCACGACCGCGCGCGCCTTGGCCATGATCGGGCTGTGCGCCCGGTGGTGGCCGATCAGCAGGCGGCCGCGGCGCTCCTGCACCAGGCGCACCAGGCCCTCGCCCTCGGCCACGGTCGGGGCGATCGGCTTCTCCAGCAGCACCGCCAGGCCGGCCCCTAGGCACTGCACGGCCTGCGGCACATGCAGCGCATTGGGCGTGGCCAGCACGATGGCGTCCAGGCGCTCGCGCGCCAGCAGCTCGTCCAGCGAGCCCAGCAGCGGCACGCCGGCGCGCGCGACCGCCTGGGCCGACGCGGCCGACGGCGTCGGATCGACGACCGCCGCCAGCGTGAAGTCCGGGCTGGCCAGCGCCAGCGCGATGTGCGCCTGACCGATCAGGCCGGCACCGGCCACCGCGATGCGAAGCTGGGGCTGCGCCATGGTGCCGTGCCTACTTGCGCAGCTTGGCCAGCTCGGCCTGGACATCGGTGACCACCGTGCCCAGCGCGGCGCTGTGCTTGTCGATCACCGGCTTCATCTTCTCGCGCAGCTTCGCCACTTCCGCGGGCGGGAAGGTCGTGACGGTCATGCCGTTCTTCTTCAGCAGCTCCAGGTTGGCGGCCACGGCCGCACGGGAAGCCTCGCGCTGCGACTTGGTGGCCTCGTCGGCGGCGTCGTCGATGATCTTCTTCTCGGCGGCGGACAGCGTGTCCCAGACCTTCTTGCTGAAGATCACCGATTGCGGGTTGTACTGGTGGTTCGTCAGCGCGACGAATTTCTGCACCTCCCAGAACTTGTTCGCGGCGATCACCGAGACCGGGTTCTCCTGGCCGTCGATCGCCTTCTGCTCCAGCGCCGCATAGACCTCCGGGAAGGGCATCGGCGTCGGGTTCGCGCTCAGGGCCTTGACCCAGTCGACGTTGATCGCGTTGGGAATCACGCGCAGCTTCAGGCCTTCGACGTCCTCGACCTTGTTGAGCGCCCGCTTGCTGTTGGTGATGCTGCGAAAGCCCAGCTCCCAGTAGGACAGGCCGACGATGCCCTTGTCGGCCAGCATGCCGTGCATCTTCTGGCCGATCGGGCCGTCGGCGATGACATCGGCTTCCTTCTCGTTCGCGAACAGGAACGGGAAGTCGAACACCTC
>JAEUOX010000061.1 GCA_016790475.1 Rhodoferax sp. | reverse complement strand
CTCGGCCACCTGCAGCTGCGACTGCGCCGCCTCGATGGATTTCTGGCCCTGCTCGTAGTTGAGCTGGTTCACCGGCCGGTACAGCGGCTGCGAGGCGCTGACGGTGGCCGTCTGCGTGCCGAAGGCCGGGTTGGCAAGCCGGACGTTGGCGTCGATGGCCGTGCGCGACATCGACCCCGCCAGCCCGACGGTGGGCAGCGTGCCCGCGCGGGACTGCTCCGCACGCGCCAGTGTGGCCTCGTACTGCGAGCGCGCCGACTGGTAGGACGCGTCATAGCTGCGCGCCGCCTCGTAGAGTTCCAGCAGGCTCTGGGCGCGGGCCGGCAGAACGGACGCCGCCGCAAGCGCAGCGATCAGGGGAAGCAGGCGGAACTGGAACTTCATGGATTTCCTTGACAAGCGCGACACCGGAACCCGCGATCAGTAGCGTGGAATGCTCGGGTCGACTTCGTCGGCCCAGGCATGGATGCCCCCGGCAATGTTGGCCACCTGCGCAAAGCCACGCCCGTGCAGGAAGGATGCGACCTGCATGCTGCGACCGCCGTGGTGGCACAGACATGCGACCGGCTTTTGCGGGTCGAGTTCCGCCAGCCGAGCGGGAATCGTGGCCATCGGGATCGCCAGAAAGGTGTAGCTGTCGCTCGGCGGGATGCTGGCGGTGCGCAGCTCGGACGGTTCGCGCACGTCGACGAGCTGCGGTTGGCCGAAGCTGCGCACGCTCTCGATCCAGGCGGCGAGGTCTTTGGGGCGGACTTGGACAATCATCGGCAATCCGGGGGCGTCAGAAACTGAAGCGGGAGGGTTCCGGGAAGTTCAGCAGGCGGGGGGCCACGGTGTCCCAGGGCTGCTGGGTACGGAACTGGGACTCCCCGACGCGGGTCACGATGGTGGCCCGCATGACCGGATCATCGCCGATGATCGCGCCGAGCCGGCCGCCGACCTTCAGGTGGCCCAGCAGCGACTGCGGGACCTCCGGCAGCGAGCCGCTGAGCAGGATCACGTCGAACGGGGCCTCGACCGGCACGCCGCGGGCGCCGTCCAGGTGGCGCACCTCGGCGTTCAGCACGCCGGCGGCCTGCAGGTTCGCGCGGGCGGTACGGGCCAGTTCGGCATGGATCTCCAGGCTGATGACGCGCTGAGCACGGTGGGCCAGCAGGGCGGCCATGTAGCCGGAGCCGGCGCCGATCTCCAGCACCTTCTCGTGTTTCTGCACACCCAGGTCCTGCAGCAGCCGGGCCTCGACCCGCGGCGCCAGCATGCACTGGCCGTCGGTCAGCGGAATCTCCATGTCGACAAAGGCCAGGTTGCGGTAACCGGGGGGCACGAAGTCCTCGCGCTTGACGACCGACAGCAGGTGCAGCACCTGGGCGTCCAGGACCTCCCAGGGGCGGATCTGCTGCTCGATCATGTTGAAGCGGGCTTGTTCCAGATTCATCGCTTGCATCACTCCAAAATAGCCGGGTTCAGGGCTCGCCGCCAATTCTAGGCGCTGGCGCCAGGCCGGCCACCCGCCGCAGCCAGACCGCCAGATCGTCCATATAACAGTACACGACCGGCACCACCACCAGCGTCAGCAGCGAGGACGTGATGACGCCGCCGATGACCGCCTGCCCCATCGGCGCACGCACCTCCGAGCCCTCGGTGATCGCGAAGGCCAGCGGCACCATGCCGAACACCATCGCCAGCGTGGTCATCAGGATCGGGCGCAGCCGCACCCGGGCGGCCAGCAGCAGCGCGTCGTGGCGGTCCAGGCCGGGTTGCCGGCTGCCGTCAGGGGCGATCTGCGCCTGGCGGGCCCGGATCGCGAAATCCACCAGCAGGATCGCGTTCTTCGTGACCAGACCCATCAGCATCACGACGCCGATCACCGAGAACATCGACAGCGTCGAGCGGAACAGCAGCAGTGCGGCCACCACGCCGATCAGCGTCAGCGGCAGCGCGGTCATCAGGGCCAGCGGCTGCAGGAAGCTCTTGAACTGGCTGGCCAGGATCATGTAGATGAACACGATCGCCAGCACCAGCGCCGAGATCGCGTAGCCGAAGGCCTCGGCCATGTCCTTGGTCGCGCCGCTGAACTTGAAGCTGTAGCCCGGCGGCATCGCGATGCCCTCCATGGTGCTGCGGATGTCGGCCGAGATCTCGCCGGCGGAGCGGCCGTCGGCATTGGCGCTGAGGCTCACCTCGCGGGTCAGGTCGCGCCGGTTGATCTGGTTCGGGCCGGTGCCCTCGCGCACCTCGGCCACCTGGTTCAGCCGCACGATCCGGGTCGAGCCGTCTGCATTGGTGCCGGCGGAGAAGGGCAGGCGCAGCAGGTCGTCCGGCGCGTTGCGGGCCTCCGGCGCCAGCCGCACGTTGACGTCGTAGGTCTGGTCGTCGGGCGCCCGCCAGTTGCCCACGGTCTGGCCGGCCACCAGCGTGCGCAGCGCCGTGCCGATCTGCGTGGTGCTGACGCCGAGGTCGGAGGCCACGTCGCGGCGCACGGCCACGTCCAGCGTCGGCTTGTCGGGCTTGACGCTGGAATCCAGGTCGACCAGCCCGGGGATGCCGCGCAGCCGTTCCATCGCGAGCCGGGCGATGCGCTCGAGTTCGCCCTGGTTCGGCCCCTGGATCGAGAACTGGATCTGCTTGTTGCCCCCCACCGAATCCAGCAGACCCACATGCGTGACCGTGATGCCGGGGATCTTCTGCAGCCGGGCACGAAGGGTCTCCGACAGCGCATCCACGCTCTTGTCGCGGTCCTTGCGGTCGACCAGACGCACATACACGCTGGCCGAGATCTTGCCGGGCGCGTTGCCGGTGTTGATCGTGGTCAGCGTGTAGCGCACCTCCGGCTGCGCGCGCACGATCGCCTCGACCTGGCGCGCCTTGGCCTCGGTCACCTCCAGCGAGGAGCCCATCGGCGTGTAGAAGTTCAGCGTGGTCTCGGAGAAGTCGGATTTCGGCACGAACTCCGTGCCCAGCAGCGGCACCATCGCGATGCTGGTGGCGAAGACCACCACGGCCAGCACCACGGTGACCAGCCGGTGCCCCAGCGCCCGGCGCAGGATCGCCTGGTAGGCGTCGATCAGCGCGTCGGTGGCCCGGTCGAATGCGCCGGTCACGCGGCCGATCGTCCGGCCGTACCAGCCGCCCTGGGGCTTTCCGTGGGTGTCGATGCTCGGGTCGTGCCAGACGGAGGACAGCATCGGGTCCAGCGTGAAGCTGACGAACATCGAGATCAGCACCGCCGCGACGATCGTCAGCCCGAACTCATGGAAGAACTTGCCGATGATGCCGCCCATGAAGCCGATCGGCATGAACACGGCCACGATCGACAGTGTGGTGGCGAGCACCGCCAGGCCGATCTCCTGCGTGCCGTCCAGCGAGGCCTGGAACGGGGTCTTGCCCATCTGCACATGGCGCACGATGTTCTCGCGCACCACGATCGCGTCGTCGATCAGCAGGCCAACGCACAGGCTCAGCGCCATCAGCGTGATCATGTTGATCGTGAAGCCGAACATGTTCATGAACAGGAAGGTGCCGATGATCGCGATCGGCAGCGTCAGCCCGGTGATCACCGTCGAGCGCCAGGAGTTCAGGAACAGGAACACGATCAGCACCGTCAGCACCGCGCCCTCGATCAGCGTGCGGCGCACGTTGTCCACCGACACCCGGATCTGGCGCGAACCGTCGGTGATCAGTTGCAACGCCAGGCCCGGGGGCAGCCGGGTCTGCATGTCGGCCACGGCCTTCTGCAGGCCATCCACGACCGCGATCGTGTTCTCGTCCTGCGACTTCTGTACCGTCAGCAGCAGCGTGCGCTCGCCGTTGTACAGCGCCAGGCTGTCCACTTCCTGGGCGCCGTCGGCGACCCGCGCCACCTGGTCCAGCCGGACCGCGGCGCCGTTGCGCCGCGCGACGATGATGCGGCCGAACTCCTCCGGACGTTCGATGCGGGCCTCGATCTGGATCACGCGCTCCTGGTCGCGGGAGCGGATGGCGCCCAGCGGCAGGTCCTGGTTGTCGTTGCGCACCGCACTGACGACCTGGTCCGGCGTGATGCCGAAGGCCTCCAGGGCCTGCGGGTTCAGATAGAGGTTGATCTCGCGCTTGGTGCCGCCGACCAGGCTGACAGAGCCGACACCGCGCACGTTCTCCAGGCGCTTCTTGAGCACCTGGTCGGCCCAGTTCGTCATTTCCACGGCCGACATCGGTCGTGTGCCGGTGGCCGTCTTCGTATCCGGAACCACCGCGACCGACCAGACCGACCGGGCTGCCGGGTCGAAACGCAGCACGCGCGGCTCCTTGACCTCGGTGCGCAGCAGCGGCTTGATCGCCGCCACCTTCTCGCGAACGTCCTCCGCCGCCTTGCGGCCATCCACATGCAGGCCGAACTCCAGGATCACGACCGACTGGCCCTCGGTCGTGCGCGAGGTCAGCGCATTGATGCCGGCGATCGAGTTGACGCCTTCCTCGACCTTCTTCGTGACCTCGCTTTCGACAATCTCCGGTGCCGCACCGGGGTAGTCGGTGATCACCACGACGACCGGCAGGTCGACGTTCGGGAACTGGTCGATCTGCAGCCGCTGGTAGGAGAACAGGCCCAGCACCACCAGGGCCAGCATGACCATGGTCGCAAAGACCGGGTTCTGCAGACTGACGCGCGTGAACCACATGCCTATTTGCCGCCAGCGGTCAGCGTCACCGGCGTGCCCTCGCGCAGCGGACCCAGGGCGCCGCTGAGCACGCGGGTGTTCTCCGGCAGGCCCTGCACCGCGACGACGGTCTGGCCGTCCGCGTCGGCGCGCTCGCCGACCTGCACCTGCTGGTGCACCAGCCGCTGGTCACGGATCAGCTGCACATAGGGCAGCGGCTTGTCGGTGCGCACGGCATTGAGCGGCACCGCGGTGGCCTGCACGCTGCCGACCTGCACCTGTCCCTGGGCGAACAGGCCCTGGCGCAGGCCCGGCACCGGATCCAGCACCAGGTAGGCCAGCACCGCGCGGCTGCCGGCCAGCACGGTCGGGTTGACCCGCGCGACGGTGGCGGTCACCGGCGTCGGGACACCTTCAATCTGCAGCCGCGCCTTCTGGCCGGGCTGCACCTGCAGGGCCTCGGCAGCGCTCAGGCTGGCTTCCAGCTCCATGCGGCGCAGGTCCACGATTTCCAGCACCCGGCCGTCCACCGCCAGGCGCTCGCCGTTCTGGGCCAGGCGCTGCGACACCAGGCCGGCGATCGGCGCGCGCAGCACGGTGTCCTCCAGCGCCTTGCGGGTCACGTCGGCGGCGGCCAGGGCCGCCTGGTAGCTGGCCTCGGCGGCAGCCAGGTTCGCGGCGGCGGAGTCCAGCGCGAACTGCGAAATGAAGCCCTGGGCCTTCAGCGCACGGTTGTTCTCGAAGCTGCGCCGCGCGATGTCGACCTGCGCGCGCGCGGCCTCGGCCTGCTGCTCGGTCTGCCGCAGCCGGGCCTGGCTGTCGGCCGGCTCGACCCGGGCGACGGTCTGCCCGGCCCGTACGGCGTCGCCCTCGCGCAGACTCAGGCCCTGCAGCTCACCGGCGACGCGGGCCTTGACGACAACGGTGTTGGCCGCCTTCAGGCTGCCGGAAACCGGCACCGTGCGCGCCAGCGTGCGCAGCTGCACGGCGACCAGGTCTGTCGGGGCGACCTCGATGCCGGCCTGGGCGCGCTGCAACAGCTTGGCCGCATCGGCGGCCTGCTGCTCCTTGCGTTGCGACAGCACGCGCAGCACGCCGAAGGCGAGGGCGGCGATCACCAGGGCGGCAAGGCCCCACTGGAACCATCGGCGAATCACGGGGCAGATCCTTTCGGGGGGGCGGCAGCGGGCCGGGCCAGGCCGCGCAGGATGGTGTCGATCTGGAAGCGCAGGTACTCCTGCGGCACGATGCCGGTCTGGGCCGGCAGGCAGGCGCCCAGCGAGTGTTTCCAGGTCACCAGGAACATCATCGGGGCCAGCACGACATAGACGCCGTAGCGCATGTCGATCGGGTGGAACTCGCCGCGGTCGACGCCGCGCTGCAGGATGCGCCGGATCAGCGCGCTGCCCGGCTCGACGACCTCCTGCTGGTAGAAGCTGGCCAGTTCCGGGAAGTTGCGTGCCTCGCTCATGATGAGCTTGGAGATGCCGGAGGCCTTGGTGTCGCCGAAGCGGGACCACCAGGCCTGCATGCAGTAGTGCAGCAGCTCCGCGGTGCTGCCGGTGTAGTTGTCCAGCTCCACCGACCACTCCGGGTACAGGCCGGAGATGTTCTCTCGCACCACCGCCTTGAAAAGGTCTTCCTTGCTGGCGAAGTACAGGAACAGCGTGCCCTTGGAGACACCGGCCCGGGTGGCGACTTCCTCGGCCCGGGTGGCGGCGAAGCCCTTTTCGACGAACAGGTCCAGCGCGGCGGCCACCAGCTCGCTCGGACGGGCCTGCTTGCGGCGGGCGGTCTTCGCGTGCGGCACCACGGCGGGCGGCTCGCCAACAGGAACGTTCGGGGGCATCGGAAAATTAATGACTGACGGGTTAGTAATGTAGCCGGACGGCCCCGGTCTCGTCAATCGCGGCGGTGGCGGCGCGCGGCGAATCGCCGCCGGCGGCCGCCGGTCAGCGGCCGGTCAGCGGCCGGTCAGCCGCCGAGGCTGCGGGTGCTCGGCTGCGCGAAGTAGAACCATTCGTTGCCCGCGACGGCATTCGCGTTCGGGAACACGATGAAGCCGTCCTGGGGTGCGCAGACCGG
Organism: Rhodoferax sp.; assembly: GCA_016790475.1. Taxonomy (GTDB): domain Bacteria; phylum Pseudomonadota; class Gammaproteobacteria; order Burkholderiales; family Burkholderiaceae_C; genus CAISIP01. The sequence goes on along the minus strand of JAEUOX010000061.1, from coordinate 26,029 downwards.
TGTGCCGTCGTGCCGCGTGCCGATCGTCTGCCCGGCCTGCACCCGGTCATAGCTGGACCAGGGCCGGGCGAAGCTGTCGCCGGCATGCAGGCGGTCCACCACCTCGGTCAGGCGCAGGAACTCGACGGCCGGGGTCGGGGCGGGCGCCGGCTGGTCGATCAGCTGCAGGTGCGCCAGCGTGCGCTGGATCGCCTGCCAGGCCACCTCGGGCGCCTGCGGGTCCTGGTGCTGGCCGCATTCCAGCGTCAGCGCATAACCGCCGTGGCGGCGCATGGTCTCGGTGGTGCCGATGCCGTAGCAGGGGTCGGTGCTCAGCAGATGGGCCCGGTCGCCCGGCGCGGTGCGCTCCAGGCGGCGCTGCACCCCGACGGCATAGGTCTGCAGCCAGCCCTCGACGATGCGCCGCGGGCCCAGGCGCAGGGCCAGCGCCTGCTCCTGCGCCGCCTGCGCGAAAGGCTCCAGGTCACCGGTGTTGTCCACCGGGCCGAGCATCACGAAGGGCTCGCCCTGCGACTGGAAGGAGTGCAGGTCCAGCAGCACGTCGTGCTCGGCCAGCAGCGGGCACAGCACGTTGGCGATGCGGTCCTCATAGTCCTGTGGCGAGGCGTTCGGCAGCAGGTTGCGGTTCAGGTTGCGCTCGCCATTGCGCTGCTGGCGCTGGTAGGCCAGCGGGTTGGTCACGGGCACCAGCGTCAGCTGCCCGCGCGCCAGGGTCTGCGCCCCGCTGTCGAGCGCCTGCACCAGGCGCTCGATCGCGCGTGTGCCGCAGGTCTCATTGCCATGGACGGCGCCGAGCACGATCACGCGGGGGCCCGGCGCGAGCGTGCGGTACTGGTGGATCCGCAGATGGGCGGTGGGCGGGTTCGAGGTGGGGGAGGCGTGCATGGCGGCCGACTATAGAGCAGCGTTCGTTGTGGTTTAATGCAACCCAGTTGCAATAAAGACCCTCATGCCGCCGCTGCCCGACGATCCGATCGATGCCCTGCTCAGCGCCCATGGCCTGCGCCGTACCCAGGCGGCGCGGCAGGTGCTGGGCTGGATGCTCGCCCACCCGGACACCAGCTTCACGCATGCCCAGCTGCAGGCGGCCCTGCAGGGCGACGGCGCCGCCGGGCTGGACCGCGTGACGCTCTACCGGCTGATCGACCGGCTGACGCAGGTCGGCCTGCTGCTGTGCCGGGTCGATGCACGGCGTGTGCGGCGTTACCAGGCCATGCCGGCCAGCGTGCACGCCACGCCCCATTTCGAATGCCGGAGCTGCCACCGCGAGCGCCCGCTGGCCGGTGCGCTGCAGGCCAGCGCGCTGGATCTGGAGCGCGCCGCACGCACCGCGATCGAGACGCTGCAGGCGCTCGGTTACCAGGGCCTGCGCCTGGACATGGCGGTGCGTGGCGTCTGCGCCGACTGCGCCTCGGGAGCCACACCGTGATCCGCAGCGAGGGCCTGCGCTACCACTACGCCCAGGGCCCGGACCTGGCCTTCCCGGACGTGGACCTGCCGCAGGGCGGCACGCTGCTGCTGCACGGGGCCTCGGGGGCCGGCAAGTCCACCTGGATGGCGCTGGCCGCCGGACTGCTGCGGCCAACCGGTGGCCAGCTGGCGGTGGCCGGGCAGGACCTGCAGGCGCTCAGCGCGGTGACGCTGGACGCCTGGCGCGGGCGGGCGATCGGCTTCCTGCCGCAGCGTCTGCATCTGAGCGAGGCGCTGACGGTGCAGGGCAATCTCGCCCTGGCCCCGTGGGCCGCCGGCGTGCCGGCCGACCCGGCGGCGGTGACCCAGGTGCTGGCCGCCCTCGGCCTGGAGGCGCTGGCACAGCGGCGCCCGGCCCAGCTGTCCGGCGGGCAGGCGCAGCGGGTCGCGCTCGCCCGGGCCGTTCTGCTGCGGCCCCGCGTCATCCTGGCGGACGAGCCAACGGCGAGCCTGGATGACGCGGCCGCTGCCGCCGCGTTGCAACTCCTGTCCGACACCGCCGACCGCTTGCAGGCCAGTCTGGTGATTGCCACGCACGATGTCCGTGTGGCCAGCGCGCTGCCGCAGGCGCAACGCTGCCGGCTGGGCAGCGGACCAGCCGGGCAGGGGGCCGCATGAGGCAGATGCTCGCGATCGCCTGGCGCTACCTGTGGGCCCGCCCGCTGGCAGCCGCGCTGAACTTGCTGCTGCTGACGCTCGGGCTGGGCTCGATCAGCTTTCTGCTGCTGGTCAGCAGCCAGATCGATCAGGCCTTCGAGCGCGACCTGGCCGGCATCGACGTCGTCGTCGGCGCGAAGGGCAGCCCGATGCAGCTGATCCTGGCGGGCGTCTTCCATATCGATGTGCCGCCGGGCAACATCGCGCTGGCCGATGTGCAGGAGTTGCAGAAGGACGCGCGGATCGCCCGGCTGATCCCGATCAGCCTGGGCGACACCTTCCGCGGCTTCCGGATCGTCGGCACCACGCCGGCCTATGCGCAGCACTACGGCGTCACGCTGACCCAGGGCACGCTGTGGAGCGCACCGATGCAGGCGGTCGCGGGCAGCCAGGTGGCTGCCAGCACCGGGCTGACGGTCGGCGCGCGCTTCATCGGCTCGCACGGCCTGGGTGCCAATGGCCACGCCCATGGCGAGAACCCCTACAGCGTCACCGGCATCCTGGCGCCCTGCGGCTGCGTGCTGGACCGGCTGCTGCTGACGGCCACCGAATCGGTCTGGCAGGTCCATGAAAAGGCCACCGCGACCGACGAGGAGGACCGCAAGCTGCTGGAGGCGGAGCGGGAGATCACGATGGCGCTGATCACCTACAAGAGCCCGCTGGCGGCGGTCACCTTCCCGCGCTTCGTCAACACGACGACCGAGATGCAGGCTGCCGCACCGGCCGTCGAGATCACCCGGCTGCTGCGGATGCTGGGTGTCGGCACCGATGTGCTGCGCGGCTTCGGCGCGGTGCTGCTGCTGACCGCCGGGCTGAGCGTCTTCATCGCGCTGTGGAACGCGGTGCGCGAGCGCCGGGCTGACCTGGCGATGCTGCGCATGCTGGGCGCGCCGCCGCGCCGCGTGGCCGGCCTGGTGGTCTGCGAGGCGCTGCTGCTGGCCAGCCTGGCGGTGGTGCTGGGTCTGCTGCTGGGCCATGGCCTGACGCAGGTGGCCGGCATCTGGCTGCAGTCGGAGCGCTCGCTGTCGCTGACCGGCTGGACCTGGCTGGCTGCCGAGGGCTGGATCGTGCTTTTGGGCCTGGGGGTGGGGCTGGTTGCCGCGCTGCTGCCGGCCTGGGGCGCCTACCGGCTCGATGTCACGACGCTGCTGCAATCCCGTTCCTGATCCCCTTTCCCTTTCACCAGGAGTTCCCCCATGACGACGACATCCCCCCTGTTCCGGTTTGCCGCGCTGTCCCTGCTGTGCCTGTTGGGCGCCACGGCCTGGGCCGCCGGCACCCACACCGACAAGGAGACCAAGGAGGACATCGCGCGCCACCGCGCGATGGCCGCGGCGCACGAGGGCGCCGCCAAATGCCTGGAATCCGGCAAGAAGGAGGATGTCTGCAACAAGGAACTGCAGGCCGCCTGCAAGGGCCTGGCGATCGGCAAGTACTGCGGCATGCGGCACGAACACTGAGCGGCCGGGGTGATAATGAACGGGAACCTTGGTGGGCCGCCCGGCTCCAAAGTCCGTTCCATCCGTCAATCGGGAGCGCCCCATGAAAAAAGCAGTTCTGGTCCTGGCACTGACGCTGGCGTCGCTCGGCGCGTCGGCCCAGCCATTGACCGCGCCGCTGGCGACAGGCACCGGCCCGGGCATCCACAGCCCGAACAGCCCGTTCGCGCCCTTGCGGGACCGGGCCGACGTGGTGCCCTGGTCCGTGCTGACCGACATCAAGACCAAGACCGACAAGAACAAGGTGCTGCCGGTCTTCCAGATGAGCCAGATGGCGCTCAACCAGAAGACCCAGCGCATCCAGGGCTTCATGATGCCGCTGGAGCCCGGCGAGAAACAGAAGCACTTCCTGCTGACTTCGGTCCCGATGACCTGCGGTTTCTGCGTGCCCGGCGGGCCGGAGAGCATGGTCGAGGTCCGCACCAAGACGCCGGTGGCCTATTCGCTGGAGCCGGTCGTCGTCGAGGGCCGGTTCCAGGTGCTGCTGGACGATCCCTACGGCCTGTTCTACCGCGTGACCGACGCGTCCAGCATCAAGTAGGCGCCCCGGCGCCCGCGGGGGCGCCATGACCTCCCTCCGTCGGCGCGCCCGGCACCCGGCCTGGTGGCTGCTGCTCGCGGCGCTGGTGCTGGCACCCTGGAAGGGGCTGGTGCACGGTGTGCTGCATGCGCACGGGCCCGCCGGATGGCAGCCTGACGCCCTTCGGGCATCCCCCGACACGCCGCAGGCCGACTCGACCGGCCTGCTGCATCTCCTTGCCGATCACGACGACGAGGCGACCTGTCGTCTGATGGACCAGACCAGCCCGCCTGGCGCGCCTTCGCCGGGTGGGGCCGCAGCGGCCGGGGTGCTGCCGACGGTCTGGATGCGTGCCACACCGCGCATCGTGCCCTGTGGCCGGACGCCGACACGCGTCCGCGCCCGCAGTCCGCCCGCCACGCCCTGAGACCTTCCTGCTTACGTGGACCCGGCGGCCTGCGCGCGGCCGGGCGGACCGGATTTTTCAGTACACGACAACCCATGCCCTCCAATCCTCTTGCGGCGGCCTGTCGCCGGGCGCGTCGCGCGCCTGCCTTTCCATTGGTCGCGGCCCTGGCCGCTTTGTTCACGGTGCCTTCGCAGGCCCAGACAGCCTCCTCCGGGACGCTGCCCCCGATCACCGTGACCGGCAATCCGCTGGGATCCGACGACCTGATCGCTCCGGCCGCGGCCTATGCCGGCACCGGCCTGCTGCTGCGCGCCGGCAATACGCTGGGTGCCACGCTGGACGGCAGCCCCGGCGTCAGCAGCACCTACTTCGGGCCCAACGCCAGCCGCCCGGTGATCCGCGGCCTGGACGGTGACCGCATCCGGATCCTGGGCAACGGCGGCGCCAGCATCGATGCGTCCGGCCTGAGCTACGACCATGCGGTACCCAACGATCCGATCGCGGTCGAGCGCATCGAGGTGCTGCGCGGCCCGGGCGTGCTGCTGTACGGCGGCAATGCGGTCGGCGGCGTCGTGAACCTGATCGACAACCGTATCGCGCCGGAAGCGCTCTTCGGCCCGGAAGGCGGCATCGGCGGTCGCGCCGACGCCGGCTATGCCAGCGGCAGCCGCGAGAAGAGCGCCGGCCTGATGCTGGAGGGCGGCACCGACCGCTTCTTGCTGCATGCCGACGCTTTTCACCGCGATGCCGGCGACACCGGTGTGCCGGTGCGCCTTGCCTGCGCCCGGCCGGGATCGCCGGCGTTGGACAGCCGGATCTGCAACTCGCAGGCGCGCAGCCACGGCGGCGCGCTCGGCGCCACGGTGTTCCTGCCGCAGGGCTACCTGGGGCTGTCGGTCGACAGCTACCGGTCCGACTACGGGACGGTCGCGGAGGACGAGGTCACGATCGGCATGCGTTCCCTGCGCACGACCTTGCAGGGGGAGCTGCGAAGCGAGGACGGCGCCGTCCGCGCGGTCCGGTTCCGGCTCGGCCACACGGGCTACCGGCATACCGAGTTCGAGGCCGGCGTGCCCGGCACCGTGTTCAGCAACGCCGGCATCGACCTGCGGCTGGAACTGCGCCATGCCCGCATCGGGCCGCTGGACGGGCTCGTCGGCCTGCAGGCCGAGGCCACGCGCTTCTTGGCCGATGGTGCCGAGGCCTTTGCGCCGACCAGCCGCACGCGCCAGGCTGCCGCCTTGGTCTACGAGGAAATCGCGACCGGCTGGGGCCGGCTGAGCCTGGGCGCGCGGGCCGAGTTGGTGCGGGTGGCCTCCCTCGGCAACCCGCTGGTGGCCCGGTTCGTACCTGCCGAGCGGGCGTTCACGCCGCGCAGCGCGGCGCTGGGCACCTTGTGGAACCTGTCGGAGGCCTGGCAGCTGACGTCCACCCTGGCCACCAGCGAGCGCGCACCGCGGGACTACGAGCTCTTTGCCGATGGGCCCCACATCGCCACGAATGCGTACGAGGTGGGCAACGCCGGGCTGGGCAAGGAACGTTCGACCAACCTGGACGTGGCGGTCGCCTGGAAGCGGGGGGCGGACAGCGCCCGCATCGGGGTGTTTGCGAATCGCTTCGGCAACTACCTGGCGCTGGAGGCCACCGGACGGCTGCGCGACACCGACGGCAATGGGGCAGGCGTCGGCGTCACCGACGACGGCAGCGGCAATTCGGTCGAGTCCGGCGGCACGGCCGCGGTCCTGCCCGAGTACGCCTATGCCCCGATTCCGGCCCGCTTCACCGGGCTGGAGGCCAGCGGCAGCTGGCGCCTGGCCGAGGGGGTGCAGACGCTGGATCTGGAATGGCGCGCGGACCGGGTGCGTGCGGTGAACCTGCGCACCGGCCAGTTCCTGCCGCGCATCGCGCCGGCGCGGCTCGGTGCCACGCTGGTCTGGGCATCGGGGCCCTGGGGTGCGCGGCTGGGCGTGACCCACGTCGCTCAGAACCGGGTCCCGGCCGGCCAGCGGGCCACCGCGGCCTACACGCTGGTCGATGCGGCGCTAACCTACCGCCAGAAAGCGGGCGTGGCGAACCTGCTGTGGTACGCCCGGCTGGACAACCTGGGCGATGTGCTGGCGGTGCCCGCCACCTCGATCCTGACGCAGACAGCACCCGGCAAGGCGCCGCTGCCCGGGCGCAGCCTGAAGCTGGGCCTGCAGGCCAGCTTCTGACGCCGCCACGGGGTGCGATACTGCGCCGCTTTGCGCACCCCGTTGGCGATGAATACCCTGGTGCTGTCGGCCCTGCTGCCCGTCGTGGCCCTGATCCTGGTGGGCTGGGTTCTCGGCCGCGCCGGCTGGGTGTCCCCGGCCTGGGTACGGCGCCTGTCCCTGCTGTCTTTCCAGGTCCTCACGCCGATCCTGCTGTTTCGCACGATGCGCACCGTGCATGTCGAGCAGCTCGATCCGCGCCCGGCGGCGGCCTACATCCTGGCGCTGGGCCTGGTGTTTGGCGCCGTGCTCGCCTGGCGCGGCATGAACCGCAGCGCCGTGGTGCTGGCGCTGGGCGTGACCTACAGCAACGCGGTGATGATCGGCATCCCGCTCGTGCAACTGGCCTGGGGCGATGCCGGGCTGGTGACGCTGCTGACCTTGATCCCGATCCACTCGCTGGTGCTGCTGACGGCTGCCACCGTGGGCCTGGAGTTCGCCCTGGCGCGCGAACAGGCCGCGCAGTCTGCGACGCGGCCCGGCCACCTGCTGTGCGTGGGGGCACTGGCGTTGCGCAAGGCCCTGATCCACCCGGTGCCCTTGCCGATCATTGCGGGCCTGCTGTATGCCCAGACCGGCTGGGGCGTGGCCGCGCCGCTGGAGCTGGGGATGCAATGGCTGGGCCGCGCGTTCGGACCGCTGGCGCTGGTGCTGGTGGGCATTGCGCTGGCCAATGCATCCATTGGGGAACACCTGCGCGGCGCGCTGCAGCAGGCCGCGATCAAGAACTTCGTCGTGCCGCTGCTGGCTGCCGCCGCCGGCTGGGCGATGGGCATGCGGGGTGTGCCACTGACCGTGCTGACGGTGACCGCGGCGCTGCCGATCGGCGCCAACGTGTTCCTGTTCTCGCAGCGCTACGGGGTGGCGATGCCGCTGATCACCGCGAGCGTCGCGGTGTCCACGATGGTCGCGCTGTTCAGCGTATCGCTGGTGATGCTGCTCGCCGGAGCCGGCTGACGCGGCTCAGGGCGCCAGCCGCTCGCGCAGCCAGCCGCCATCGTCCTGCAGCGTGTAGCGCAGCCGGTCATGCAGCCGGCTCTTGCGGCCCTGCCAGAACTGCCAGCTGTCCGGCCGCAGCCGGTAGCCGCCCCAGTGGGGCGGCCGCGGCGGATGCAGCAGGAACTGCGCACCATAGCGCGCCGCATTCGCGACGAGTACCGCACGCCCGGAAATCACCTGCGATTGCGGCGAGGCCCAGGCGCCGATGCGGGAGTCCAGCGGACGGCTCTGGAAGTAGGCATCGCTCTCCTCAGGCGCCACCTTCTCGACCAGGCCCTCGATCCGCACGACCCGTTCCAGCTCAACCCAGTGGAACTGCAGCGCGGCATAGGGGTTGCCGGCGAGCTCCTGGCCCTTGCGGCTTTCGTAGTTGGTGTACCAGACGATGCCACGCGCATCCAAGCCCTTGATCAGTACCACCCGGGTACTGGGCCGCAGGTCGCTGCCCACGGTGGCCAGCGTCATTGCGTTCGGCTCGGGGACCTGCGCGCGGATCGCCTCGTCCAGCCACTGGCTGAACTGCTGCAGCGGGTCGGCCTGGCAGGCGTCTTCACTGAGTTCGGCGCGCTCGTAGCTCTTGCGCAGGTCGGCGATGTTGTCCATGGGCCGAGTATAGAAAGCCGGGATGGCCCGGCGCGGAGGGCGGGTGTCTCAGGGCGCGTGGCGCAGCAGCCGGTGCAGCGCCGCGTCATGGATGCCATGCTGCTGCAGGCAGCGCAGCGTCTGGTCCGCGTAGTCCAGCGTCGTGCCGTAGCGCCCGCGGGCATGCGCGAAGATCTGCCGGTAGCGCTCCGGGCTGAGCTCGCCGGTGTAGTTGGGGCTGGTGCGCGACAGCGTGAAACCCAGCGCCCGCACCGTGCCGGTGGCGGTCTGGCAGCGCAGCCAGCGCGGGTCGTAGACACCGGTGACCATCTCGCGCTCCCACAGCTTGTGCATCACGCCTTCGGCGTCGCGCTGCGGCACCCGCAGCACGGCGCCCTGGCAGCTGCCGCCGGACAGCAGCGCGAACACCAGGCCCGGCAACTCCGGGCTGCCCCGGTTGATGCGGCTCCACATCTTCAGGGCCCGGTGCCAGCCGTGTACCCGCGCGATGTGCTGCTCGGCGACGTCGAAATCCGGGCGCCAGATCAGCGAGGCATAGGCGAACACCCACAGGTCGCTGGCGCCGCCCCATTCCTGCAGCGCCCGGCGCAGCATTGGCGCGGGGTCGCGCACCGGCCGGAGCAGGGGAGTGGCGGGTCCTGGATGCAGTGTCACGTTGGAACGTGATGGTAGCCGCTGTGGATTTGGTAACCAAAGGGTAACCCGGCGGGCCCCCGGAGACCGTTTTCAGGAGTACGATGTGCTTGTAATTTAGTTACCAAATTTCATGAAACTCAACGCTACCGTGGGCACGGTCACCGCCCGCATCCTGCAGCGCAGCGCGCGTTCGCGCCATGCCTACCTGCAACGGCTCGACGCGATGGCCCGGCGCCCGCCCGGCGCGGAGCGCATGGGCTGCGCGAATGTCGCGCATGCCTTTGCCGGCATGCCCGACGCGGACAAGCAGGCCGCGATGCCGCGCCGGCCGGCCATCGGCATCACGCCGGTGCGGGCGCCCAACATCGGCATCGTCAACGCCTTCAACGACATGCTGTCGGCCCATGCGCCGCTGCAGCATTACCCGGACGTGATCAAGGCCGAGGCACGCCGGCTGGGTGCCACCGCCCAGGTCGCCGGTGGCGTGCCGGCGATGTGCGACGGCGTCACGCAGGGCACGGCGGCCATGGAGCTGAGCCTGTACTCGCGCGACGTCATCGCGATGGCCACCGCCGTATCGCTGTCGCACGACATGTTCGACGGCGCGCTGATGCTGGGCGTGTGCGACAAGATCGTCCCCGGCCTGTTGATCGGGGCCCTGCAGTTTGGCCATCTGCCCACGGTGTTCGTGCCGGCCGGACCGATGGGCTCCGGCCTGTCGAACAGCGACAAGGCGCGCGTGCGCGAGCAGGCCGCCCAGGGCCTGGTCGGCCGCGAGGAACTGCTACAGGCCGAGTCGCAGGCCTACCATTCACCCGGCACCTGTACCTTCTATGGCACTGCCAACAGCAACCAGATGCTGCTGGAGGCCATGGGTCTGCATGTGCCCGGAACCGCCTTCGTGCACCCCGGCGCAGCCTTGCGCGAGGACCTCACCCGCGAGGCGCTGCGCACCGTGCTGGGCCGGGCCACCGGGCCCGATGGCCGCGCGCTGCCGGCCTCAGCCTGCGCGCCGATCGGGCAGGTCGTCAGCGAACGCAGCATCGTGAATGCGATGGTCGCGCTGCTGGCCACCGGCGGCTCGACGAACCACCTGATCCACTGGGTCGCAGTGGCCCGCGCCGCCGGCATCGTGATCGACTGGGACGACTTCGCCGCGCTGTCCGAGGTGGTGCCGCTGCTGGCGCGGGTCTATCCCAACGGCAGTGCGGACGTGAACCATTTCCAGGCGGCCGGCGGCCCGGGTTACGTGATCCGCGAACTGCTCGATGCCGGGCTGATGCATGCCGACGTCCTGACGGTGCGCCCGGACGGCCTGGCGCCGTTCACGCAGGTGCCGCAGGCCGGCGACGGCGGCGGCCTGCGCTGGCGCGACGCCGGCCCGTCGGGCGACACCGCGGTGCTGCGGCCGGCGGCCGAGCCCTTCAGTGCCACCGGCGGGCTGAAGCTGCTGCAAGGCAACCTCGGGCGCAGCGTGATCAAGGTGTCCGCGGTGCCGGCCGAGCGCCATGTGGTGCAGGCGCCGGCGCGCATCTTCGATTCGCAGGAGGCGCTGCAGGCCGCGTTCAAGGCGGGCGAACTGGAGCGTGACGTCGTCTGCGTCGTGCGCTGGCAGGGGCCCGGTGCGAACGGCATGCCCGAGTTGCACAGGCTCACGCCGCCGCTGGCGGTGCTGCAGGGGCGGGGCTTCCAGGTCGCGCTGGTCACCGACGGACGCATGAGCGGCGCGTCGGGCAAGGTACCGGCCGCGATCCATGTGTCGCCGGAGGCCGCCGCCGGCGGGCCGCTGGCGCGGCTGCGGGATGGCGACATCGTGCGGCTGGATGCGGTGGCCGGCACGCTGCAGGCACTGGTGGACGAGGCGCAGTGGCAGGCCCGCGAGGTGCTCACGATTCCGCCGGCCCTGGTCCAGGACAACGGCCTGGGCATGGGCCGCGAACTTTTCGCCGGCATGCGGCGCAATGCGCTCAGCGCAGAAGAAGGAGCCTGCACATGGCTGTGACCCCGACCCTGACGGCATTGCAGGTGATGCAGGACGCACCGGTCATCCCGGTGATCGTGCTGCAGGACGTGGCCCATGCGGTGCCGCTGGCCCGCGCGCTGGTGGCTGGTGGCGTGCGGATGCTGGAGGTGACGCTGCGCACCCCGGTGGCGCTGGCATGCATGGAAGCGATCGCGCGCGACGTGCCGGAGGCCGTGGTGGGCGCCGGCACCGTGCGCAGCGCGGCTGACGCGCAGGCGGCCGCGATGGCCGGTGCGCGGTTCGCCGTCAGTCCGGGCTACACGTCGGCGATCGGTCAGGCCTGCCGCGATGCCGAACTGCCCCTGCTGCCGGGTGTTGCCACCGGCAGCGAGATCCTGATGTGCCAGGAAGACGGGTACACCGAGCTCAAGTTCTTCCCCGCACTCCAGGCCGGCGGCAGCGCGATGCTGAAGGCCTGGGGCGGCCCGTTCGTCGAGACCCGTTTCTGCCCGACCGGCGGCATCAGCCCCGGCAACGCGGCCGAGTTCCTGGCCCTTCCCAATGTCGCGTGCGTCGGCGGCTCCTGGCTGGTGCCCGGGGATGCGCTGGCCGGCGGGGACTGGGCCCGGATCACCGCGCTGGCGCGGGCTTCGCACGCATTGCGTGCCGGCTGACACCGTGGCCGCCCACACCGCTGCGGGCGGCGCCTAGCCGTATTTCCAGAACGAATACGTCGTCAGCACGATCGCCCACAGCAGCACGAGCGTGCGCACCACCTGCGCCGGAATGCGGCGGATGAAGCGCACCGTCGCATAGCCGCCCAGGCTGGCCCCCAGGAACACCGGCAGCGCAAACAGCCAGGCCACCTGGCCCGAGGGCAGCAGGATCAGGATGCCGGAGCCGCTGAGCGCGACCACCATCAGGTTCTTCTTCGCATTGGCGCGGTGGATCGAGGTTTCGCCAGCCATCGCCAGCGCGGCCAGCAGCATGATGCCGACGCCTGCGCCGAAGTAGCCGCCGTAGATCATCAGCAGGAACTCGAACAGCAGGATCCAGCGCGGCGACAGGCGCTGCGACGGGCTGCGCAGACGGTCCAGATGGCGCTTGACCCATTCACCGAACGCGAAGAACAGCAGCGCGGTGAGCATCAGCCAGGGCACGGCGCGCGCGAACCGGGCCTCGCCGGTCCACAGCAGCAGCACGCAGCCGACCGCGCCGCCCAGGAAGGACGCCAGCAGGTGCGACCGCACCTCCTGGCGCATCTCGCGCAGCTCGTTGCGGTAGGCCGGCAGCGCCATGAAGTTGCCCGGCATCAGCGCGACCCAGTTCGTGATGTTGGCCACCAAGGGCGGCAGGCCGGCCGCGATCAGCATCGGGAAGGTCAGGAAGCTCGCGCCGCCGGCTACCGCGGTGACGCCGCCGGCGGTGAATCCGCCGGCCAGCAGCAGCAGAAAGGTGGGCCATTCCATCACTGCAGTATCGCGGCTGCAGCTCTGGCGCGCTGCGGCCCGGGGCGGTCGTCTTCGCCTGCGCACGCTGGCACGGCGCAAACACAATTTTCTGGACACTGCATCCGTTTCCCGGGCTGGCGGGTAGTGCAAGGTGGTGGTGCTGTTGCCACCCGTTCTTTTCTACTACCTGGAGTTCCAGCCATGACGTTTTCCCCCACGCTCTCCGCCGCAGCGGCGGCATCCGCACTGACGCTGCTGGCCGGCTGCAGCACGACGGCATCGCCGCCTGCCATGTTCAATCAGTCCAGCCTGCCCGAGGCGGTCCGCGTGCCGGCTGGGCATCGCATCGCGATGGAGACGGTCGGTGTGGGCGAGATCACCTACGAATGCCGGGCCAGCAAGGACAGCGCCGGCCAGTTCGAGTGGGTCTTTGTGGGTCCCGAGGCCCGACTGCTGTCCCGCACGGGCCAGCCGGTCGGCCGCTACTTCGGACCGCCCGCGACCTGGGAGTCGAATGATGGATCCCGGCTGACGGCCACGCAGCTGGCAGTGGCGCCCTCGGGCAGCGCCAACCTGCCGCTGCAGCTGGTCCGGGCCAACCCGGCGATGGGCATGGGGGCCCTGCAAGGCATCAGCCATATCCAGCGCGTCGCGACCGTCGGGGGCGTGGCACCCGCAGCAGCCTGCGGCGAAGCCAACCAGAGCGCGCGCCAGACGGTGAAGTACCAGGCCGACTACATCTTCTGGAAGGCCGTGTGACCTTTGCCGGGAGGCAGTGCTATTCTCGGGTGGCCCATGCCTCCCGCTGCCCCAGACTTTGACTATGCCGCCGCCCTGGGCCGATGCGCCCGCGGCGATGGTGCAGCCCTGAGGAGCCTGTACCTCCAGGAGGGAGGTCGCCTGCTCGGGGTTGCGCAACGGATCGTGCGCGACATGGCGCTGGCGGAGGACATCGTGCAGGATGCGTTTGTCAACATCTGGCGCCGGTCCGCCACCTTCGAACCCACCCGCGGCGACGCGCGGGGCTGGATCTACAGCATCGCGCGCCACCTGGCCCTGAATGCCGTGCGCGACAGGCAACGCGAGGTCGCGGTGGACGACGACTCCGCACAGGTGCTGGACGACGCGGTGTCGCTGCAGGCGTGGCGCGACACCCAGGACAGCTTCGCCTGGCAGGATTGCGCCGGCCGCATCGGGCCCTGCCTGGAGCAGCTGGAGCCGGTGCGCCGCAACTGTCTGCTGCATGCCTATCTGGACGGCTTGTCCCACAGTGAAATCGCGCAGCGGACCGGCGCGCCGCTGGGGACGGTGAAGGCCTGGATCAAGCGCAGCCTGGCCGCCCTGCGGGAGTGCCTCGGATGAACCAGACTGCGCACCCTGATGACGGTGATCGTGACCCGCTTGCGGGGGAGTACGTGCTGGGTACGCTGGACGCGCAGCGCCGCCGTGCGGTGCAGGCCCGGCTGCCGGACGATCCGGCCCTCGCGCAGGCCGTCGCCGCCTGGGAGCAAAGGCTCGCGCCGCTGACCCAGCTGGCAGAACCGATCACGCCCCCCGAGCGCCTGTGGCGGCGCATCGAGGAGCAAGCCGGACTGGCAACGGCACCCCGTGCCCGCCGGGCAGCGGGCTGGTGGGACAGCCTGCCGCTGTGGCGGGGCCTGGCCGCAGGGGCCCTGTCGGTCACCATCGCGTTGTCGATCGTGCTGGTACGCCAGCCCCCTGCCGACACGCCGCGCTTTCTGGTCGTGCTGGTCGCGCCGGCGGACAAGGCCCCCGGCTGGGTGGTTCAGGCCAGCGATGCCCGCTCGGTGAATCTGATTCCGCTGGCCACCGTCGCGGTGCCCGCCGACAAGGCGCTGGAGTTCTGGACCAAGGGCGATGCCTGGAACGCCCCCGTCTCGCTGGGCCTCGTCAAGCCGGGTCAGCGCGTCCGCGTGACGCTGGACCGCCTGCCGGCACTCCAGCCGAACCAGCTGTTCGAGCTCACGCTCGAACCCGCAAGCGGCTCGCCGACCGGCCGTCCCACGGGGCCGGTCCAGTTTATCGGCCGCGCTGTGCCGATCACCTGAACGGCGGCAGCTACAGGTCCTTCACCAGCCGCAGCGCGTCGTAGATGGCGGCGTGCGTATTGCGCGCCGACACCGCGTCGCCGATCCGGAACAGCTGGAAGCCGCCGGCCGGCGCCGTGGGCTGGGGCTGGCCCGCCAGCAGGGCCGGGTAGTCCACCGTGCCGCCGTTGGACGACAGCGGCTGCAGTTCCAGGTACAGGTCGTCCAGCGGCCGCGTGCCATGGTTCACGACCACCTGGTCCACGCGGCGCTCCCGGCGCACGCCGCCGTAGTCGCTGCCGACGACCGCCAGCAGGCCCTCGCCGTCGCGCTGCACCGACGCCAGCCGCCAGGTCACCGTGAAGGTCACGTCGTGCTTCTGCAGGCTGCGCATGTAGGGCACCAGGTTCATCGCCATCACCTCGGGCGCGAAGCTGCGGTCCGGCGTCATGATCTCGACGCGGGCGCCGCCGGCGGCGAGGACCTCGGCCGCCTGCAGCGCCGGATGGTCGCCGGCGTCGTCGTACAACAGCACGTCTCTTCCGGGGCGGACGTCACCGCTCAGAATGTCCCAGGTCGACACCACCAGGTCATTGCCGCTCTCCAGCACCTCGGTGTGCGGCAGCCCGCCGGTGGCGATGATCACGACGTCGGGCCGCTCGGCCTGCACCAGGGCCGCATCAGCCAGCGTGTTGAAGCGGAACTGCACGCCGCGTTCGGTGCAGCGCGCCATCCGCCAGTCGACGATGCCGATCATCTCGCGCCGGCGCGCACTCAGCGCGGTCAGCCGGATCTGGCCGCCGGGCTGGCTGGCAGCCTCGAAAACCAGCACCTCATGGCCCCGTTCGGCAGCCACGCGGGCGGCCTCCAGGCCGGCCGGGCCGGCACCGACGACGACCACGCGGCGCCGCGCGCTGGCCGGCGGGATGTCGTGCGGCATCGACAGCTCGCGGCCGGTCGCCGGGTTGTGGATGCAGTAGGCCTCGCCGCCCTGGTAGATGCGGTCCAGGCAGTAGTTGGCGCCGACACAGGGCCGGATCGTGTCCTCCCGCCCGAGCAGGATCTTGCGCACGATGTGCGGGTCGGTCATGTGGGCGCGCGTCATGCCGACCATGTCGAGCTTGCCGGACGCGATCGCGTGGCGCGCGGTCTCCACGTCCTGGATGCGCGCGGCATGGAAGGTCGGAAAGCCGGTGGCCGCGCGCACCTCGCCGGCGAAGTCCAGGTGCGGCGCGCTGCGCATGCCCTGCACCGGGATCAGGTCGGTCAGACCGGCGTCGGTGTCGATGTGGCCGCGCACGACGTTCAGGAAATCGACCATGCCACTGTCCTTCAGGCGGCGCGAGATCTCCAGGCCGTCCTCGCGCGTCAGGCCGCCGGGCAGGTCCTCGTCGCCGGTGTAGCGCACGCCGACGATGAACTGCGCTCCGACCCGCTCGCGGATCGCTCGCAGCACCGCGAAGCAGAAGCGCAGCCGGTTGTCCAGCGAACCGCCCCAGGGGGCGTCGAGCGTGTTCGTCAGCGGCGACCAGAACTGGTCCATCAGGTGGCCGTAGGCCTCGAGCTCGATGCCGTCCATGCCGGCGGCCTGCATGCGTTCGGCGGCGTCGGCATAGTCGCGGATGATGCGTTCGATGTCCCAGGGCTCCAGCTTCTTCGGGAACGCGCGGTGCGCCGCCTCGCGCTCATGCGAGGGCGACACCACCGGCAGCCAGTCGCCCTTGGACCAGCCGGTGCGCCGGCCCAGGTGGGTCAGCTGGATCATCACCGCGGCGCCGTGCTCGTGCACCGCATCGACCAGATCGCGCAGCCAGGGCACGACCTCGTCGCGGTAGGCCAGCACGTTGTTGAAGGCCGGTGGACTGTCGCGCGAGACGGTGGCCGAGCCGGCCGTCATCGTCAGCGCGACGCCGGCCCGGGCCCGCTCCACATGGTAGGCCCGGTAGCGCGCCTTCGGCATGCCGTCCTCCGGGTAGGCCGGCTCGTGCGAGGTGGTCAGGATCCGGTTGCGCAGCCGCAGGTGCTTGAGCTGGAAGGGCTGCAGCAGGGGGTCGTTGTCGCGTGCCATGGTGCCGGTGTCCGTCAATACCACTGGTCGCTCATCGCGGCCTTCTTGCGGTCGATGAAGTCGCGCAGCGCCTCGTCCACACCCGGGTCGATCGGCGGAGGCTGGTACTCCGCCAGCGCGGCTTTCCAGCGCTTGTTCGCCCGTGTGGCGCTGCTGGTCTGGCCGGCCTCCTGCCAGGTTTCGAACGGCGTGTCGTCGGAGATCGTGGAGTCAAAGAAGGCGGTGGTGTAGTTGGCCATCGTGTGGGCGCTTCCAAGGAAATGCCCGCCGGGCACCACCTCGTGGAAGGCGCCCATCGCCAGCGTGTTGTCGTCCACCCTGACGCCGCCCAGGTAGCTGTGCAGCGCGCCGCAGAAGTCCGCGTCCATCATGAACTTCTCGTAGCTCATCGACAGCAGCCCGTCCAGGAAGCCGGCCGAATGCAGGATGAAGTTGGCGCCGCAGTGCACCGCCGAGAGCATCGACATCACGCTCTCCTGCATCGCCTGGCCGTCCGGCAGTTTGGACGTGGTGAAGGAGCCGGCGCAGCGCAGCGGCAGGCCGAGGCGGCGTGCCAGCTGCCCGACGACCATCGAGCCGATCGCCGGCTCCGGCGTGCCGAACGTCGGCGAGCCGGAGCGCAGCGACATGCTGGACAGGAAGTTGCCGTAGATCACTGGCGCGCCGGGCCGCTCAAGCTGCGTGATCGCGCAGCCGACCATCGTCTCGGCGTGGGCCTGCGCGATCGCGCCGGCATTCGTGACCGGCCCCATCGCGCCGCCCAGGATGAAGGGCACGATCACGGCGGCCTGGTTCGCGCGGGCGTACGCGCGGGCGGACTTCGTCATCGTGCCGTCCCACAGCAGCGGCGAGTTCACGTTGACGTTGCCCAGGATCACGCAATGCTTGTCGACGAAGTCGGCGCCGAACAGCAGCCGGCTCATCGCGATCGAGTCCTCCGCGCGCTCCTCGGACGTGATCGACCCCATGTAGGCCTTGTCGGAGTAGCGCATGTGGGCATAGACCATGTCCAGGTGGCGCTTGTTCACCGGCACGTCGGTCGGCTCGCAGACGGTGCCGCCGGAGTGGTGCAGCCAGGGGCAGGCATAGGCCAGCTTGACGAAGTTCTGGAAGTCCTCCAGCGTGCCGTAGCGCCGGCCGCGGTCCAGATCCATCACGAAGGGCGAGCCGTAGGCGGGTGAGAACACGACGCTGTCGCCGCCGATCTGCACCGAGCGGGCCGGGTTGCGTGCATGCTGCGTGAAGCTGCGGGGTGCCGTCTTCAGGATCTCGCGCAGGTGGCCGGGCTCGAAGCGCACCCGCAGGCCGTCGACCCGGGCGCCGGCCCGGCGGAACATCGCGAGGCACTCGTCGTCGTCACGGATGTCCAGGCCCACCTCGGCCAGGATGCGGTCGGCCGCGGCCTCGATCTTCCGCAGGTTCTCCTCGCTCATCACCTCGTAGGTCGGGATCGCCCGCGTGATGTAGGCCGGCGCAGCGGGCTTGGCGTTCGGGTCGCGCCGCTCGCGGCCGCCGCGGCGACGGCTCTTGGTATCAGTTTCGCTCATGGATTCGCCTTCCGGTGTCGGGCGCCAGTGGCCACGATCTGCTGTGATGCTAGCGAGAATGCTGCGGCTTGTGATCCCCTTGCCGGTTCATCGTTGCCATAATCCTGGCTCATGACCAACAGCCAGCAGCGCCCGGCCATCGGCAGCCTCGTCGCGTTCGAGGCGGCGGCACGCACTGGCAGCTTCACCCGTGCCGCGGAGGAACTGCAGATCAGCCAGCCGGCGGTCAGCCATGCGATGCGCACGCTGGAGCAGGAACTCGGCCTGCCGCTGTTCGAGCGGCGCCACAAGGGCGTGGCCCCGACGCCGGCCGGTCAGCATCTGCTGGAGCAGGTCGGCCTGGCCTTGGCGCTGGTTGACCAGGCGCTGCGCGACGTGCGCGCGATGACGGCCGGGCCGCAGGTCACGCTCGCGGTGTCCACCGCCACCGCGACCTGGTGGCTGCTGCCCCGCATCGCACGCTTCAAGGCGCTGCACCCGGCGGTGGAGCTGCGCTGCATCACGACCGACACCGACCCGGACCTGGCGCGCGAGCGCATCGATCTGGCGATCACGCTGGGCACCGGCGAGTTTCCGCAGCACCAGCGCTGGCATTTCGTCGACGAGGAGATCTACCCGGTCTGCAGCCCGGCCTACCTGCAACGGGTCGGGCCGCTGCGCGACGTGCAGGCCCTGACCGGCAGGACGCTGCTGCACCTGGAGGAGCGCTACGCCCGTCCGCGACTCGACTGGGCCGGCTGGCTGGCGCGTTTCGGCGTGGCGCTGGAGCGGCGCACCCACCTGTTCCGCTTCAACGACTACTCGGTGGTGCTGCAGGCCGCGATCGAGGGTCAGGGCGTGGCGATGGGCTGGCGGCATCTGGTGGAGCCCCTCGTGGCGCAGGGGCTGCTGGTGCGCCCGCTGCCACAGAGCGTGACCACCGATCAGCCGATCTACATCGTTGCATCGCGGCGCGGCAAGTTGCGTGCGGAGGCATTGGCGCTGCGGGACTGGCTGATCGAGGAGGCGCGGGGGAGCATCCCGACGCCACCATGACGGGGCCGGCATGGCCACCGGAGGCCCGCCGTCCAGGCCTCAGGGAGCCCACAGACCCAGCGGATGGTGCGCCAGCGCGATGCTGGCCATGAAGCCCACCACCGCCAGTGCCGCCACAAGGCACAGCGCCCGCGAGGCCCGGGTCGGCGCGCGCTTGAGCGCCATCGAACCGAGCACGATGTAGACCACCAGCAGCACCAGCTTGGCACCGAGCCAATGTTGTTGCAACGGATTGAGCTGCAGCAGCCACCACAGGCCGACGCCGGCGGCCAGCAGCAGCGTGTCGATGGCCGGTGCCAGGCGGCGTGCCCAGGCCTGCTGCGGCCAGGCCTGGCCCGCCAGAACGCCCAGCCCGCGCAGCGTGAACAGCGTCACGCTCGTGAGGACGAGGCCGACATGCAGCGGCAGGAGCCAGAGGTACCAGTGGGGCATCGGTGGGGGGTGTCCGGGGTGGTGGGCGCGGTGCGATTGTCTATCGCCGGCATTGAAACAAGCCATCGCTGCGCTGCAGCAACCGCCCTATGATTCGTCCCGTGCCAAGGAAATATCTATCGATACGTACATGGCAATAGTTAATCAACCCAAGCAAGGAAAAACCATGTCCCTCATCAATTCCGAAATCAAGCCCTTTTCCGCGACCGCCTACCACAACGGCAAGTTCGTGCCGGTGACGCAGGACTCCCTGAAGGGCAAGTGGTCCGTCGTGTTCTTCTACCCGGCGGACTTCACCTTCGTCTGCCCGACCGAACTCGGCGACCTGGCCGACCATTACGACACCTTCAAGGCCATGGGCGTGGAGATCTATGCGGTGTCCACCGACACGCACTTCACGCACAAGGCCTGGCACGACACGTCCGAGACGATCGGCAAGATCCAGTACCCGATGATCGGCGATCCGACCGGCACCATCACCCGCAACTTCGACGTGATGATCGAGTCCGAGGGGCTGGCCGATCGCGGCACCTTCGTGATCGACCCGTCGGGCAAGATCCAGATCGTCGAGATCACGGCGGGCGGCATCGGGCGTGATGCCGGCGAGCTGCTGCGCAAGGTCACGGCGGCGCAGTATGTGGCCAGCCACCCGGGCGAAGTCTGCCCGGCCAAGTGGAAAGAGGGCGAGGCCACGCTGGCCCCGTCGCTCGATCTGGTCGGCAAGATCTGACGCGAAGGACGCCACCATGCTCGACACCACCTTGAAATCCCAGCTGCAGGCCTACCTCGGCCGGCTGCAGCGTCCGATCCGCCTGATTGGCTCGCTTGACGGCGGTGCGAAGTCGGCCGAGTTGCGCGCGCTGCTGCAGGACATCGCCAGCCTGTCGGACAAGGTGCGTGTCGATGAATCCGGCTCGGATGCGCGCCGGCCTTCCTTCGTGGTGGCCCGCGAGGGCGAGACCACCGGTGTGCGCTTCGCGGCGATCCCGCTGGGCCATGAGTTCACGTCGCTGGTGCTGGCGCTGCTGTGGACCGGCGGGCACCCGCCCAAGGTGGCGCCGGAGGTGATCGCGCAGATCCAGGCGCTGGACAGCGACCTGCACTTCGAGGTCTACATGTCCCTGTCCTGCCACAACTGCCCGGACGTGGTGCAGGCCGTCTCGCTGATGGCGATCCTGAACCCGCGCATCCAGGCGGTCGTGATTGACGGCGCGCTGTACCAGGCCGAGGTGGAGCAGCGCCGCGTGATGGCGGTGCCCATGGTCTACCTGAACGGCGAGGAATTCGGTTCCGGGCGCATGACGCTGGAGGAGATCGTGGCCAAGCTGGACGTGAAGTCCGAGGCCCGCGAGGCGGCGCGCCTGGACGCGCAGGCGCCCTACGACATGCTGATCGTCGGGGGCGGGCCGGCCGGTGCGGCCGCGGCGGTATATGCCGCGCGCAAGGGCATCCGGGTCGGCGTCGCCGCCGAGCGCTTCGGCGGCCAGGTGAACGACACGCTGGCGATCGAGAACTACATCTCGGTGCTCGAGACCGACGGCCCGAAGTTCGCCGCGGCGCTGGAGGCGCAGGTGCGCCACTACGGCGTGGACATCCTGAACCGGCAGCGCGCCGAGCGCCTGGTGCCAGCCACCGAGCCGGGCGGCCTGCTGCAGGTGCAGCTGGCCAGCGGCGCGACGCTGCGGGCACGCAGCATCGTGTTGTCCACCGGTGCGCGCTGGCGCAACGTCAACGTGCCGGGCGAGCAGCATTACCGCAACAAAGGGGTGGCCTACTGCCCGCACTGCGACGGTCCGCTGTTCAAGGGCAAGCGGGTCGCGGTGATCGGCGGGGGCAACTCCGGCGTCGAGGCGGCGATCGATCTGGCCGGCATCGTGCAGCAGGTGGATCTGGTGGAGTTCGCGGACGCGCTGAAGGCCGACGCGGTGCTGGTGCGCAAGCTGCAGAGCTTGCCGAATGTGCGCATCCATCTGCAGGCGCAGACCACCGAGATCACCGGCGATGGCCAGAAGGTCAACGGCCTGCGCTACCGGGACCGGGTCACCGGGCAGGAGCACACGCTGGCGCTGGAGGGTGTCTTCGTGCAGATCGGCCTGGTGCCCAACACCGAGTTCCTGAAGGGCACGGTGGAGCTCAGCCGCTTCGGCGAGATCGTCGTCGATGCGCGGGGCCACACCAGTGTGCCGGGCGTGTTCGCGGCCGGGGATGCGACGACGACACCGTACAAGCAGATCGTCATCGCGGCGGGCGAGGGGGCGAAGGCCGCGCTGAGCGCCTTCGACCACCTGATCCGCACGCCGGTGGCGGCCGCGGAGACGACGGTCAGCGCCTGAGTCGTGGGGCTGCGGCGCAGGCCGCTCAGTCCATCAGCGGCACGGCCGGCGCCGGGTTCTGCTGGCGGAACTGCCAGGCCAGGTGCAGCACGAGCGCGAGGATGACGACGGCACCGCCGATCAGCGTGCGCGTGCCCGGCACCTCGCCGTGCACCAGCCAGACCCAGACCGGGCCCAGCACCGGTTCGGCGGTGCCGATCAGCGCCGCCAGCGCGGCCGGCAGCAGGCGCACGCCGGTCACGAACAGCGCCATCCCGAGACCGAGGTTCAGCGCGCCGAAGACGAACAACAGCGCGGCGTCCGTCGCGCTGACCCGCAGCGGGCCGGCCATCACGCCGCCGATCGCGGCGGCGATCACGGTGCCCAGGAACACCGCCGGCATCATGCCGACCTCCGCATGGCGGCGCGTCAGCACGGTGGCACCAGCCACTGCGACCGCCATCAACAGCGCGAGGCCGTCACCGACCGGTGACACCCGGCCGGCCACCGCGTTGGACACCATGATCCCGACGCCGACAATCACGGCAAGGATGGCCAGCCAGGTCGGCATCCCGATGCGCTCGCGGAACAGCAGCGCACCGGCCAGCGCGGCGATCAGCGGCGCGCCGGCCTGCATCAGCAGGATGTTGGCCACCGTGGTGTAGCCCAGCGCGACGACGAAGCAGGTCGAGGCGGTGGCAAAGCACACGCCAACCCAGAAACCGGCCCAGCCCATGGCGCGAAACAGCTTCCAGGTGCCGCTGCGCCCCTCGCGCCAGAGCATGAAGCCCAACAGGAAGAGCCCGGCGCAGAGGGAGCGCCAGAAGATCGCCACCCAGCTGTCGGTCACGCTGAGGTAGCGCGCGATGGCGCCGCCAAAGCTCCAGACGGCGGCCGACGCGAACACCAGCGCCGCGCCGCGCTGCTCCAGGGCCGCCATCAGGCGTCGCGCTGGATCAGTTCGATCTTGTAGCCGTCCGGGTCGGTCACGAACGCGATCACCGTGGTGCCGCCCTTGACCGGGCCGGGTTCGCGGGTGATGTTGCCGCCGGCGGCGCGGATCTTCTCGCAGGCGGCGTAGGCGTCGGTCACGCCCAGCGCGACATGGCCGAATGCGGTGCCCATGTCATAGCTGTCGGTGCCCCAGTTGTAGGTGAGCTCCAGCTCGGCGTGATCCGGGTTGCTGCCGTAGCCGACGAAGGCCAGGGTGTACTTGTACTGCGGGTTCTCGGACTTGCGCAGCAGCTGCATGCCGAGCACCTGGGTATAGAAATCGATCGAGCGCTGCAGGTCGCCGACGCGCAGCATGGTGTGGAGGATTCGCATGGAAGGAGGGCCGGGCTGAAAACGCCGGATTCTCCCACGGCACCGTTCAGGTGCGCTGTGCGGTGCCGGTGGCCAGCACGCAGCCGGCGATGCGCCAGGACTTGTCCGGCAGCTGCACCAGCCGGTACAGCGCGATCCAGGAGCCGCCCTCGGCGTCGGTCATCGCCACCGGCTGCACGATGCCGCCGGCGTCGTCCTTCGGCGTCAGGAAGGCGACCGAGGCCGGACGGTAGACCACCGGGTAGCTGCTGCGCACCATCTGCATGAACTGCTCCGGCGTACCGAACATCTGCTGGATGCTGGCCGCCGCATACGAGAAGGCGCGTGGCGCGTCATCGGCGGCGAACGCGTCGAGCTGCGCGCGCACCAGGCGCTGGATCTCCTGCGCCTGCGCCGCACTGACGGCGGCCTGCGCCGGCGCGATGAAGCCGGCACCGGCCAGCCCGAACCACAGAACCAGGACACGGAACAGCTGGTGCATCGGGACCCCCGCGGTGTATGGATGACGCGGGCATCATGCCCGAAATCTCAGGCCGCTGCAGCGGCCGGCGCCGGAAAGACCAGGCAGGTGGTGCTGGCGTGGGCGTACAGCGTACCGTCCGGGCCCACCAACCGGGCCTCGGCCGTGGCCAGTTGCCGGCCGCAGTGCAGCACCTGCCCGATCGCCCGGACGCGGGAGACCTTCGTCGTGATGGCGCGCACCAGGTTCACATGCAGCTCGGCGGTGGTGTAGGCCCGGCCGGGCGGCATCATCGTGTGCACCGCGCAGCCCAGCGCGGAATCCAGCAGCGTTGCGAACCAGCCGCCGTGGACCGTGCCCAACGGGTTGTAGTGCGCTGCGGACGGTGTGCCCTGGAAGACCGCGCGCCCCTCGGCGACATCGACCAGCAGGAAGTCGAGGGTGCCGGCGATCGGCGCGGCCGGCAGCTCGCCGCGCAGCAAGCCCTGCATCATCTGCAGGCCGGTCAAGCCCGCGATCTGCTCGCGCCGGGAGACGCCGAACCCGGCGCCGCCGCGGGCCTGCGCCGCACGGATGGATTGCTCTTGCGCGATCCAGGACGCCAGCGGATCGGCGGCATCGGTGGTCGGTGGGGAGGGGGGCTGGCTCATGGGAAATCCTTTTGTTGCATATCAAATGGTTGCATATACAATTATGCCATGCCCGATACGACCCCATCCCCCGCCGCGCTGGACAAGCCGCAAGGCTGCACCAACCTGCGGCTGCGCCAGCTGATGCGCCGGCTCGACCAGCACTACGACCGGGAGGTCGGCGCGGCCGGCCTGCGCACCACGCAGTATTCGCTGCTGTCGCACATCGTCCGGCTGGAGCCGGTCGCCCCCGGGGAGCTGGCCCGCGCGATGAAGATGCAGCCCTCCACGCTGACACGCAATCTGCAGCCGCTGGTGGCCGCCGGCTGGGTGGCGGTGGGCGCCGGGCCGGACAGCCGCAGCCGCAGCATCACCAGCACACCGGACGGCCGCGCCAAGCGCGCCGAGGCACAGCGCCGCTGGAAGGTGGCCCAGCTCGCGCTCAACGCGCAGCTGGGCACGCAGCGCGTCGTGCAGCTGCATGCGCTGATCGACGAATGCATGGACCTGCTGGCGCCCGCCGCGCCGGACCTGGAGGCTTCCGATGTCTGAGACCCCTGCGAAAGCAACGCACCCGCTGCTGTGGTGGGTGCTGATCGCCGCCGGCGGCACCTTCGCCCTGACGATGGGCGTGCGCCAGTCGATGGCGCTGTTCATGGGCCCGCTCAATACCGCCACCGGGCTGGGTGTGGCCAGCATCAGCCTGGCGTTCGCGTTCGGCCAGCTCTGGTGGGGCCTGACGCAGCCCTTCGCCGGCGCGCTGGCCGACCGGGTCGGCGCCGGGCGGGTCCTGCTGGCGGGCGTGCTGCTGGTGGCCCTGGGCACCTTTCTGACGCCCTGGATGCACAGCACGGCGGGCCTGGTGTTCGCGATCGGCGTGCTGGCCGCCGGGGGGGCCGGCATGGCCGGGCCGGCGGTGCTGATGTCTGCCACGACCCGGCTGGTGCCGGTGCATCGGCGTGGGCTGGCCAGCGGTGTCGTCAATGCCGGCGGATCGCTGGGGCAGTTTGCGATCGTGCCGATCGCCGGGGGTCTGCTGCTGGCCACCGGCTGGGCCAATGCGCTGCAGTGGCTGGCGGTGCTGGTGCTGCTGGCGCTGCCGGCGGCCTGGGTGCTGCGCGGCCATGCGCAGCCGGCGGCCGGCGCCCCGGGGCAGCCACGGCTGGGCGCCCGCGCCGCGATCGCGCAGGCCTGGCAGCTGCCGGGCTACCGCTACCTGGTGGCGGGGCTCTTCGTGTGCGGTTTCCATGTGGCCTTCCTGGCTACCCACCTGCCGGGCGTCGTGGCCGCCTGTGGCCTGCCGCTGCAGTACGGCGCCTGGTCGCTGGCGGTGCTGGGCCTGTTCAACATTGCCGGCAGCATCCTGATGGGCTGGGCGGTCGGGCGCTGGCGCATGAAATCGCTGCTGTCACTGGTGTACAGCGTCCGTGCGCTGGCGGTGCTGGTGTTTCTGCTGGCACCCAAGACCGGGCCGGTGCTGCTGGCCTTTGCCGCGGTGATGGGGCTGAGCTACCTGTCCACCGTGCCGCCGACAGTCGGGCTGGTGCTGAAGTTCTTCGGGCCGTCCAACATGGCGCTGCTGTTCGGCATCGTGATGCTGTCGCACCAGGTGGGCGGCTTCCTTGGGGCCTGGCTGGGCGGGCAGGTGTTCCAGGCCACCGGCTCCTACGACACGGTGTGGATCATCGACATCCTGCTGGCGGTCGGCGCAGC
>JAEUOX010000049.1 GCA_016790475.1 Rhodoferax sp. | reverse complement strand
GGCGCGCTGCACGGCCACCGGCGCACGCTGTACACCGTGGCCGGCGGCGCGCTCGGCTTCGTGGCACTGATCGCACTGTCGATGATGGGCATCGGCGCGCTGCTGCAGGCTTCGGTGCATGCGCTGCTGGTGCTCAAGCTGATCGGCGGCGCCTACCTGATCTGGCTGGGCATCCAGCTGTGGCGCGCACCTGCGATCCAGCTGCGGCCGGATGCGGCACGCGGCGCGCAGGTGCGCGGCCGCGACATGTTCCGCCAGGGCCTGCTGACGGCCCTGTCGAACCCGAAGGCGCTGCTGTTCTATGGCGCCTTCCTGCCGCAGTTCATCGATCCGGCGCGCGACCTGCTGACGCAGTTCATCGTGATGGCCACGGTCTTCGTCGTCGTCGAGATCCTGGTGGAGTACCTGCTGGCGCTGCTGGCCCACCGCATCCGGCCGTGGCTGGAGCGGGCCGGGCGCAACTTCAACCGCAGCTGCGCCGGCATGTTCGTCGCGATGGGCATCGCGCTGCCGATGACCAAGTAGCAGCCGCAGGCTGCGCCCGGCAGCGCAGGAGGCCACCCCGGTGCCGGGGATCGGTGCATAATAATGAGAATTGTTCTCAACAATGCGCCATGCCGCCGAACTCCGCTTCCCCGCAACATCCCCTGGACCTGGCCGCGCGCGGCCAGCCCTGCGAGGTGATCGCCGTCCAGGCGCCCTCCTACGCACCCGAATGGCACCCCTGGTTGAGCGACATCGGCTTCCTGCCGGGTGAACGGGTCACCGTGACCGCCCGCAACGCCTGGGGCGGCGACCCGCTGGTCGTGCGCGTCGGCCTTTCAACCTTCGCGCTGCGACGCGCCGAAGCGGCCTGCGTGACGGTGCGCCCGGTGTGAGCACCGCCAAGCCGCCCCGAGGTGCTCCGCACCGCAGCCCGCAGTGCGAGGTACACCCATGAACGAGTCTGTCGTCCAGGTGTTCCGCGGCGGCCCGCTGGTGGCGCTGGTCGGCAACCCGAACTGCGGCAAGACGGCCCTGTTCAACCTGCTGACCGGCAGCCAGCAGAAGGTCGCCAACTACGCCGGCGTCACGGTGGAGCGCAAGGAGGGGCGCATGCGCACCGCGCGCGGCACCGAGCTGCGCATCCTGGATCTGCCCGGCGCCTACAGCCTGCATGCGCGCTCGCCGGACGAACGCGTCACCTGCGACGTGCTGCGCGGCCAGGCGCGCGGCGAGAAGCGGCCGGATCTGGTGGTGTGCGTCGTCGATGCGACGAACCTGCGCCGCAACCTGCGCCTGGTGCTGGCCGTGCAGCGGCTGGGCCTGCCGTGCATCGTCGCGCTGAACATGGTCGACATGGCGCGCAGCCGCGGCCTGACCATCGATGCCGATGCGCTCTCCCGCGAGCTGGGCGTGCCAGTGGTGCCCACGGTCGCGATCCAGCGCGGCGGCGAGGCCGCGCTGCGCCGGCTGCTGGAGGACCGCAGCGCCTGGCGCAGCCTGCCGCCCGCCGCCGATGCGCCGGATGCACCGGATGCACCGGATGCACCGGACACGGACGCGGCCCGCGTGCAGGCGATGCTGGACCGCCTCGGCCTGGCGCATCTGGCGCCGCACATCACCAGCGACCGGATCGACGGCATCGTGCTGCACCCGGTCGCCGGCCCGCTGCTGCTGGCGGCGATCCTGTTCCTGGTGTTCCAGGCGGTGTTCTCCTGGGCGGTGCTGCCGATGGAGCTCATCAAGGCGGGCACCGAGGCCGTCGGTGATGCGGTGACGCAAGCCCTGCCCGACACGCCGCTGCGCAGCCTGCTGGTGGACGGCGTGATCGCCGGCGCCGGCGGCGTGCTGGTCTTCCTGCCGCAGATCCTGATCCTGTTCTTCTTCATCCTGGTGCTGGAGGAATCCGGCTACCTGCCACGGGCCGCCTTCCTGCTGGACCGGCTGATGGGCGGCGTCGGCCTGTCCGGGCGCTCCTTCATCCCGTTGCTGTCGAGCTTTGCGTGCGCGATCCCCGGCATCATGGCGGCCCGCACGATCTCCAACCCGCGCGACCGGCTGGTGACGATCATGATCGCGCCACTGATGACCTGCTCGGCGCGGCTGCCGGTCTATGCGCTGCTGATCGGTGCCTTTGTGCCGCAGCGCCAGATCGGCGGCTGGCTGGAGTTGCAGGGGCTGGTGCTGTTCGCGCTGTACCTGGCCGGTGTAGGGTCCGCGCTGGTGGTGGCCTGGGTGCTCAAGCAGATGACCAGCCGTGGGCAGGTCCGCACGCTGATGATGGAGCTGCCGACCTACCACTGGCCGACGGCGCGCAACGTGCTGATCGGCCTGTGGCAGCGCGTGCAGATCTTCCTGCGCCGGGTCGGCGGCATCATCCTGGTGCTGACGATCGCGCTGTGGGTACTGGCGAGCTTCCCGCTGCCGCCCGACGGCGCGACCGGTGCGCCGATCGAGTATTCCATCGCCGGCATGATCGGCCATGCGCTGGCGCTGGTGTTCGCGCCCATCGGCTTCAACTGGCAGATCAGCATCGCGCTGGTGCCGGGCCTGGCGGCGCGCGAGGTCGCGGTCAGCGCGCTGGGCACGGTGTACGCGCTGTCGGCCACCGCCACCGACACGGCCCAGGCGCTGACGCCGCTGATCGCGCACCAGTGGTCGCTCGCCACGGCGCTGTCGCTGCTGGCCTGGTATGTGTTTGCGCCGCAGTGCCTGTCCACACTGGCCACCGTGCGGCGCGAGACCGGCCGCTGGTCGCTGGCCGCCGCGATGGCGGGCTACCTGTTCGCGCTGGCCTACCTGGCGGCGTTCATTACCTACCGCGTCGCGCTGGCCCTGGGCGGCGGCTGAACGCCGCGCGCCATTTCAACCGGATGCTGCGGTGGGTCAACAAAACCCGCCGGCCCGCACCGGGTACGGGCTGCTAAGCTGCCCGCCATGCTCAACGCCCTGCCTCCCCTGCTGGTCGGCGCCATCGCCGGCCTGCTGATGGTCCTCAACGCACTGTTCTGGGTCCCGATCCTGCTGCTGTTCGCGCTGCTCAAGCTGCTGGTGCCGGTGCCGGCCTTCCGGCGCGCAATCGCGCCGGTACTGCTGTGGATCGCCGAGGCCTGGATCAGCTGCAACAGCGGCTGGATGGCGCTGACCCAGCGCACCCGCTGGGACGTGGCCGGGCTGGACGGCCTGGATGACCGCAGCTGGTACATGGTGAGCTGCAACCACCAGTCCTGGGTCGACATCCTGGTTCTGCAGCACCTGCTGAACCGGCGCATCCCGCTGCTGAAGTTCTTCCTGAAGCAGCAACTGATCTGGGTCCCGTTCATGGGGCTGGCCTGGTGGGCGCTGGATTTCCCTTTCATGCACCGCCATGGCGCGGAATACCTGCGCCGCCACCCGGAAATGCGCGGCAGGGACCAGGAGACGACGCGACGGGCCTGCGAGAAGTTCGCACTGGCGCCGACCAGCGTGATGAACTTCCTGGAGGGCACCCGCTTCACGCCGGCCAAGCATGCGCGCCAGCAGTCACCGTACCGCCATCTGCTCAAGCCCAAGGCCGGGGGCCTGGCGCTGGCGCTGGATGCGCTGGGGGACAAGTTCCAGGCCATCCTCGACATCACGATCGTGTACCCGGAAGGGCGGCCGACATTCTGGCACTTCCTGCAGGGCCGCATGCACCGTGTCAGCGTCCACGCCCGGCGCATCGAGGTACCCCGTCACCTGAACCTGGCGCAGTACAGTAGCGATCCGGCCGTCCGCGCGGTCTTCCACGCCTGGGTCCATTCACTGTGGGAGCACAAGGACGCACTGATCACCCTGGTCCTGCAGGAGCAGGCTGCATCGAAGGAGACTGTGTCCCGATGAAAACCGATCTGCTGATCCGCGGCGGCCTCGTGGTCGACGGTACCGGGGCCCGGCCCCGCCAGGCCGATGTCGGCATCATGGGCGAGCGCATCGCCTTCGTCGGCAACGGCAGCGCGGTGGCGGCACGCCGCGTCATCGACGCGCAGGGCCTGGTCGTCTCCCCCGGCTTCATCGACATCCACACCCACTCCGACATGAGCCTGATGCTCGACGGGCGGGCACAAAGCAAGGTCAGCCAGGGCGTCACGACCGAGGTCACCGGCAACTGCGGCTTCTCGCCATTCCCGATCAACCCGGAGCACCTGCAGTTGCATCTGGACCTGCTGGCCGGCATCGGTGATGACGCGATGGCACTGACCTGGACCGATCTGGACGGCTACCGCGCCGCGGCCGAGTCCCGCGGCATCGCGGTCAACATCGCGCCGCTGGTGGGCCACGGTGCGCTGCGCATCGCCGCGATGGGTGTGGAGAGCGGCGAGGCCAGCCAGGAGCAGATGGCCCGGATGCAGTCGCTACTGTGGACGATGCTGGACCAGGGCGCCTTCGGGCTCACCACCGGCCTCACGTACGTACCCTCGCGCTACGCGCCGACCAGCGAACTTGTTTCCCTGTGCGAAACGCTCGCCGCGCGCGGGCGCCTGTACGCGTCGCACGCGCGCGACCGCGACCTGAACGGCACCGACCACCGCTATGGTCCGCTGAACGAGGCCATGCACCTGGGCCGGGCCACCGGCGTCAAGGTCCAGTACTCGCATGCGGCGATCAATACGCCGTCCGAATGGGGCACCGCCGCGGCCTGGGTCGAACGTTTCGAAGAGGCGGTGCAGCACGGCGTGGATGCCGGTTTCGACGTCTATCCCTACGATGCCTCGAGCTCGGCGCTGACGCAGTATCTGCCGGCCTGGGTGCAGGAAGGCGGAGTCGCCGCGATGCGCGAGCGCCTGCAGGACCCGGCAACGATGGACCGGGCCGAAGCGGAACTGGCCCAGGGCTGGTCGGCCCACCAGATCCCGTGGCTGTGGGACCGCGTCGTGCTGGCGCGCACCGACGGCATCCTGGGCGCCCGCGAAGGGCAGACGATCGAGGCCGCCGCGGCGGCAGCCGGCCGCAGCCCCGCGCGCTACACGCTGGAGCTGTGCCGCGAGGGCGGCAACCGGGTCATGGTGGTGCTGTTCTACCGGACCGAGGGCGACATGCGCACCTTCCTGCGCTGCCACCATGCGCTGATGGGCTCCGACGGCTCGGCGATCGCGTTCGACCAGGGCACGCGCCAGCCCCACCCGCGCAACTTCGGCGCCAGCGCGCGCATGCTGGGCCGCCTGGTGCGCGAGCTCGGCGACTTCGACCTGCCCACGGCGATCTTCAAGATGAGCGGCGGCGTGGCCGCCCGGCTGCGCATGTTCGACCGCGGCACGCTGTCGCCCGGCGCCGCGGCGGACGTGGTCGTGTTCGACCCCCAGGAGGTGCAGGACCGCGGCACCTACCTGCAGCCCTGCCAGAAAGCCACCGGCGTGCACCAGGTGCTGGTCAACGGGCAACTGGTCGTGCAGGACGGCCAGCAGACCGAGGCCCGGCCGGGCCGCGTGCTGCGGGCGCACTGAACCGGGCAGGCGCGCCGGCCCGCCGGCGCACTATTTCAGGGCGGCCAGTTCCCGGCTGACCTGCCGCACCGAGCGGGTCAGGCCCAGCGCGATGTTCTCCAGCAAGCGGATCTTGATCTGCGGCGCGTCGGAGCCCAGCTGCGCGAAGGCAGCGCGTGTGAGCACCCGGCACTCCAGCGGGCTGAGCGCAGTCACGTTCGCGGAGCGTGGCGAACGGTCCAGGAAGGCAATCTCGCCGAAGCTCATGCCGCCGGTCAGCGCGTCCAGCCGGGCCACGCCGTCCTGCGTCGGTATGCTGACCATCGCCGAGCCGGCGGTGATCACGAACAGCTCGTCCGACGCATGGCCGGCCGTGATGATCGACTGCCCGCGGGCGTAGGTCTGGCGCACCAGCAGCGCGTCCAGCACCGCGAGCTCCGCGTCGGCCATGCCGGCGAACAGTGCGCAGTCTCCCAGCGCGACGCGGTCCGTGGCGTGGGGCTCCGGATAGTGGCGCTCCAGCAGGAAGTTCTCGCCATGCTCCAGCGCGAAATCGTCGTCCGAGAAGAAGGCCTCGCGCGGCACGCCGGCATCGACCAGGGCCTGCCACCAGATACCGGCCTCGGAGATCACCAGGGACCGCCCCATCTCGGCCAGCTTGGCCCGCGTGCCCGCGATCAGCCAGGCCGCCGACGGGCTGATGCCCTGGACCAGACGCAGGTTCAGGATGAAGAACTCGGTATCGGTGCTGCGATCCATCAGCCGGCGCACGACCTGTTCGATCGACGCGAACACCAGCGCACCCTGCAGGTGGTACAGGCGCAGCCGCCGGCCGATGCCCTTCAGCCGCTCCATCGCCGCGGCCGGCCGCCGCTGCTTCGACGTGACATTCCGCCGGGTCGTGAACATGCGCACCACCGGGGTGCCTCGTTGTGATGCATCAAAAAGGTGCAGGCTCAGCTCGGTCGACAGGTCCTGGCAGACCGCGACGCCGCGCACGCTGTTGCCCTGCGGATCCAGCGGCGGCGAGAAAACCGCGATCGCCAGGCGCCCCGGCTGCACAGCCAGGATGCCGCCCCCCACGCCACTCTTGGCCGGCAGGCCGGTGCGGTAGAGCCACTCGCCGGATGCGTCATACATGCCGCAGGTGGCCATCACCGACAGCACGTTGGTGACATAGGCCTGCGGGATCGCCCGCACGCCGGTCACCGGATTCACGCCACCGTTGGCAAGCGTGGCTCCCATCAGTGCCAGGTCCCTGCAGGTGACCTGGATCGAACATTGCCGGAAGTAGGTTTCCAGCGTGGGCGTGGGATCGTCCTCCAGCACGCCGAAGTTGCGCAGCATCCAGCCGATCGCCCGGTTGCGGTGGCCGGTCTCGCTTTCGGAGTGGTAGATGCGCTCGTCGATCTGCAGCGGTCGCCCGGCGTAGCGGGAGAAGGTATCCAGGATGCCGGCGATCTTCTCGTCGGCCGTGCGCCCGCGGACCAGCCCGCAGGTCGCGATCGCACCGGCATTGATCAGCGGGTTCAGCGGGGTGCCGGTCTGCGGATGCAGGCTGATCGCGTTGAAGGCGTCGCCAGAGGGCTCGACGCCGATTCGCTTGCGCACGGCCGGCTCGCCATGCTGCTCCAGCGCCATGCCGTAGGCCAGCGGCTTGGAGATCGACTGCATCGTGAACGGCTGCCGGGCGTCACCGACCTCGTAGACATGCCCGTCATGGGTGGCGATGCAGATCCCGAACCAGTTCGGATCGGCGAGCTTCAGTTCCGGGATGTAGTCGGCGACGCGGCCGGCCGCTTCTTTGGCGTGGCGGGCATGCAGTTGCTCAAGGTAAGTCTGA
Organism: Rhodoferax sp.; assembly: GCA_016790475.1. Lineage (GTDB taxonomy): Bacteria > Pseudomonadota > Gammaproteobacteria > Burkholderiales > Burkholderiaceae_C > CAISIP01. The sequence goes on along the minus strand of JAEUOX010000049.1, from coordinate 12,661 downwards.
ATCGGCGATACGGGCATGGGCATGGAACGAGAGATTTCCCGGACGGCTGCAATAAGCATGCCGTTGGTGCGCTTTGACCGCGATCAAGACGCGCGGCGCGGCGCAGGAGCAGACTCGGTGCACAGCAACCAACAAGGGAATCCCATGCGACAAGAAGTCCTGGTCCATTGGCGCGATGCCGTGGACTTCCACCTGCACGCCGACACGGCCCCGCCGATGGAACCCGATGAGGCCCGCACCTGGCTGGATGCGCAGTTCACGGCCCTGGAGTGCGAGCCGCTGCGCGCGCTGGGCAAGGTGCTGACCGCCGACAAGGTGCTGCGCATCACCGAGGCCGCCGGGCCGCAGCGCCTCGGCGACGCGCAATGGGCCGCGGATTTCGCCCGCGCGGTCCAGGGGGCCATCGGCAAGCCGATGGTGCGGATCGACGTACCCGCCATGACACTGACCTATTGAGCGCCGGGGGCCGGGCCATGCTGCAGAATCGCAGCATGCACCATGCCCACACGCTGCTTCCCCTGGTGGCCATCGCCGTGCTGGCGGTGGCCTTCCTCACGACCCCCGGGGCCGGGCTGCTGGTGCTGGCCGCCGCCGGCATGATCGGTGCCGTGGTCGCCGCGGTGCACCATGCGGAAGTCGTGGCCCATCGGGTGGGCGAACCCTTCGGCACCCTGGTACTCGCGGTGGCGGTGACGACCATCGAGGTCGCACTGATCTTCTCGGTGATGCTGGCCGGCGGCCCGGACAATGCGACACTGCCGCGTGACACCATCTTCGCGGCCATCATGATCATCTGCAACGGCGTGGTCGGCATCTGCCTGCTGGTCGGCGGGCTGCGGCACCGCGAGCAGACCTTCCGGATCGAGGGCACCGGGTCCGGCCTGGCGGCGCTGGTCGCGATGGCCTCGCTGTCGCTGGTGCTGCCGACCTTCACGACGAGCTCGCCGGCAGGCACCTACACCACGTCGCAGCTGACCTTCGCCGCGATCAGCTCGCTGGCGCTGTGGGCGGTGTTCGTGTTCATCCAGACGGTCCGGCACCGCGACTACTTCCTGCCCGCCATCGACCCGGCCAACGAGCAGAAGCACGCGCCGCCGCCGCCGGCGGCCCAGGCCTGGGTCAGCTTCGGCCTGCTGCTGGTGGCGCTGATCGGCGTGGTCGGGCTGGCCAAGGTGCTGTCGCCGACGATCGAGGCCACGGTGGCCGCGATGCAGGCGCCCAAGGCGGTCGTGGGCGTCGTGATCGCGCTGCTGGTGCTGCTGCCGGAGACCTGGGCCGCGGTGCGCGCCGCCGCCGCGGACCGGCTGCAGACCAGCATGAATCTGGCCATCGGCTCGGTGCTGGCCAGCATCGGCCTGACGATCCCGGTCGTCGTGTTCGCGTCGGTCGTGCTGGGCATGCCGCTGCATCTGGGCCTGGACAACAAGGACATGGTGCTGCTTTTCCTGACTTTTCTGGTCGGCGGCTTCACGCTCGGCTCCGGGCGCACGAACGTGATGCAGGGGGCGGTGCATCTGGTGATCTTTGCGGCCTTCCTGTTCCTGGCCCTGGTGCCCTGAGTCCGGGCGCGCATGGAACACGCCGGCGCGTCCCTGCCCTTCCTGCGCGAGGCGCTGCTGTTCCTGACGCTGACCGGGATCCTGATCCCGCTGCTGCAGCGCTTCCGCATCAACCAGGTGCTCGGCTTCCTGGCCGTGGGCGTGGTGGTCGGCCCGCACGGCATCGCATTGTGGGCCGAGCGCTGGCCCTGGCTGGAGAACCTCACCTTTGCCCGTGTCGGCGGGGTGCAGTCGCTGGCCGATCTGGGTGTGATCTTCCTGATGTTCCTGATTGGACTGGAGCTCTCTGCCCAGCGGCTGTGGTCGATGCGGCGCTGGGTGTTCGCCGGCGGCAGTGCCCAGGTGCTTCTAAGTGCGCTGGCGATCGGCCTGCTGGCCTGGGCGTTCGGCAACTCGCCCACCGTGGCCCTGGTCCTCGGGCTGGTGCTGTCGCTGTCCTCCACCGCCGTCGTGCTGCAGTTGCTCGCGCAGCAGCGTTCGCTCGCCCAGCCGCTGGGCCAGGCGGTGTTCGCGATCCTGATGTTGCAGGATCTGGCGGTGGTGCCGCTGCTGATCCTGATCGACATCCTCGGGCGGCCCTCCGGCGGCGGGCTGGCCGCGCTGCTGGGCGTCACGCTGCTGAAATCCGCGGTGGTCGTGACACTGATCTTCCTGATCGGGCGGCGCGTCATCGAGCCGGTATTCCGGCTGTTCGCGCGGCAGCACCAGCCGGAGGTGTTCATGGCGCTGACGCTGCTGGTGGCGCTCAGCACGGCCGGCGCCACCGCGCTGGCCGGCCTGTCGATGGCCCTGGGGGCCTTCCTGGCCGGGCTGCTGGTGGCAGAGACGCAGTTCCGCCACGAAGTCGAAGTCACGATCGAACCCTTCAAGGGCTTGCTGATGGGGCTGTTCTTCATGTCGGTCGGCATGGGTATCGATGTGCGGGAGGTCGCGCACCAGCCCGGGTGGATCGCGCTGTCGGTGGTCGGGCTGGTGCTGATCAAGGCGGTGGTCACCGGTGGCGTGCTGCGTCTCGGTGGACTGGGCTGGGGCCGCTCGCTGGAAGGCGGGCTGCTGTTGGCGCAGGGCGGCGAGTTCGCCTTCATCGTGGTCGGCGCGGCAGCGACGCTGGGGCTGCTGGCGCCCGCACTCGCGCAGTTCATGTTGCTGGTCGTCAGCCTGAGCCTGATGGTCACGCCGCTGGCCGCACGGGTCGGGCGCACGCTGGGTGAGCGCATGGACCGCCAGCGCGGTCAGCCGCTGGAGAATCAGGACACGCGGCTGCCTGGCAGCCTGGCCGGCCATGTCGTGATCGCCGGCCAGGGCCGTGTCGGGCAGCTGCTGGCGGACGTCTTTCGCGCGCAGTCCGTCACCTATGTCGCGGTCGAGCACGACGCCGAGTTGGCCGCCCGGCTGGCGCGCCGGGGTCACCCGGTGCACTTCGGCAACGCCGCGCGGCCGGACCTGCTGCGCAAGCTGCACACGGCCGACGCGGCCGCACTGGTCGTCACGATGGACCAGCCGGCAGCCGCGATGCATACCGTGCGTGCGGCACGGGCCGCCTACCCGGATCTGCCGATCTTCGCGCGCTCGCGCGACGAGCGCCATGCGCAGGAGCTGCGCGATGCCGGCGCCACCGCGGTCGTGCCGGAGACGCTGGAGGCCGGCCTGCAACTGTCCTCCTTCGCGCTGCAGGTCATGGGCCTGGGCGACACGGCGATCAGCGCCGCCCTGCAGAGCGAACGCGAGCGCCGCGTGCAGGGCTGAGTGCGCAGCGCTAGTGGCGTGACGAGACCGCGATGCCGCCGGCGATCAGCAGGAACGCGATCGCGTGGTAGGCCTGCGGCGGCTCGCCGGTCAGCAGCGCCCAGATCAGCGCCGCGAACAGCGGCGTGAGGTTCGAGAAGAAGCCGGCCAGCGCCGGGCCGGCGTGCCGGATCCCGATGTTCCAGCAGCGGTAGGCCAGCACCGACGGACCGACCGCGACAAAAACCAGCGCCGCCAGCAAGGGCCAGCCCAGATCGACATGCGCATCGGCCAACGCCCATTCGGCGCCGGCGAAGAGCGCCGACCAGCCGACACCGAAGACCACCTGCCCCAGCACGAAGCCGGCCCAGTCCTGCCGGATCGCGGCCGGCTCGTCCGGGCGCACCAGCAGCCAGCTGTACACCGCCCACAGCGCGGTGGCCAGCAGCACGTACAGGTCCCCCGGCACGAGCCGCAGGGCCATCAGCTGCGCCCAGTCGCCCCGGGCCAGCACGACGCCGACCCCGGCGATCGAGAACACCGCGCCCAGCAGCTGCACGCGCGACACACGGGCCCGGAAGAACAGCGCACCGACCGCCATCATCCACAGCGGCGAGCTCGACGCCACCAGCGTGACGTTGATCGGGCTGGAGGTCTGCAGCGCCAGGTACTGCAGGCTGTTGTAGCAGCCCATGCCCAGCAGGCCCAGCAGCGCGAAGCGCCGCCAGTGCGTCCACAGGCCGCTGTCGCGGCGCAGCACCCAGCCGGCCAGTGCCCCGAGCACCAGCGCCGCCAGCATCCAGCGAATCAGGTTGAAGGTCAGCGGCGAGATCAGCGTGTGCACCAGGCGGCCGACGACGGCATTGCCGGCCCACATCAGCGGGGCGACGGCCATCACCAGGACCATGCGGAGGGAAAGTGGGCGGGACATCGGGTGCGCCGGCCGGCGGCGCCGCAAAAGCAGGAAAGGCGGCCGATGTTACGCCTTCGGAAATCGTCTATTTCTACGTACAATTTGAACGTCAATTCAAATTGACACTCTTGGATGCACGTCGATTCGAAAGAGGCCATCGATGAATCGCTTCAGCCACAGAGCCATGCGGATGTGGGCCGACATGGGCCCGCGCTTCCTGCCGTTTGCCGACGCTGCGTCGCCGGAGCTGCCGCTCTCGCGGCTGCTTCGCCTGTCCCTGTTCCAGGTGTCCGTCGGCATGGCGCTGGTGCTGCTGGTCGGCACGCTGAACCGGGTCATGATCGTCGAGCTCGGCGTGCCGGCCTCGCTGGTGGCAACGATGATCTCGCTGCCGGTGCTGTTCGCCCCCTTCCGGGCCCTGATCGGCTTCCGCTCCGACAACCACCGCTCGGCGCTGGGCTGGCGCCGCGTACCCTACATCTGGCAGGGCACGATGATCCGGTTCGGCGGCCTGGCGATCATGCCCTTCGCGCTGCTGGTGCTCTCCGGCGGCGGCAATGCCAGCCAGTGGCCGGCCTGGATCGGACAGGCCGGGGCCGGGCTGGCCTTCCTGCTGGTCGGTGCCGGCCTGCACACGACGCAGACCGCCGGGCTGGCGCTGGCGACCGACCTGGCGCCCACCGAGGCCCAGCCCAAGGTGGTGGGCCTGATGTACGTGATGCAGCTGCTGGGCATGATCGTCAGCGCGCTGGTGTTCGGTGCGGCGCTCGCCGACTTCACGCCCGGCCGGCTGGTGCAGGTGATCCAGGCGGCGGCCGTCACGACGATCGCGCTGAACATCCTGGCGCTGTGGAAGCAGGAGACGCGCAACCGCTCCCGCACTGCCGCCAACCGGCCCGAAGTGAGCTTCCGGGAGTCCTGGTCCAGCTTCTCCCACGGCGCGTACGCGCTGCGCCGGCTGCTGGCCGTCGGCCTGGGCACGATGGCCTTCAGCATGCAGGACGTGCTGCTGGAGCCCTATGGCGGCCAGGTGCTGCACATGGGCGTCGGCGCGACGACCCAGCTGTCCGCGACGCTGGCGCTGGGCGGCCTGCTGGGTTTTGGCCTGGCCTCCCGCATCCTGGGGCGCGGTGCCGACCCCTACCGGCTGGCCGCCCAGGGCGCCCTGCTCGGCGTGCCGGCCTTCCTGGCGGTGATCTTCGCCGCGCCGCTGGACGCGCAGATGCTGTTCGGCCTTGGCGTGCTGCTGATCGGCTTTGGCGGTGGCCTATTTGCGCATGGCACGCTGACGGCCACGATGCAGCTCGCGCCGCCGGAGCAGGTTGGCCTGGCGCTCGGCGCCTGGGAGGCCGTACAGGCCACCACCGCCGGCATCGGCGTGGCGCTGGGCGGCGTGATCCGGGACGTGGTGATGCAGGCGCAGCAGCAGGGGCTGGTGATTCCGGGCTGGAACGGCCCGGTGGCCGGCTTCTCGGCCGTCTATGCGCTGGAGGCGCTGCTGCTGCTGGCGACGTTCGTCGCGATGGCACCGATGATCCGCCGCACCGTGCGCGCCGTCGCAGCCTGAGCCCGCCGGCGCCGCCGGCTACCCACCAACGAAAAGGGCCGGAACCCTGCGGTCCCGGCCCGGGTGGTTCGGCGCGAGCCGAACGTGCAGCCTACTGCTTCGGTGGTGCAGTCTTGCCGACCGGCACGGCGGCGACTTGCGGCGCAGCCGGCGTGGCAGCAGCCAGCACCGTCGGGGCAACAGGTGCCTTGGGAGCCGCAGAAGCCATGCCCGCCTTGGCTTTTGCGGTGCCGCTGTAATACCCCGGGTACCACTTGGTGTTGGTCAGTACCGCAGCGTGCACAGCCAGTGCAATCACGGTCACACCACCCAGGAACAGGGGCAGCCCCACTGTCGGTTTGACAACCAGCCAGATCTTGCCTTGATTCATGGTGTGTTCCCCTTAGTGCAGCCAGGGCGTGTAGATGTACGCGAGAAGGTGCGCAAGCGCGGCGATGAAGCCGAAAATGCGCGTCCCTTCAATCACGTGCCGGTGAAGTTCCTCAGACTCCGCCAAAGTCAGGCCGGTAGGCCAGACCCTGATTGGATCTATTTCCATCTCGTTTCTCCTTTATGCGTCTTGCGACCAGTTTCGTGCTGAACCCGCACGCGGGCTTTTCGTGGCAAGGACTGCCACGGAATTCCCCCACTGCACGTGTGTTGTGTTAACATTACATATGCACTTGTCATTCTAGATTTACACTTCTACCAGCGTCAACCGTTCCGGCCCCGATTTGGTGAATAACCCACGCCCGGACGCCCACGCCGCCCCCTACCACCGGATCTCGAACGCGCAGGCCGCCGCGCCGGCCGCCTCGCAGGCGGTTTCCCGCACCTGCGCGCGCGGGTGCACCAGCACCCGGAACAAGCGCTCGAAGCTTGCGCTGTAGAAGCTGCAGACTGGCTCGTCCGACGTGATGCCGGCACACAACGGGTTGTGGCGCAGCGTCAGCCGCACCGGCGGCCCCGCCTGCGCGGTGAAGACCCCGCTGCCGGCGAAGGTCCAGGCATGCCGCCGGATCGCGGACAGCAGGACCGGCGCCGCCAGCGTCGCCGGCAGGTGCCGCAGCAGCCATTGCACCGGCTTCGGAATGCGGTGGGCCAGCAGGTAGTCGCCGGTCCGCGTGCCCGCCTCAAACGCCAGCGCCCGTGCCTGGACCGGGCCGACCGCGGCGCGCATCGCCCGGTGCAGCCGGGTCACCTCGGCCTCGTCCACCATGGATTCCGGCGGCCTCTCCAGATAGTCCAGCAGGCCGGCCGACGCAAAGATCCGGGCGGTCGCCACGGCGCCCAGCTGCGGGAGCATGGCTTCGGCCACACGCGTGATCGCGTTGGGGCCGATGCGTCCGGCCCGGGCGTTCACACCGATTCCGCCTGGGTTTCGGTCAGCTGCTCGGCGCCGCCGCCGCAGGCCATCGCGGCATTGAGCTCGCCCTGGCGGCGCCGGTGCTCGATCTTCGGCCCGTGCATCGTGACCCAGCCGGCATCCGCCGCGGCACTGTCCTCTGCCGAGGGCGCCTTGAACTGGCGCGTCGTGTCGAACGCGAAATCCACCTTCTTCTTGCTCTGCGGGCCCCAGTAGCCGACCCGCCCGAGGTCGTAGAAGGTGCGCTGGAAGCCGCTCTTGACGAAGGCCTTCAGGCAGCCCATCAGGTACTTGCGGCGGAACTTGTCCTTCTCCCAGGGGTACTGGAAGAAGCTCTTGTTCATGAAGAAGCGCCGGTAGTTGTTCATCACCCGGTCCAGCAGCTCGGCGCGGTCCATCGCATCAGGCTTCATGATCGGCGTGACGAAGTTGTATTTCTCGAAATCGAACACCTCGACCTTGTCGCCGAGTTCCTGGAACAGGTCGCTGAACGGCCAGGGCGTGTACATCGCCCAGTTCGCCATGTCCGGGTTCCAGTCACGCGCCATCAGATAGGTTTCCTCCAGCGTCTCGGCGGTCTCGTTCTCCAGGCCGACGATGAACTGCGCCTCAGTCACGATGCCGGCGTCGCGCAGCAGCTGGATCGCCTTCTTGTTCTGCGCGATCGTCGTTTCCTTGTTGAAGCGGTCCAGCTTGAGCTGCGCCGCCGCCTCGGTGCCGAGCGACACATGCACCAGGCCGGTCTTGCGGAACATCGGCAGCAGCTTCTCGTCGCGCAGGATGTCGGTGACCCGCGTGTTGATGCCCCACTGCACCGGCAGATCCCGCTCGATCAGTTCCTCGCAGAACTGGATGAACTTCTTGCGGTGGATCGTCGGCTCCTCGTCCGCCAGAATGAAGAAGCCGACCTGGTGGTTGCGCACCAGGTTCTCGATCTCGTCGACCACCTTCTTCGGGTCGCGGATGCGGTAGTCGCGCCAGAACTTCCACTGGCTGCAGAAGCTGCAGGTGAACGGGCAGCCGCGCGCGAAGTTCGGGATCGCGACGCGCACGCCCAGCGGGATGTAGATGTACTTGTCCCACTCCAGGATGCCCCAGTCCGGCGCGATGCGGTCCAGGTCCTCGATCGTCGGCTCCGCCGCGGTCGCGACCACCTTGCCGTCGATCACGGTGGCAATGCCGCGCACGCTGTTGCGGTCCCGGGCCCACTGGCCGTCCTCGACCGCCCGCACGAAGTTCAGGAACACCTGCTCGCCCTCGCCCCGCACAACGGCATCGATCCAGGGTGCCTCATTGAGCACCTGCGGATACATGAAGGTGCCATGGATGCCGCCGAGCACGGTGACAACCGCCGGGCAGACCTCCTTCGCGATCTTCAGCAGGCCCTCGGCCTTGTAGATGGCCGGCGTGATCGCGGTGCAGCCGACGATGTCCGGCTGCAGCTCCGCGATGCGCGCACGCACCTGATCGTCGCTCAGGTGGTGCGTCATCGCGTCGACGACGGTGATGTCGTGGTAGCCCCCCTGCTTCAGGTAGCCGGTCAGGTAGGCCACCCAGGCCGGCGGCCAGTTGCCGGCGATCTCGGCACCGCCGGAGTGGTAGTTGGGGTGGATCAGCAGGATGCGCATCGGACCGTCTCCAGGTGGTTTTGATGCGGATCACTGTAGGCACGCCGGGTGCCGGCAGACTTGCGTTATGTCAACTCATATTGACACGTTAAATGCAAACGTAAAGTTGACACATCAGGCCGAATCGATGCGGGTCAGGGCCTCAGCCACCGCGGCGGCGTCCCGCGGGCGCACCAGCCGGGCCTGCTCCTGCCCGTCGCGCAGGAACACGAGGGTCGGCCAGAGCTTGACGCCGAAGCTGCGGCCCAGCGGCCGGCCGCTGCCATCCTCGACCCGCAGGTGGCGCACGCCGGCATGGCCGGCCAGCGCGCCCGACACGACCGGTTCGGCCGCCTGGCAGTGGCCGCACCAGTTGGTGCCGAAGTCGAGCAGGACGGGGCCAGCCAGTGCATCGATCTCGGCGCGGGTCGGCTGGGCGGCGGCGTAGGGTGCGGTCATGGGGCTCCTTGGGAGATGTCAGTCGGTGCCGGGGTCCGGGGTCTGCCCGTCAATGTAGTACCAGCGGCCGTCCTCGCGCACGAAGCGGCTGATCTCATGCAGGCGCTGGACCCGGCCGGCCTCCCGGCAGCGCGCGACGAACTCCACGACGCCGGCGTCGCCGGCCTGCTGCGCGTGGCGCACCTCCAGCCCCAGCCACCGGACCGGCGAGAGCTCCAGGTCGCCCGGCGCGGTGGACGGGTGCCAGGTGGCCAACAGGTAATCCGGCCGGCCCAGCGCGTAGGCGCTGTAGCGCGATCGCATCAGCGCCTCCGGGTCGGGCGCGGCGGCGCCGTCGTGCCAGGGGCCGCAGCACTGCAGGTAGGTCTTGCCGCTCTCACAGGGGCAGGGCGTGTGGGGGCGCACCAGGGTCTTTTTCATCCACTCGATGGTAGGGTAAGCTGGCGGGTCCCCCGACCGGAGACCCCGCCTTGCATTCCGCCCCACCATCCGCCACCCCGCCCCTGTGGGCCCTGCGCCTGGGTTATGCCGGGCTCGTGCCCTTCGTGTTCGGCGCCCTGCTGGTACACCTGGTGGAGCCGTCGCTGATGGCGTTCGCGATGCTGGCGCTGTCGGGCTACGCAGCCACGATCGCGAGTTTCCTGGGCGGCATCCACTGGGGCCTGGCGATGCGGGACACCCGGGGCACGCACCTGTTCCCGTATGTCTGGGGCGCGGTGCCGAGCCTGCTGGCGTCGATCGCGGTGATCATGCCGCCCTGGGCCGGGCTGGTCGTTCTGGGGGTGCTGCTGGCCGCCTGCTACCTGGTCGACCGGCGCCTGTATCGCCAGTACCAGATGGATGGATGGTTGCCGCTGCGGCTGCGGCTCACGGTGGTTGCCAGTCTCAGTTGCATGGTGGGGGCCTACGGGCTGTGATCCGGACGGCGGTGGACCGGTTTGCCTCGTCCACCCTACTAGAATGTGCTTTCTTCCCATTCGTCTTTCCTGACCCAACGATTCCCAATGAGTGAGACGACGACCAAGGTGCTGGGCACCCAGAGCGCCAGCAAGGTGCTGGACCTGCTCAAGCGCGTGGGCTTCCACCATCCGCAGGGCGTGCGCCTGCGGGACCTGATCAGTGAAAGCGGCCTGGACCGCTCGACCACCCACCGGCTGCTGGCCTGCCTGCTGGATGCCGGTTTCGTGGAGCGCGCGGCGCCCGGCAAGCTGTACCGGCTCGGCATGGAGGCGATGCAGCTCGGGCTGCTGTCGGCCAGCATGGTGCCGGTGGTGGAACGCTTCCGCCCGGTCATGCAGCGCATCGCCCGGCAGACCGGCGACACCGTGTTCCTGGTGGTGCGCAGCGGTGACCACGCACTGTGCCTACACCGCGAGGAAGGCACCTACCCGATCAAAGCCTTCGTCGTCGAGCCCGGCACGCGCCGCCTGCTGGGCATGAGCTCGGTCGGCATCAGCGTGCTGGCCGCCCTGCCGGACAGCGAGACGCTGGCGACCCACGCCCGCCATGCCGCGGCGTATGAGCGCATCGGGATCCCGCTGGACCGGCTGCAGCGCGTCGTGCGCACGACCCGTCTCAACGGCTTTGCCGAGACCACCGACCCGCGCACCGAGGAGACCAGCGGCGTCGGCTGCGCCTTCTTGCTGTCGAGCCACACCCACGCCGGCATCAGCGTGGCGGCGATCAACTCGCGCATGCCGCCAGAGCGCCGGCGCGAGATCGGCACCCGGCTGCTGCGCGAGGTGGCCGCGCTGGCCTGGCGGCCGGAGGCGGCCCGCGAGGCCCGTGGTGCGGCCGAACCGGACGCCTGAGTACGGCGGCCGCGGGCGGCCGACGAATCCCATCCTCTGGGAAGAGCCCGCAATTCCGGTTGCTGTGCGGCCGGGCCCGTCGGTATAACCGGCGTAACGGGGCCCGCCACGCCCGGCCGGCCCGCCCTGAAGGAGTTCCGCGGATGACCCCCTTGAAGATCGACGGCTGCGTGGCGCTGGTGACCGGCGCGAACCGCGGCATTGGCGAGGCGCTGGTGCAGGCCCTGCTGCAGGGGGGTGCGCGCAAGGTCTACGCGACCGCGCGGCAACCGGCGCTGCTGGAGCCGCTGGTCGCGCAGGACCCCCGCGTCGTGCCGCTGGCGCTGGACGTGTCACGCCCGGAGCAGGCCCAGGCCGCCGCGCAGCAGGCGTCCGACGTCACGCTGCTGATCAACAACGCCGGCATCGCCCACTACGGCGTCACGCTGCTGGACGACGCGGCGCCCGCCAACCTGCAAGAGGAACTGGACGTCAACCTGTTCGGCATCCTGCACATGTTCCGCGCGTTCTGGCGCGTGATCGTGCGCAACCAGGGCGCCATCGCGAACGTGCTGTCCGGTGCGGCGCTGCAGCACAACGCGATGCTGGGCACCTACTCCTGCACGAAGGCGGCTGCGCTGTCGATGACGATCGGCATGCGAACGCTGCTGCGCGAGCGCGACATCCTGGTCAGCTCGGTGATCGTCGGCGGCGTGGACACGCGGCTGGCGAAGGATGTGCCGTCCTTCGCGCTGAAGACGCCGCCGTCAGTCGTGGCCACGGCCATCCTGGCCGGCATCGAGCAGGGCGAGGAGGACATCGACACCGACCCTGGCGCCCTCGCGACGCGGGCCCGCGTCGCCCGCAATCCGAAGAAGGCCGAGCGCCACCACGACATCCGGCTGCGGGGTCTGCCGGCGCTGGACTGAGGCCGCAAGGCCCCGCGCCGCCGCGACCGGCGGGCGCCGGGTAGCATCCCGGCATGGTTACCGCATCGCCCCCTCCCCCGTCGCCCTGGCAGGCACAGCTGCGGCGGGTCGTGCTGCGCTTGCGGCTGGCCAGCGGACTGGTGCTGTTCACCTTCGTCTGCACCCACCTGCTGAACCACTCGCTGGGGCTGCTGTCGCTGGCGGCGATGGAGTCCGGCCGCTGGCTGTTCGTCGCGATCTGGCGCAATCCGGTCGGTACCGCGCTGCTGATGGCCGCGCTGCTGATCCACCTGGGGCAGGCCTTCTGGGCCATCTACCGGCGGCGCCAGTGGCGCATGCCGCTGTGGCAATGGATTCAGCTCGGACTGGGCCTGTGCGTGCCGCTGCTGCTGGTGAACCACGCGGTCGGCACCCGCGGCGCGTCCACGCTGACGGAGTACGAGGACTCCTACACGATGGTGGTGCTGTTGTTCTGGGAGCTGAAGCCGGAGCTGGGTGTGCTGCAGGCGCTGCTGGTCATCGTGGCCTGGACGCACGGCTGCATCGGCATCCACTTCTGGCTGCGCATGCGCACCTGGTATGCGCGGGTAAGCCTGGTGCTCTACACGCTGGCGATCCTGCTGCCGGTGCTGGCGCTGCTGGGCTTTGCGCAGGCCGGCCGTTATGTGTCCGTGATGGCGCGCGATCCGGGGTGGGTGCAGCAGACGATGGCCGACGCCCGGCTGGCAGACGTAGCCGCGCAGGCGATGCTGATGCAGATCCGCGAC
>JAEUOX010000070.1 GCA_016790475.1 Rhodoferax sp. | reverse complement strand
GCGCGCAGCCAGGCGGCGGTGTAGTCCGAACGGTGGCCGTCGGACCAGTGCACGCGCAGGCTGCCGTCCGCCAGCACCTCGGCCGCGGTGGCCTGCAGGTCGTCCGGCAGATCGACGATCTCGTAGAGCTTCTGGCCATTGCCCGGATGCCTGCAGGAGGCGCAATGGCAGTTGTCCCGCAGCCAGTCGCCGGACAGGGCCCAGGGCGCGGCCGATCCGTCGCGCCAGTGCACCCCGCCATCGGTCACCTGTGCGCTGATTGCTTCCGCCATGCTCTGCTCCTGTGCCTGGTTGCTGATACCTGCCACTGTACCAAGGGACACAGGCCCCGAACCGGCGGATTCAGTCGTGCCGCGCCACGCGCAGGGCCACCAGTCCGGCGCCGACAATCAGCAGGGCCCCGGCCACCGTGGTCATGCGCGGCACCTCGCTGAAGAACAGGAAGCCCCACAGCGGCGCCCACAACACTCCGGAGTACTCGAAGGGGGTGACCACACCGGCCCGCGCGACCCGGTAGGCCGAGGTCAGCAGCATCGTGCCGACGGCGGACACGACCCCGCAGGAGGCGATCAGGAAGAAGTCCCAGCCATCGGGCTGCACCCAGGGGCGCACCAGGAAGCGCAGGCTGGGGTGCTCGGCGTGGACGACGCCGGACAGGTGCAGCGCCAGGGCCAGCCCGGCGGCACTGAACAGGAACACGCCATTCTGGTAGAACGCCATCACGGAGGCAGCCTGCGCCACGCCCAGCCGACGGGCCATCAGCATCGAGCAGGCATACATGACGGCCGACACCAGCGACAGCAGCGCGGCCGGCTCGAACAGCCCGCTGCCGGGCTGCAGCATGACCAGCACCCCGCCAAAACCGACCGCCACCGCGAGCCAGACCTGCCAGCCGGCTCGCTCGCCGAGCAGCGGACCGGCCAGCGCAGTGACGAACAGCGGAACCGTGAAGTACAGCGCTACGGCGTCAGCCAGCGGCAGCGCCGGGAATGCGAGGTAGTACGCCATGTAGGCGACGAACATCAGCACCGCACGCCCGACCAGCAGGCCGAAATCCGGAGAGCGCAGCGCGCGCCAGCCGACCTCCATCTGCACCAGCGCCAGCAGGATCGGCACCGCGACCAGCGAACGGATCGTCAGCACCTGCGTCAGGGGGTAGGCCCCGCTGACCTGCTTGATGACCGCGTCCTGCAGCGAGAAGACGAAAACCCCGAGACACAGGAAGAGGATCCCGCGAACGGGGTGGTTCTGCACCGGGCCGGCTCAGCGGGCGACGACGCGCGCCATCTCGAGCACCTTGCTCGAATAGCCCCACTCGTTGTCGTACCAGGAGACGACCTTGACGAAGGTACCGTCCAGCGCCATGCCGGCATCGGCATCGAACACCGAGGTGCAGCTCTCGCCCCGGAAATCGGTGGAGACGACCTTGTCCTCGGTGTAGCCGAGGATGCCCTTGAGCGCACCCTGCGACTGCGCCTTCATCTCGGCGCAGATGTCGGCATAGCTGGCATCCCGGACGAGTTCGACGGTCAGGTCGACCACCGACACGTCGGAGGTCGGCACGCGGAACGACATGCCGGTGAGCTTCTTGTTCAGCTCGGGGATCACCACACCGACCGCCTTGGCCGCGCCGGTCGAGGACGGGATGATGTTCTCCAGGATGCCGCGGCCGCCGCGCCAGTCCTTGTTGGACGGGCTGTCGACTGTCTTCTGGGTCGCGGTGGCGGCATGCACCGTGGTCATCAGGCCGCGCTTGATGCCCCACTTGTCGTGCAGCACCTTGGCCACCGGCGCCAGGCAGTTCGTCGTGCAGGAGGCGTTCGAGATGATGGCCTGGCCGGCGTAGGTCTTGTCGTTGACGCCGAACACGAACATCGGCGTGTCGTCCTTGCTGGGCGCGGACATGATGACCTTCTTCGCGCCGGCGGCGATGTGCTTCTGGGCGGTTTCCTTGGTCAGGAACAGGCCGGTGGACTCGATCACGATGTCGGCGCCGACCTCGTTCCACTTCAGCTCCGCCGGATCCTTGACGGCGGTCAGGCGGATCTTGCGGCCATTGACGACCAGCGTGTTGCCGTCCACCGAAACATCGCCCTTGAAGCGGCCGTGCACCGAATCGAACTGCAGCATGTAGGCCAGGTAATCGGGCTCGAGCAGGTCGTTGATGCCGACGATCTCGATGTCCTTGAAGTTCTGCGTGGCCGCGCGCAGCACCATGCGCCCGATGCGCCCGAAGCCGTTGATGCCGATCTTGATGCTCATGTGTCTTTCTCCGAGGGTTGAAAAGGGGGACGGGCGGGCGCGGCCATCAGCGCCGCTGCAGCACCTTCTGCACGGTGTCCGCGACGTTTTCCGGCGTGAAGCCGAAATGCTTGAACAGGGCCGGCGCCGGTGCGGACTCGCCGTAGGTGTCGATGCCCACGACCGCGGCACAGCCGTACTTCCACCAGCCCTCGCTGACACCCATCTCGACCGCGACGCGCGGCAGGCCGGCCGGCAGCACCGCCGCCTTGTAGGCGGCCGACTGGCGGTCGAAGGTGGTGGTGCTGGGCATCGACACGACGCGCACCGCGATCTTGCGCGCGGCCAGCAGCTCCTGGGCCTTCAGCGCGAGCTGGACCTCCGAGCCGGTCGCGATCAGCACCGCCTGGGCGCGCTTGCGCAGGCCGACTTCCGTCGGCTCGGCCAGCACATAGGCCCCCTTGTTGATCGCATCCAGCCCGGCGGCGTCGGGCGCGGCCTCGCTGTGGCCCTTGGGGGCGTAGCTGATGTTCTGGCGGCTCAGCAGCAGGGCCGTCGGGCGGTCCGCATTGCGCAGCGCGACGGCCCAGGCGACGGCGGTCTCGGCGGTGTCGGCAGGCCGCCAGACGTCCAGGTTCGGGATCAGGCGCAGCGAGGCGGCATGCTCGATCGACTGGTGCGTCGGGCCGTCCTCGCCCAGGCCGATGCTGTCGTGCGTGAACACATGCACCACGCGCAGCTTCATCAGCGCCGCCATCCGGATCGCGTTGCGGCTGTAGTCGCTGAAGGTCAGGAAGGTGCCGCCGTACGGGATGAAGCCGCCATGCAGCGCGACGCCGTTCATGATCGCGGCCATGCCGAATTCCCGCACGCCGTAGTTGATGTGGCGCCCGCCGACCGGCGTGCCGGCGGCATCGGCCGTCTGCACCACCTCGCCGGTCGTCGTCACGCGCAGGTTCGGCGTGGCCTTGGTGTTGGTCAGGTTGGAACCGGTCAGGTCGGCCGAGCCGCCGAGCATCTCCGGCAGCGCGGCGGTCAGCGCCTCGAGCGCCAGCTGCGAGGCCTTGCGCGAGGCCACCGTCTCGGCCTTCGCATGGGCCCCCAGCACGGTGTCGACGACGGTCTGGTCGAAGCCCTTGGGCAGATCGCCCTTCATACGGCGTACCAGCTCGCGGGCCAGCGTCGGGTGCGCCGCCTTGTAGGCGGCCAGCCGCGCGTTCCAGGCCCGCTCGGCCTCGGCACCGGCGGCCTTGGCATCCCAGGCGGCGTAGATGTCCTTGGCGATCACGAAGGGCGCGGCGTCCCAGCCGAGCGCCTCGCGGGTCAGGCGGATCTCCTCGGCACCCAGCGGCTCGCCGTGCGCCTTGGCGGTGTTGGCCCGGTTCGGGCTGCCCTTGCCGATGTGCGTCTTGCAGATGATCAGCGTGGGCCGCTCGGTGGAATTGCGGGCCTCGGCCAGCGTCCGGGCCACCAGCGCGGTGTCGTGGCCGTCGATCGGGCCGAGCACGTTCCAGCCGTAGGCCACGAAACGCAGCGCGGTGTTGTCCGCGAACCAGGGGGTGACCTGGCCATCGATCGAGATGCCGTTGTCGTCGTAGAGCGCCACCAGCTTGTGCAGCTTCCAGGCCCCGGCCAGCGCCGCGGCCTCATGGCTGATGCCTTCCATCATGCAGCCGTCGCCCATGAACACATAGGTGCCGTGGTCGACGATCGCGTGGCCGTCCCGGTTGAACTCGCGGGCCAGCAGCTTCTCGGCCAGCGCCATGCCGACCGCGTTCGCGAACCCCTGCCCGAGCGGGCCGGTGGTGGTTTCGACGCCGGGCGTGATGCCGTGCTCCGGATGGCCGGGCGTCTTGCTGTGCAGCTGGCGGAAATTGCGCAGTTCGCCCAGCGGCAGGGCGTAGCCTGTCAGGTGCAGCAGCGCATACATCAGCATCGACGCATGGCCGTTGGACAGCACGAAACGGTCGCGGTCGAACCAATTCGGATTGCGCGGGTTGTGCTTGAGGTGGCCGGCCGGCACACCGTCGGCCCCGCGCGGGCCCCACAACGCCACTGCCATGTCGGCCATGCCCATCGGTGCGCCCGGGTGGCCGGAGTTGGCTTGCTGCACCGCGTCCATCGCAAGGGCACGGATGGCGTTGGCCATGGTTTGGGGGGTTGTCATGGGTGAAGAGGCTCCGTGAAGGATGAACGGCCCCGCGCGGGGGACCCAGGGGATTTTATCGTTCGCGGCCCGCCGGTCCGGCCCGGGACCAGGCCACCGGCGCTTTGGCGTAAAGTTGCCTGCCCGGTCCCGCCCTTCGGGCACGCCGCACGCACCTGCCGATCCCGATGATCCCTGCACCGCCTTCCCGCGCGCCCGCAACCCCCGCCGCCCTCGGTCTGGATGCCGGCGGCACCGCCACCCGCTGGGCCCTTGCCGATGCACAGGGGCAGCTGCTCGCCGAAGGGCAGGTCGGCGGGCTTACGGCGCTGATGATGGGCCAGGCGGC
The DNA here is from genome assembly GCA_016790475.1 of Rhodoferax sp. Lineage (GTDB taxonomy): Bacteria > Pseudomonadota > Gammaproteobacteria > Burkholderiales > Burkholderiaceae_C > CAISIP01. The sequence continues at coordinate 51,713 of JAEUOX010000070.1, read as the reverse complement.
CGGGCAGGCCGAACTGCGGGCCACCGTTCGGCAGATCCGGGGCGCGCTGGACGGTGCCGGGGCCCCGCAGGAGCTGGCGGTGGTGGCGGGCTTCAGCGGCTACTCCGAGGACCCGGACCAGCGCCTGCGCATCGAGGCCCTGCTGGGGCAGGCCCTGGGCACGCCGGCCGCCCGGGTCCGGGTCGTCAGCGACATCACGCTGGCGTTTCTGGACGCCTTCACGCCCGGCGCAGGCTGCCTGGTCTATGCCGGCACCGGCTCGGTCGCGCTGTGCATCGAGGCCGACGGACAGGTCCACCGGGCCGGCGGTCGCGGCAGCCTGCTGGACGACGGCGGTTCGGGTTACTGGATGGCGCGCGAAGCGCTGCGCCGGGTCTGGCGGGCGGAGGACGAATCGCCCGGCGTCTGGCGCGAGTCGGTGCTTGCGCAGCGCCTGTTCGCGCAGATCGGCGACAGCAGCTGGTCCGGCACCCGCGCATTCGTCTACCAGGGCACGCGCGGCCAGATCGGCGAGCTCGCGCAGGCTGTCGCCGTCGCCGCGCAGGACGGCGACCTCGCCGCGCTTGAGATCCTGCGGGGCGCCGGGCAGGAGCTGGCGCGCCTGGTGCTGGCGCTGCGCCGGCGCGTCGGCGCGCGCCCGGTCGGGCTGGCGGGCCGTGCGGCGTCGCTGCATCCGCTGATCCTGCGTACCGTCGCCGAGGCCGTGCCCCCGGACGCGGCGCCCCGGCAACTTGCGCTACATTCACACGCCACGGCCGCCCGGCTGGCAGCACAGCAGGACGCGATCCTGCAGCGGCTGCCGGATGCCTGAGGGGCCGTGCACCGTGCCACAACCCAAACCGCGTTCCACCACCACCCACCGTCACCGGGAGTCCCCATGCGCAGAACCCTCCGCACCCTCACCCTGGCGCTCGCCGCCTGCACCAGCACCCTGAGCTTCGCCGTCGACCTGAGCTTCTGGAGCTGGCGGGTCGAGGACAAGGACTTCTACGACGCGATCGCCAAGGAGTACAAGGCGATCAGCGGCGACGACGTCAAGTTCATCGCCTACAAGAACACCGAGTACCCCACGGTGCTGTCGGCCGCCCTGGCCGCCGGCAGCGGGCCGGACATCATCCATACCCGGGCCTACGGCGGTCTGGCCGCGCTGGCCGACGCCGACTACCTGCTGCCGGTGAACAAGGGCAACGTGCCCAACCTGGCCGCGTTCGGCGACGGCATCATGCTCGGCGCGATGGGCCGCAAGCCGCCCCACGACAAGAACACCTACGGCGTGCCCTTCGCGACACAGGCACTGGGCATCTTCTACAACAAGCAGGTGCTGGCCAGCGCCGGCATCACCGCGATGCCGCGGACCTGGGACGAGTTCAAGAACATCTGCAAGACGCTCAAGGAGAAGCGCATCACCTGCATCGCCAACGGCGGCAAGGACACGCCCGGCCTGGAGCAGATGTTCGGCGTGATGGGCCCGAACTTCTACGGCGGCACCGCCTACTACAACGCGGTGATGGCCGGCACGAAGAACTTCAACGATCCCGGCTTCGTGAAGGCGATCGAGGAGGCGGTGGCGCTGAAGGACTACTTCCCGCCGAACCAGATGGGCGTGGGCGAGAACGAGAGCCGCACGCTGTTCGCGTCGAACCTGGCGGCCTACTACTTCACCGGCACCTGGAACATCGACACCATCAAGGACCTCAACCCGAAGGCGGATTTCGGCATCATGCCGGCACCGCCGCTGGTGGCCGGCGGCCCGGTCTACGTGCCGACCTTCGCCGACGGCAACTACTCGATCAACGCGAAGACCACGAAGCGCGAGGCGGCGCTGAAGTTCCTGAACTTCCTGGCCAGCAAGGACTATGGCCAGAAGTTCACGCAGCAGCTCAAGCAGATGTCGGCAGTGCCTGGCACGGTGGCGACCGACCCGATCCTGGCGTCGTATGGCGAGATCGCCGCACGCAACAGCACACCGTTCCTGATGCTGGTGGGCTTCCGCTACCAGAACCCGAACGGCTCGGTGGTGCTGCGTGACGGCATTCAGAAGGTGATGCAGGGCCAGGGCACGCCGGCCTCGCTGGCCGCGGAGATCCAGACCGGCCTGGCGACCTGGCACAAGCCGTTCCAGAAGTAGACCGCAGCCACCCCGCTGGCTACCGTGCGCAGCCGCAGCCTCTGGATCGCGCTGTTCCTGGCGCCGGCCCTCGGCCTGATGGCGGTATTCATGCTGTGGCCGGCGCTGGCGGCGCTGGGCTACAGCCTGTATGACTGGAATGCGTTCACGCGCACCGAGTTCGCCGGGCTCAAGCACTTCCTGCGGCTGGCCGCGCCGCCCTACCGGGACCAGTTCCTGGCCGCCCTGGGGCACAACACCATCACCTTCCTGGTGGTCGTGACGGTGCAGAACGGTCTGGCCCTGCTGCTGGCCTATGGCCTGTACCGCCGCCCGGTCGGGTTTGCGTTCTTTCGCGGCACGGTGTTCCTGCCGGTGATCCTGTCGCTGGTGATCACCGGCTACCTGTGGCAGCTGTTCCTGCATCCGCTGTTCGGCCCACTGACCAAGCTGGCGATGGAGACCTTCCGGCTGGAGGAGTTCGCGCCGCTGGGCGACACGCGGCTGGCGCTGGCCGCGGCGATCGTGATCTCGATCTGGCGCAACATCGGTTTCCCGACGATCGTGTTCCTGGCCGGCATGAACGCGATCCCGGAGGACATCTACAAGGCCGCGGAGCTCGACGGCGCCAGCGACTGGCAGACCTTCCGGCGCATCACGCTGCCCAACCTCGGGCCGTCCTTCACGATCGTGATGATCCTGACCTTCATCGGCGCCTTCGAGTGGTTCGAGCTGCCCTTCGTGATCGGCGGCGCCACCGGCAACCCGGGCAATGCGCTGGACACGATGGCGCTGATGTTCTATCGCCTGTCGTTCGGCGATGGCGCCTCGCCAGTGACCGACCTGGGCCTGGGTGCCGCGGTCAGCGTCGTGCTGTTCACGATCGTGCTGATCGGCTCGCGCTGGGGAGCGAGCTACCTGCGCCGCCGCGAGGTACACCAGTGAGCCGCCCGGCCCGCACCCGCTACACGCCGTTCACGGTGCTGCTGCTGGGCCTGCTGGTGATCAACACGATCGGCGTGGTGCTGCCGCTCGGGGTGGCGCTGGTGTCCTCGTTCAAGTCGACCGCCGAGATCATGACGGCGCCCTTCGGTCTGCCCGCGGCCTGGAGCCTGGCCAACTTCGAGCAGGTGCTGGACCAGGGGCAGTTCGCGCTGTACTTCCGCAATTCGCTGCTCGTGACGCTCGGCTCGGAGGTGCTGATCCTGGCCTGCTCGGCGATGGCCGGGTTCGCGCTCGGGCGCTACCGCTTCCCGCTCAACGGCACGCTGTACACGCTGATCCTGATGGGCCTGATGATTCCGTCCAAGCTGCTGCTGGTGCCGCTGTTCCTGCAGCTCAAGCAGATGGGGCTGCTCGACAGCCTGTGGGGCCTGATCCTGGTCTATGCGGCCGGCGGCATTCCGGCCGGCGTGTTCATCATGACCGGCTTCTTCCGGGCGCTGCCGCAGGCGCTGGAGTCCGCGGCGCGGGTCGACGGGGCCGGCGAATGGACGCTGTTCTGGCGCATCATGCTGCCGCTGGTGCGTCCTCAGCTGGCGATCGTGGCGATCTACACCGCGATCCCGATCTGGAACGACTTCCTGCTGCCGATCGTGTTCATCTCCAGCCCGGAGCGCAAGACACTGCCTCAGGGCCTGTCGGTGTTCTTCGGCGAGCATGCGGTCAACATGGGCGCGCTGTTCGCCGGGCTGACGGTGGCGGCGCTGCCGCTGGTGCTGCTGTACCTGGTGCTGTCCGAACAGTTCATCAAGGGGCTCACCGCGGGCGCCGTCAAGGGATGACGCGCCGATGCCCCCCACGCCACGGCAGCCGCTGAACGGAGCATGGCCATGCAATCGCTGAAACTCGTCCGGGTGAACAAGCAGTTCGGCAACACGCCGGTGCTGCGCGACATCCACCTGCAGGTCGAACCCGGTGAATTCCTGATCCTGGTCGGCCCCTCCGGCTGCGGCAAGTCCACGCTGCTGAACTGTCTGGCCGGTCTGGAGGACGTCAGCAGCGGCGAGGTCTGGATCGGGGACCGCATGGTCAACGGCGTGTCGCCGCGGGACCGGGACATCGCGATGGTGTTCCAGAGCTACGCGCTCTACCCGAACATGGACGTGCGCGGCAACATCGCGTTCGGCATGGAGATGCGCGGCGTTCCGCGCGCCGAGCGCGAACAGCGCGTGCTGGAGGTCGCCCGCATGCTGCAGATGGAAGACCTGCTGGACCGCCGGCCCGGGCAGCTGTCCGGCGGGCAGCGCCAGCGGGTCGCGATGGGCCGCGCGCTGGCGCGCCAGCCCGGGCTGTTCCTGTTCGACGAGCCGCTGTCCAATCTGGATGCCAAGCTGCGCGTCGAGATGCGCGCCGAGATCAAGCTGCTGCACCAGCGCACACGCATCACCTCGGTCTATGTGACGCATGACCAGATCGAGGCCATGACGCTGGGCTCGCGGATCGCGATCATGAAGGACGGCGCCATCCAGCAGTTCGGCACGCCCGACGACCTGTACCAGCGCCCGGCCAACCGCTTCGTCGCGTCCTTCATCGGCAGTCCGTCGATGAACTTCATCCCCGCCACGGTGCGCCGCCACGGCGCCGGCCACGGCGTGGAACTTGCCTGCGAGGCCTCCCGGCTGGCGCTGGACCTGCCGGCACTGCCGGGCCTGGCCGCCTACGAGAACCAGGACATCACGCTGGGCATCCGGCCGGAGGCGCTGCAATGCGTTGCGGCCGATGCGCCGCACCTGGCCTGCCCGATCGCGCTGGTGGAGCCGACCGGCCCGGACACGCTGGTGCTCACCCATATCCACGGCCAGGCGGTCACGGTGCGCGTCGCGCCGCAGGCCGGGCTGGCACCCGGCGGGAAGCTGCTGCTGGCCCCGGACCCGGCGCGCCTGGTCGTCTTCGACCCGAAGACCGGCCAGCGCATCGGCGCCTGACGCCAAGCCCCTTGGCCCACCACGACCCGCACGCGCGCCTACACTGACAGCTCTGAACGATCTCCCGAGGCCCTCCATGTCCAGCACCGACTACCGCGCCCGCCGCGCCACCCTCGCCGCCCGGATGGGCCGCACCGGCGTCGCGATCATCCCGACGGCTCCCGAACAGATGCGCAATCGGGACAGCGATTTCCCGTACCGGCACGACAGCTACTTTCACTACCTCTGCGGCTTCACCGAACCGCGCGCCTGGCTGGTGATCCATGGCGACGGCCGCAGCACGCTGTTCTGCCAGCCGAAGGACCTGGAGCGGGAGATCTGGGACGGCTACCGGCTTGGCCCGGCCGACGCGCCCGCCCGGCTCGGCCTGGACGCGGCCCATTCGGTCACCGACATCGACAGCCAGATGCCGCGCCTGCTCGACGGCAGCGAGACCGTCTGGTTCCCGTTCGGCATCCACAAGGGCCTGGAGGCCCGCGTCGAGGGCTGGCTGGCGAGCGTGCGCGGCCGGGCGCGCGCCGGCGCCCTGTGCCCGCAGCAGCAGCGCGACCTGTGCGGGCCGCTCGACGAGATGCGCCTGTTCAAGGATGCCACCGAGCTCGACACCATGCGCCGGGCCGCTGCGATCAGCGCCGGCGCGCATGTGCGCGCGATGCAGGAATGCGCACGCCGGCTGCGCGCCGGCGAGGACGTGCGCGAGTACCACCTGGACGCGGAGCTGCTGCATGAGTTCCGCCGCCACGGCTCGCAGTTTCCGGCCTACGGCTCGATCGTCGCGGCCGGCGCCAATGCCTGCGTGCTGCACTACCGCGCGGACGCCGCGCCGGTGCGCGATGGCGAGCTCGTGCTGATCGATGCCGGCTGCGAGCTCGACGGTTATGCCAGCGACATCACCCGCACCTTCCCGGCCAATGGCCGCTTCTCGCCGGCGCAGCGGCAGCTGTACGACCTGGTGCTGGCCAGCCAGGACGCCGCGGTCGCAGCGACCCGGCCCGGGGCGCGATTCAACGACCCGCACGATGCCAGCGTGCAGGTGCTGGCTCAGGGGATGCTGGATCTCGGTCTGCTCGACAGGAACAAGGTCGGCTCGGTGCAGGACGTCATCGAGCAGCGCGCCTATTTCCCGTTCTACATGCACCGCACGAGCCACTGGCTGGGCATGGATGTGCATGACTGCGGCTCCTACCTGGAGCCCGACGAGCTCGCGCAGGCCACGCCGCGGCGGGATCCGCTGAGCGGCGACACCGTGATCCACCGGCCGGCGCGCGTGCTGCGCCCCGGCATGGTGCTGACGATCGAGCCCGGCCTGTACGTGCGGCCGGCCCCCGGTGTGCCGGAGCGCTTCCATGGCATCGGCATCCGGATCGAGGACGATGCCGTCGTCACCGGGGGTGGCTGCGAGCTGATCACCCGCGGCGTGCCGGTGCAGGCGGACGCGATCGAGGCGCTGATGCGCGGTTGACGACCGGCCCGCGCGATGGACTCCCGCAGCACGCTGTTCCAGGAGCAGGGTTACCTGGTCCTTCCCGGGTTCAAATCCGCGCAGGCGATGCAGGCGCTGCGCGATCGCGCGGCCCAGATCATCGACGCCTTCGACGCCGACGCCCACCGCACCATCTTCACGACCAACGAGCAGCAGCGCCAGGTCGACGCCTACTTCATGGGCTCGGCCGACACGATCCGCTGTTTCTTCGAGGAAGAGGCCTTCGACGCGCAGGGGCGCCTGCGCCAGGACAAGGCGCTGTCGATCAACAAGATCGGCCATGCGATGCACGATCTGGATCCGGTGTTTGCGGCGTTCTCGCACGGGCCGGAACTGGCGGAGGTGGCTGGCGCGGTCGGACTGGCGGAGCCGCTGGTCTGGCAGTCGATGTACATCTTCAAGCAGCCGGGTATCGGCGGCGAGGTGCGCTGGCACCAGGATGCCAGCTTCTTCGACACGGTGCCGCAGACCGTCACCACCTTCTGGTTCGCGCTGGAGGATGCCGACAGAGGCAACGGCTGCCTGTGGGTGGAGCCGGGGGGCCACCGCGGCCCGCTGCGGGAGCGCTTCGTCGTGCAGGGTGCCGGCGCCACGATCGAGCCGCTTGACGCGACGCCCTGGCCGGAAACCGGCACGGCGGTTCCGCTGGAGGTAGCCGCTGGCACGCTGGTGGTGTTCCATGGGCTGCTGCCGCACTACAGCGCGGCGAACCGCTCCCCGCGCTCCCGCCATGCGTACACGCTGCATGCCACCGATGCGCGCGCCCGCTACTCGCCGCGCAACTGGCTGCAGCGCGGGCCGGGCCTGCCGGCGCGCGGATTCCGCTAATCCACAACCCGGCGGAGCCAACGCCGCGCTGGCCCCGGCGAGAAGGAAAGGCGAGACTACAATCCGGCTCCCCAAAATCCCGGGCGGCCCGCCGATGCAGCGCAGCCGCAAGCAGCAGGAGCTCCTCATGGCAGACACAAGCGTCAGTTCCGCCGACAAGCGTGCGGAATTGCGGCGGGCCGCACTCGAATACCACGAGCATCCGACACCGGGCAAGATCGCGGTCGCGGCCACCAAGCAGCTCGTGAACCAGCATGACCTGGCGCTGGCCTACTCGCCCGGCGTCGCGGCGCCCTGCGAGGAGATCGTCAAGGATCCGAACAACGCGTTCAAGTACACCAGCCGGGGCAATCTGGTCGCCGTGATCACGAACGGTACCGCGGTGCTGGGTCTGGGCGACATCGGCCCGCTGGCCGCCAAGCCGGTCATGGAAGGCAAGGGCGTGCTTTTCAAGAAGTTCGCCGGCATCGACGTGTTCGACATCGAGATCAACGAGAAACACGACCTGGACAAGCTGGTCGATGTCATCGCAGCGCTGGAGCCGACCTTCGGCGGCATCAACCTGGAGGACATCAAGGCGCCGGACTGCTTCTATGTCGAACGCAAGCTGCGCGAGCGCATGAAGATTCCGGTCTTCCATGACGACCAGCATGGCACGGCGATCGTCGTCGGCGCGGCACTGCTGAACGGCCTGAAGGTGGTCGGCAAGGAACTGCACAAGGTCAAGCTGGTGACCTCCGGCGCCGGCGCCGCCGCGCTCGCCTGCCTCGGGCTGCTGCTGAAGCTGGGCCTGCCGCGCGAGAACATCTTCGTGACCGACCTCGCCGGCGTCGTCTACGAGGGCCGCACCGAACTGATGGACGAGGACAAGGCGGCGTTTGCGCAACCCACCAGCGCCCGCACGCTGACCGACGTGATCGCGGGCGCCGACATCTTTCTGGGGCTGTCCGCCGGCGGCGTGCTCAAGCCCGACATGGTGCGGCGCATGGCGGCCCGGCCGCTGATCTTCGCGCTGGCCAACCCGACGCCGGAGATCCTGCCGGAGGAAGTCCGCGCCGTACGCGACGACGCGATCATGGCCACCGGCCGGACGGACTACCCGAACCAGGTCAACAACGTCCTGTGCTTCCCGTACATCTTCCGCGGTGCGCTGGATGCCGGTGCCTCGACGATCACGCTGGAGATGGAGATCGCCGCGGTGCACGCCATCGCCGAACTGGCACAGGCGGAGCAGAGCGAGGTGGTGGCGGCGGCGTATGCCGGCCAGCATCTGGCCTTCGGACCGGAGTACCTGATCCCCAAGCCCTTCGATCCGCGGCTGATGATGAAGATCGCGCCGGCCGTGGCCCGGGCCGCCGCCGAGAGCGGCGTGGCGCTGCGTCCGATCACCGACATGGCGGCCTATGTCGAGCGCCTGCAGAGCTTCGTCTATGCCTCGGGCACGATGATGCGGCCGATCTACGCGGCTGCGAAAGTGGCCGCTCACAAGCGCGTCGCCTATTGCGAAGGCGAGGAGGAACGGGTGCTGCGGGCCTGCCAGATCGTTGTCGACGAACGACTGGCCCGTCCCACGCTGATCGGCCGCCCGGCGGTGATTGCGCAGCGGATCCAGAAGTTCGGCCTGCGGCTGCGCGAGGAACTGGACTACGACGTCGTCAATGTCGAGCACGACCCGCGCTACCGTGACTTCTGGCAGACCTACCACCGGATGACCGAGCGCAAGGGCACGACGGTGCAGATGGCCAAGATCGAGATGCGCCGGCGCCTGACGCTGATCGGCGCGATGCTGCTGCACAAGGGCGACGTCGACGGCATGATCTGCGGGACCTGGGGCACGACGGCGATGCACCTGACCTACATCGACCAGGTCATCGGCAAGCGACAGGGCGGCAGCCCCAGCACGCCGCAGGACATGCCGATCTATGCCTGCATGAACGGCCTGCTGCTGCCGGACCGGCAGGTCTTCCTGGTCGATACCCACGTCAACTACGATCCGACCGCGGAGGAGCTCACCGAGATCACCGTGATGGCGGCCGAGGAGATGATGCGCTTCGGCCTGCGGCCCAAGGTGGCGCTGCTGTCGCATTCCAACTTCGGCAGCAGCAACCAGCCCAGCGCGCTGAAGATGCGCCGCACGCTGGAACTGCTGCGGGCGGAGGCGCCCTGGCTGGAGGTCGACGGCGAGATGCACGGAGACGTGGCGCTGGACGGAGCCGCCCGCGCGGCGCTGATGCCCAACAGCACGCTGAGCGGCAACGCCAATCTGTTGGTTCTTCCCAACATCGATGCGGCCAACATTGCCTACAACCTGCTGAAAACCGCGGCCGGTGGCAACATTGCCATCGGTCCGGTGCTGCTGGGAGCTGCCCGCCCGGTGCATGTCCTCACTGCAAGCACTACTGTACGGCGGATCGTCAACATGACCGCCCTGACCGTTGCTGACGCGAATGCCGTCCGATAACGCCTTTTGCGACAGCAAGCACTAACTTAAATCAACCTCAAACTTATCGCGCTTGCTCAATTATTGTGCAGGCCCTTGCTTTTCACGGCGGGATCAGCGACACTTGCAGCCGTGAAATTTGCGGGTTAACCCGAGGTTTTTGGAGTCATTTTGCATGGTCCGCCGCGCGTGCCTTAAGTTGGTGATCACTGGCTTACTGCTCTTCGCGACGCTGACAGGCAGTTTTGTCCAGGCCAAAACCTCCACCGCTGCAGACAATATAGCGACCATCTCGGTCGCTGAATTGCCGGTTCAAGGTGCCCAGACCTACGCGTTGATTGCGCAAGGCGGCCCGTTTCCTTACGAGAAGGACGGGACTGTCTTTGGCAATCGCGAGCGGTTGCTGCCAATCAACCGCCGGGGCTACTACCGTGAGTACACGGTCCGTACGCCGGGTCTGAACCACCGCGGAACGCGGCGCATTGTCTGCGGGGGTCAACCCCGGGTACCGGACGTCTGTTATTACACGGCGGATCACTATGCGAGCTTTCGCAGGATCGTGCCCTGAGCAAGGTTTGCGTTGTTTTTGAAAGTGAAACGGGGATGGACATGCCACTTCGTCAAGAGACAGATACACCCTTGCGGGGTGTGAGAACCAACATCGTGCAGTCGATCCGGGCATTCCGGGTCCAGGACCTCCAGGAAGCGGCCCAGCGTCTGGGCCAGCATTTCCTGTACGCGAACCTGGCCAATGCGCAATCGAAGCAGGATGTGCTGGACATGATCGGCCAGCAGTTCACCTTGCCGGCCCATGTGGGCAAGAATTTCGACGCGCTGTACGACAGCATGACCGACCCGGTGCACAAGTCCGGGCCGCAGCCGGGATTCATCGCGGTGCTGGAGCACATTCCGGCCAATGCCAAGTTCGACAAGGAAGCCCGGGAGCAGCTGCTCGACATCTTCCGGGATGCCGCCGACTACTGGGGCGACCGGAAAATTCCTTTCCGATGTTTCTATTCTTTTCTGTAGCCCGTTCTGCACACACCAGCCAAGCAGAACGGGCGAACGAGGCTAAGAGCGAAAGCCAGGCCGGCGACAGCCTGTCCGGCATTGCACTGACCACCGAAACCGGCGAGAAGATGCCGACCGACAAGCTGTTGGACGTCTCCCCGCTGGCCCTGCGCATGAGCAGCCCGTTCAACGCGGGTTACTGGCTCGCCGCAGCCTGACGGTCGGCGCGCATTTCGCCGAAAAAGGCCCGCCCTGGTGGCGGGCCTTTTTCATGGGCGTCGCGCCAGCGCGACGAACTCTTCCACCGGCACCTCCTCGGCGCGCCGCTGCTCGTCGAAGTCGCCGGCGTACCCATGCTCCGTCAGCCAGCGTCCCAGCGTGTGCCGCAGGATCTTGCGCCGCTGCCCGAAGGCCACCTGGACGATCTCGCCCAGGCGCTGCGGGTCCACGCCGGCCGGATCCGGCCGGGGCACCATGCGCACGACCGCACTGTCCACCCGCGGCGGCGGATCGAAGCTCTCCGGCGGAACCGGCAGCACGAACTCCATCGCATAGCGCCACTGCAGCATCACGCTCAGGCGGCCGTAGGCGGCCGTCGACGGACGGGCCACCATGCGGTCCACCACCTCGCGCTGGAGCATGAAGTGCTGGTCCACCACGACGGCCGCATGCTCCAGCAGATGGAACAGGATCGGAGTCGAGATGTTGTAGGGCAGGTTGCCGACGACGCGCAGCGACGGTGCGGCACCGGCACCGCCCTGCGCCGCAGCCAGCGCCGTGAAGTCGACGCGCAGGACATCGGACTCGATGACGCTCAGATCGCCGCGCTGCCGCATGCGCGCCGCCAGGTCCCGGTCAAGCTCCACGACGATCAGGTGCCCCAGTCGCTCGACAAGCGGCTGCGTCAGGGCGCCCAGGCCAGGACCGATCTCCACCATCCGGTCGCCGGGGCGCGGGGCGATGGCCCGCACGATGCCGTCGATGACCCCGGCATCGGTCAGGAAGTGCTGTCCGAAACGCTTGCGCGGCTGGTGGCCCCGCGCCGATGCAGCCTGCTTGCTCACGCGCGGTAGCCGGGTGGCATGGTCCGGCTCAGCCCGGCGGGTCGCGCATTTCCACGTAGGCCCGGGCTCGCAGCTCCTGGGCCCAGGTGGCGAACGCGTCGTCCACCTTCTTCTCGCGCAACATGCCGCGCACCGCCTCACGCTGCTCACGCGGCGTCAACGGAACGACACGGCGCTGCTTGACGGTCATCAGATGCACGCCGAACCGGGACGTGAAGGGCTCGCTGACCTCGCCCGGCGCCAGCGCATTCATGACATCCTCGAATTCCGGCACGAACTGCCCGGGCACGGCCCAGCCGAGTTCACCGCCCTGGCTCGCGCTGCCGTCCTGCGAGAACTCGCGGGCCAGCGCGGCAAACTCCACCTGCCCGGAGACGATCCGGGTGCGGAAACCGTTGAGGCGCTCGCGCGCCTGGGCCTCGCTCAACTGCGCCGACGGACGCAGCAGGATGTGGCTGGCCAGGGTCTGCTCGACGGTGGTGGCCGGCATGCCGCTGACGCGCTTCTCGATCAGCTTGAGCACATGCAGCCCGGCGCCGGATCGCACCACGCGCAGATCACCGACGGCCATGTCACGGCTGGTGTCGACAAACAGCGTCGGGTAGCGGTCCACCGGACGCAGGCCGAACTGCCCGCCACTGCGGGCGTCGGCGGCAGCGGAGAGCTCGCGGGCCAGCGCGGAGAAGTCCTCGCCGGCGCGGGCCCGCTCGATCACCCGCTGCGCCTGGGCCTGGGCGGCCGCCAGTTGCGCAGCGCTGGCATCCTCCGGCAGCGCGATCAGCACATGCGAGATGTTCAGGTCCGTGGCCGGCCCGCCCTGCTGCTTCTGCTGCTCGCGCAGGTATTGGTCGATCTCCAGTTCCGAGACCTTGATCTTCTGGTTGACGTCCCGCTCGCGGACCCGGACCAGCATCAGCTGCTCACGCAGCTGCTTGCGGAACTGCGCGCGATCAATGCCATCCGCGGCCAGCCGCTTCTGCAGCTCCGGCAGATCGATCTGGTTCTGCCGGGCGACGTTGGCCTCCGCCTCATCGACGGAAGACTCCTCTATGCGGATGCCGGTATCCCGCGCCTGCTGGAGCTGCGCGCGCTCGTTGATGAGCCGCTCCAGCGCACGCGCGAACAGCGCCGCGTTGTCCGGCATCTGCTGCTGGGACTGCGCCAGCTGCCGCGCCAGCCGCTGCGCTTCCTGGCGCACCTGGTGGTTGGTGATCGGCTCGGAGTTGACGATCGCGACGATGTAGTCCGCCGACCGCTGGGGCCCGGTGCCCGCGGTGGAACCGCCAGCCGCCGGCAGCGTCGCCCGGGGGGCCTGGGCCTGCACACCGAGCACGGCGCCGGCCAGCAGGCTGCCCACCAGCAGGTTCAAGACGGGACGGGTCATCATGGAATCAATCGTAATTGCTGAATCGGCCGGCGGAGGTGGTCGTCTCGCGCAGGAACTGGTAGCGCGGGATGTTCTGCTTCAGGGTCTGCAGCGGATTGGCGCCAAGCCGGGAGAACCCGACGAACTCGAGCTGGAACATGATGCGCCGGTTGGCCGACGAGGCGCCGGTCTGCAGCCGCTCCAGGACCACCCGGCCCAGCCAGCAGCCGCCGTCGTACTCCAGGCCGATCACGGAGTCTACCAACTTGCCTTCGCGCAGACTGAAGTTGATGCGCCCCACGCTGTACCAGCGGCCCTCGCCCTGCCCGCGTCCGGCGCCGAGGTCCTCTCCACGGTCCCCCCAGAGGTCGTTGATCGGCCACTGCCAGCCGATGTCGAGCTGTTCGCTGGACTCGCGCTGCAGCCGGTAGGCCGCACTGACGACCCGGTAGTTGCCCGGGCTGTAACGCCCACTGATCGTCGAGCGGATCGAGCGGCCGGTGTCGGCATTGAACTGCACCGTCGAGTCGACGGTCCAGCGCGGATCCAGGCTGACGCTGGCGCCGACCAGCACGTCGCTGAAGCCCTTGGCCACCACCGCGCCACCGGGCAGCGTGACCTGCTGGTCCTTGAAGCGCACCCGCTGCGCAATGCCGAAGCGCGCCGCCTCGGCACCGGTGTCCGGATCCAGCAGGCGGGTCGACACGCCCAGCGTCAGCAGGTCGCTGTCGGCAATGCGGTCGTTGCCGAGGAAGCCGTTCTCGGTGTAGATGCTGGCGAAGTTGAAGTCGTTGGCGGCGGAGTCGTAGTTGGGCAGCAGGGACTGGTTGCGGAACGGCGTGTGCACATAGAACGCCCGCGGCTCCAGCGTCTGGCGGAAGGCCCGCCCGAAGTAGCTGGCATCGCGCTCGAAGACCACGCCGCTGTCCAGGCTGAAGGTCGGTACGACGCGGCTGGCCGACATCGCGCCATTGGCCAGCGGGCTGCTGAAGCTGTAGTGCGTGGCATGCAGCTGCAGCTTGGGCGTGATGAAGCCGGCCGGCGACACCCAGGGCCGGCTCCACTGCGCCAGCATGAAGCTGCGCTGCCCGTTCGGCTGCCCGGTCAGCGTGCGGTCCGCATGGAACTGCGTGGTGTCCAGATCCACCGAATAGTCGAAGCCACCGGTGTTCGCGCGGGCATACCGCAGGGCCACTTGCGGCATGCGGTCATATGGCGGCACGATCGGCGCCGCCACGTCCTGCAGCGTCTGCCACTTCAGCATGCGCAGCTTGGCCGACAGGTAGCCGCTGGACCAGGACAGCCCCAGGTCGTTGGCCAGCAGGCGCTGCGTCAGCCAGGGATTCACCCGCGTGAAATCCCGCCAGTAGTTGTCGTCGCTGACCCGGTTGACGGACAGGTTGATGCCCAGCGAGCCGACCCCGGACAGGCCGGAGTCGAGCGTGCCGGCATGCGTGAATGCCACGCCCCAGCGGTCCATGCTGCGCAGCTTGTCACCCGGCATGAAGTTCGCACGCAGCTGCCCCGCGTAGCCGGATTCGAGGTAGCGGAACTCACCGGCCAGATCGACTCCGCGCTTGGTCATCAGCGCAGGGAACAGCGTGGCGTCGCGATTCGGCGCGATGTTCCAGTAGTAGGGCACCGAGACCTCGGCCCCATTGACGTTGTCCACGCCCAGCGAAGGCGGCAGGAAGCCGGACTTGCGCCGGTTGCTCAGCGGGAACGTGAACGCCGGGATCGGCAGCAGCGGCACGCCCTTGAAGGTCAACAGCGCGCCCTCGGCCTGGCCCACCTCCTCCTCGTTGTCGATGCTGATGCTCGCGGCCTGCAGGATCCAGTCCGGCATCCAGCTGGGGCCGGGCACACGGCGGCAGGTCGTGAAGCTGGCGTTGCGGATCAGCGTGCGGTCCCGGTCGATGAAGTCCACCCGCTCGGCCTCGCCATGGCCTTCGTTCTTCAGGAAGCGGTAGCGCGGCTTCAGGAAGAAGCCCTCGAAGGACTCGAGCTTGAGGTCCAGCGAGGGCCCCTCGTAGATGTCGCCGGCCCGGTTGATGCTGACATCGCCGCGTGCCCGCGCGAGATCGTCCGGCTGGAAGTACTCCAGGCGGTCCGCGCGGATCACGATGTCGCCACGGCGCAGCTCGGCCCGGCCCTCGATCACGGTGTCGAGGTCGGTGCGGGAGGAGATGCGTTCGCCGGACACGAAGCTCGGCGTGCTGCGGCGCTGCTCCGGCTGCAGGGTTTCCTTCAGCAGCCGGCTGCTCTTGAGCACGGCCTCGGCGGCGGGCGCCTGGGCGGTGGCCGCCCCATGCACCAGCACGCCCGACACCAGCACCCAGGCCATGGCACCCCGGCGTGCATGCCCGCGAGCCGGGCGTCTGGAATCATGCTTCGGGGGGCGCATCGGCAAAGCTGGATCTCGGGGCTGGCGGCGCGGGGCCTGCGGTAAAGGGTGGTTTGTAGAATGGATTATCCATGAGCGCCTGCCCTGACCCGTCCCCGGCCGCCACCTCCCCCACAGGCTCCGAAACCCCGTCGCCCTTCCTGTGGTCCGACCCGCTGCGGGCCGGCCATTTCGAGCGCTGGCTGGCCGCGCAGCAGGCGGCCCAGGGCCTGGATCTCGCGAGCCTGCGGATGGCCTCGGCCGACGCCAGCTTCCGGCGCTATTTCCGGATCGACAGCACCCATGGCAGCCGCATCATCATGGATGCCCCGCCCGACAAGGAGGACTGCGCACCGTTTGCCCACGGGGCCGAGGTGCTGGCGCAGGCCGGCCTGCGCGTGCCGCAGGTGCTGGCCTGGGACCGCTCCCAGGGCTTCATGCTGCTGCAGGATCTGGGGCCGCGCACGATGATGCAGGCGCTGCAGGTGGAACAACCCCAGGCCAACCTCGCGCTGTACCAGCAGGCGATCGACGCGCTGGTGCTGCTGCAGAAGGCCTCGCGCCCCGGCGTGCTGCCGGCATTCGACCGCGACACGATGCTGCGCGAGATGGAGCTGTTCCCGCAGTGGTACCTGACGCAGCACCGCGGCCGCGCACCCGACGCCGCGATGCGCGCGACGCTGGACACCAGCTTCCACGCGATCGCCGACGCCTGCCTGGCCTGGCCGACGGTGTTCGTGCACTGTGACTTCATGCCGCGCAACCTGATGCTGCCGGTGGCCGGCGATCCGCGCGTCGGCGTGCTGGACTTCCAGGACGCCCTCTATGGCCCGATCACCTACGACATCGGCAGCCTGATGCGCGACGCCTTTCTCAGCTGGGACGAGGAGTTCGTGCTGGACATCACGATCCGCTACTGGGAGAAGGCCCGGGCCGCGGGTCTGCCGGTGGGCGACGACTTCGGCAACTTCTACCGCGGTGTCGAGTGGACCGGCCTGCAGCGCCATCTGCGCGTGACCGGCATCTTCGCGCGGCTGACGCTGCGCGATGGCAAGCCGCGCTACCTGGCGGATACCCCCCGCTTCATCGCCTACATGCGCGCCACGGCCGCACGCTACCGCGAGCTCAAGCCGCTGCTGCGCCTGCTGGACCAGGTCGAGGGCATCCAGGAGGCCGGCGGCTACGCGTTCGGCCGGGTCTGATCCGGCAGCCGGGCATGGCGCAGCCGCCGCGTTTCCACTGCCCGGTGCCCCTGGCCGGCGGCGCCCCGCTGGAGCTTCCTCCCGGTGCGGCCCGCCATGTGCAGGTGCTGCGGCTGCAGCCTGGCGCCCCCATCGTGCTGTTCGGCATGACGGACGCCACCGGCACCGCGGTTGGCGGCGAATGCGACGCCACGGTCCTGGAGATGGGCCGCCAGGCGGTCCAGGTGCAGGTCGGGCGCTACCGGCCGGTGGAGCGCGAAGCGCAGCGCCGCATCCACCTGGCGATCGGCATGCCAGCCAATGAGCGCATGGACTGGCTGGTCGAGAAGGCCACGGAGCTGGGCGCGGCCAGCGTGCAGGCGCTGACGACCGAGCGCACCGTCGTGCGGCTCGACGGCGAACGTGCCCAGCGGCGCGCCGCGCACTGGCAGAGCATTGCCGTGGCCGCCTGCGAGCAGTGTGGCCGCAACCAGGTGCCGGATACACCGGCGCCCCAGGGCCTGCGCGCGTGGCTGCAGGGGCTGCCGCCGGCCGCGGGTACCGGGTTGCGGATGCTGCTGTCCTTCCGGCCGGACGCCCGCGCCTGGGCGCCGCCTGATGCGGCGCAGGCCGGCGACTGCACCGTGCTGATCGGCCCGGAAGGCGGCCTGTCCGCCCCGGAGGAACAACTCGCGCTCGACCACGGCTTCATGCCGGTGCAACTCGGGCCCCGCGTGCTGCGCGCGGAAACCGCCGCGATCGCGGCACTTACACTGCTGGCATGAACCGCAACCTGTACCTGCTGGCCGCCTGCCAGGGCCTGTTCCTGACCAACAACGTCGTGTTCATCGCGATCAACGGCCTGATCGGGCTGAGCCTGGCCCCGGTGGGCTGGATGGCAACGCTGCCGGTCATGGGGTACGTCGTCGGCGGAGCGCTGAGCACGCCGCTGGTGGCGCGCAGCCAGGAGGCATGGGGCCGCAAGGGCTCGTTCATGATGGGCCTGGCAGTGGGCCTGTTCTCGGCGCTGCTGTGCGCCTGGGCGGTGTGGCACCACCAGTTCTGGCTGCTGGTGGCCGGCACGGTGATCGCCGGCTACTACAGCGCCAACGGCCAGCTGTACCGGTTCGCCGCGGCCGAGCTGGCGGCGCCGGCCTACCGCGAGAAGGCGATCTCGCTGGTGCTGGCCGGCGGGCTGATCGGCGCGGTGATCGGCCCCAACCTGGCCACCCGCACCCGCGGCCTGACGTCGGTGCCCTTCACCGGCGCCTACCTGGCGCTGGCCGTCGTGGCCGTGCTGTGCATGGTGATCGTCGCGCTGATGCGGTTCCCGCCCGTGCCGCCCAAGGCCGCCGGCAGCCCCAGCGGGCGCGCGCTGTCCGAGATCATGCGCCAGCCGGTCTTCATCGTCTCGACGCTGGGTGCGGCGCTTGGCTACGGCGTCATGAACCTGCTGATGGCCGCCACGCCGCTGGCGATGCAGGTCTGCAAGCTGCCCTTCGAGGATGCGGCGCTGGTGCTGGAATGGCATGTGATCGGCATGTTTGCACCCGGCTTCTTCACCGGCCACCTGATCCGGCGCTTCGGCACGCTGCAGATCATGGGCGTGGGTGTGGCGCTCAACGCCGTCTGCATCGCGATCGCGCTGTCCGGCGTGGAGCTGCAGCAGTTCCTGGTCGCGCTGTTCCTGCTGGGCGTGGGCTGGAACTTCCTGTTCACCGGCAGCACGACGCTGGCCCTGCAGGCCTACCGGCCGGAGGAGAAGGACCGGGCCCAGGCGGCGATCAACTTCTGCGTCTTCGCGGTGATGGCGCTGACGTCCTTCGCGTCCGGTGCGCTGGTCACGACACAGGGCTGGCAAATGTTAAACATCGGCTCGATCCTCCCGGTAGCGCTGACAGGCCTCGCGCTGGCCTGGCTGGCGATGCACAATCGCGCGGCCCGCAGCGCTTCGGCCTGACGCGCGCCGGGCGCATCCAAACACCATCAGGAGGATTCCATGGGATTGCTTGACTCCGTGATCGGCGCCGTCGCCGGCAACCTGCAGAACCAGAGCGCCGAAGGCGGCGGCCTTGGCGGCCTGCTCGGCACGCTGGCCCAGAACCCGCAGCTGCTGCAGGCCCTCACCGGCCTGCTGGGCAACGACGGCGGCCACGGCGGCCTGTCCGGCCTGATCGAGAAGTTCCAGCAGGCCGGCCTGGGCGAGGTCGCGAACTCCTGGGTAGGCACCGGCGCCAACCAGGCGATCAGCGGGGATCAGCTCGGCCAGGTGCTGGGGCAGGACACCCTGTCGCAACTCGCAAGCAGCCTGGGCGTGGACCGCGACGCGGCGGCGGGCCAGCTGTCCGGCCTGCTCCCGGGCCTCATCGACAAGCTCACGCCTCAGGGCCAGCTGCCGCAGGGCGGCCTGGGCAATGCGGGCGACCTGATGGGGATGCTCGGCGGCTTGCTGGGCAAGTCCTGAGCGGCGCGCACGTTCAGAAACGCGCGTCCAGCCAGCGCTGCAGCTCCGCGAACACCTGCTCGCGCTGCGGCGCGAGCTCATTGAAGATCTCGTGGTACAGGCCGTCGAAGCAGCGGGCCGTCACCACGTCCGGCGGCGCCGCCTGCGCGAAGCGGCGGCTGCCCTGCGGCTGGACCAGCCGGTCGTCACCGGCATACATCAGCAGCGTCGGGACGGTCCAGGCCGGTGCCGCGGCCACCGTGGCCGGGCCGTTCTGCGCGATGAACAGCGCCAGCCGCGCCGAGATGCGGTCGTGCACCAGCGGGTCCGCCTTGTAGGCCGCGACGACCGCCGGATCGTGCGAGATGAAGCGCGCGTCCAGCCCGTTGCCGACGCGCAGATCCGGCGCGATCCGCGGCAGCACCGCCAGCAGCAGTTTCTGGAACGGGTTCAGACCCGGATCCAGCGCCGGCGAGGACATCACCAGCGCCTGCACCGGGCGGCGCGCCTGGGCCACGAAGCGGCCGGCCACCAGCCCTCCCATGCTGTGGCCCAGCAGGATCAGCGGCGTGCTGGCGCTCATCCGGAAGCGCGATTCGTCCACCACCTCGGCCAGGTCGGACAAAAGGCGGTCCTCGCTGGGCAGCGCGCCGCGCTGGCCCATCGACTCGCCATGGCCGAACTGGTCGTAGGCGCGCACCGCGAAGCCCCAGCTGTTGAGTCGCTCGGCGACGTGGTCATAGCGCCAGGCATGCTCCCCCAGGCCGTGCACGATCAGCACCACCCCCCGGACCGGACCCTTGCTCAGCGGCCAGTCGACCACGACCAGATGGGTGCCGTCCTGCGCGGTGAGCGGGCTGAAGTTGGATCCGCTCACCGGCGGCTCCGGGAAGGGGCCGCCCGACGCTTCATGGCACGCTGGCGATCACCCGGGCCACCGCGGCGGTGAGCTTCTTGGCATAGGGCACATGCAGGAACTCGTTGGGGCCGTGCGCATTGCTGCGCGGGCCCAGCACGCCGCAGACCATCATCTGGGCCTTCGGGAAGCCGCGCTCCAGCATGTTCATCAGTGGGATCGTGCCGCCCTGGCCGATGTAGCCGCAGGGCGCGCCGAACTGGGCCTCGGACGCGGCATGCAGGGCCTGCTCGAACCAGGGCACCATCGGTGGCGCATTCCAGCCGGTGGCGCCGCCCCGACTGTCAAACGTGACGCGGGCCTGGTAGGGCGCGTTGTCCTCCAGCAGTGCTTTCATCTCCTGCACCGCACGGGCGGCATCCACCAGCGGCGGCAGGCGCAGGCTCAGCTTGAACGCGGTATAGGGCCGCAGCACATTGCCGGCGTCGGCCAGCGCCGGGAAGCCCTCGGCGCCGGTAACGCTCAGCGTCGGGATCCAGGTGCGGTTGATCAGGGCCTGGAACGGGTCGTCGGTGGTCGGCAGCACCGAGGTGGCGGCGCCGTCGCAATCGTAGTGGGCCCAGGGGAAGCGGCGGGTGACCTCGTCGCCCAGGATGGCCGCGGTGGCGCGCGCCTGCGCCAGCCGCTCCGCCGGCACCTCGCAGTGGAAGCTGGCCGGCAGCAGGCGACCGGTGCTGCTGTCCTCCAGGCGGTCCAGCACCTGGCGCATGATCCGGAAGCTGGAGGGCACCAGGCCGGATGCGTCGCCGGAATGCACGCCCTCGGTCAGCACCTCGACCTTCAGCGTGCCGGCCACCATGCCCCGCAGGCTGGTGGTCAGCCAGAGCTGGTCGTAGTTGCCGGCACCGGAATCCAGGCACACCACCAGGCCGACCTCGCCCAGCCGGGTGCGCAGGGCGTCGATGTAGGGCAGCAGGTCGTAGGAGCCGCTTTCCTCGCAGGTCTCGATCAGGCCGACGATGCGCGGATGCGGCACACCCTGGGCCTTGAGAACCTGGATCGCGGCGATCGACGCGTACACCGCATAACCGTCGTCCGCCGCGCCGCGGCCATACAGCCGGCCGTCCTCGTATTTCGGGGTCCAGGGGCCGAGATCCCGGCGCCAGCCGTTGAACTCCGGCTGCTTGTCGAGGTGGCCATACATCAGCACCGTGTCGCCCGCCTGCGCGCGCGTGGCCGCGATTTCGAAGAACAGCAGCGGCGTGCGGCCCTCGAGGCGCACCACCTCCAGCCGCAGGCCCTCGACCTTCTGCGCCTCGACCCAGGCTGCCGCATTGCGCAGCACCGTCTCGATGTGGCCATGCCGGGCCCAGTCGGCATCGAAGCCGGGGGACTTGGCCGGCACCCGGATGTACTCGGTCAACCGGGCCAGGATGTCGGCGTCCCACTGCTGCGTGGCCTGTGCCAGGGCGCTCGCATCGTTCAGGACGGCCGCGGGAATCTCCCTGTGCAAGGGTGCGTTCATGGGTTCACCTCCGGAATTGCCGCCATCGTAACAATTCCGCGGCGTCATCGCGTCACCCGGCGTGGGGATCGCGCAGCCGGTAGGCGCGCCGGGCCGTGCCCGCGAACACCTCGGCCTGGTCCGCCGGCGGCACCAGCGCCCGCGCGGCCGCATGCCATTCGGCATAGGCACCGGCGCGCTCGAGCACCGGCCAGTCGCTGCCCCACAGCAGGCGCCGCGGGCCGAAGCATGCCAGCAGATGGCCCGCGTAGCGCTGCACCGCCGCCACCGGTGCGCCGGGGCCGGCTTCGGTCCACAGCCCGGACAGCTTGCAGAAGACCTGCGGCAGCGCCGCCATTTGCCGGATGCCCTGCGCCCAGTCGTCCCAGGCGCCAGCGGCGATCGCGGGCTTGGCGCCGTGGTCCAGCACGATGCGCAGCGCCGGGTGGCGCTGCGCCAGCTGCAGCATGCGCGGCAGATGCACCGGCAGCACCAGCGCGTCGAACGTCAGATCGGCATCGACCAGGGCCTGCAACGCCGGCGTCAGCGCATCCTGCAGGATCCAGTCCGGGTCCGGCAGGTCCTGCAGCATCGGGCGCAGACCCACCAGCGCATCGTCGGCGGCCAGCGCGCGGATGCGCTGCACCGCATCCGGGGCCGCCAGATCGACCCAGCCGACGACGCCCAGCACATCGGGGGCATGGCGGGCCTGCGCCAGCAGGAACCGGGTCTCCGCCTCGGTCGGCGCGGCCTGGACCAGCACACCGGCCGTCACGCCGCTGGCAGCGCGGATCGCGCGCCAGTCGGCCAGCGACACGTCGCGGTGGATGGCGCCGAGCTCCGGCGTCAGCCAGCCGTAGTCACCGCGCGCCAGCTGCCAGATGTGGAAGTGCGCGTCGATCATGCCGGCACCGGTGTCTCCGGCCCCAGCAGCCCGGCCACCTTCAGGGCCTGCCAGAAGCCCGGCGGGATCGGATGGGCCATCATCGCGACCGCGTCCGACCATTGCCCGACGGTCTGCGCGCCGACCATGACGATCGCGATCGCCGGGTGCGCCAGCGGAAACTGCAGCGCGGCGGCGCGCAGCGGCACCTCGAAGTTCTCGCACAGCGCCTCGATGCGCGCCACCCGCTCGACCCAGGCCGCCGGTGCGGCCGCATAGTTGAAGCGCGGCACCGCGACGCCCCGCACACCGGTGGCCAGGATGCCGGAGTTGAAGACGCCGCCCAGCGCGATGCGCACGCCCTGCTGCACACACAGCGGCAGCAACTGCGGCAGCGCGGCATGGTCCAGCAGGCTGTAGCGCCCGGCGAGCAGCAGGGTGTCAAGCTCGGTGCGCTGCAGCAAGTCCAGGCACACCTGCACGTCGTTCACGCCAAGGCCCAGGTGGCGCACCAGCCCCTGCTGGCGCAGCTCGCGCAACGCCGGGAGCGCATGCTGGACGACCTGCTCCAGCACCTGCGGGTAGGCCGCACCGTGCGTGCCGGCATCACAGTCATGCAGGTAGACCGTGTCGACCCGGGCCAGGCCCAGGCGCTGCAGGCTGTCGAGCAGGCTGCGCTGCACGCCGGCGCCGGAGAAATCCCAGGTCTGCCGGAACGGCAGGCACTGCACATAACCGTTCTGGTCGGCCGGCGCGCCGGCATCCGGATGCAGCAGGCGGCCGACCTTGGTCGACAGGCCGAAGTCGGCACCCGGGTGCTCCCGCAGCAGCCGCCCGACCCGGTGCTCGCTGAGCCCCTGGCCGTAGTGCGGTGCGGTGTCGAAGCTGCGGCAGCCGTCCGCCCAGGCCGCCGCCAGCACCGCATGGGCCGCGCTGTCGGAGATGGCCTGGAACAGGTTGCCCAGCGGGGCGCCGCCCAGGCCCAGCCGCTGACCGCTGCGCAGCGGAGCGAAAACCGCGGCCATCGGCTCAGACCGTGCCCAGGGCCTGGTCCAGATCCTCCAGAAGATCGTCGATGTGCTCGATGCCGACCGACAGCCGGACCATGTCCTCCTTGACGCCGGCGCGCGCCAGCTCTTCCGGATTCAGCTGCCGGTGCGTCGTGGAGGCCGGGTGGCAGGCCAGCGACTTGGCGTCGCCGATGTTGACCAGCCGCGTGAAGAGCTTCAGCGCATCCTGGAACCGCGCACCGGCGGCCCGGCTGTCGGCCGCCTTCAGGCCGAAGCTGATGATGCCCGAGGCCCTCCCGCCCATCAGGCGCTGCACCAGGCCATGGTCCGGGTGGTCCGGCAGGCCGGCATAGTTCACCCAGCCGACCTTCGGATGGGCCTTCAGGTGGCCGGCCACGCGCAGCGCGTTGCTGCAGATGCGGTCCATGCGCAGGGCCAGCGTCTCGATGCCCTGCAGGATCTGGAACGCGTTCATCGGGCTCAATGCGGCACCCATGTTGCGCAGCGGCACGACCCGCGCACGGCCGATGTAGGCGGCCGCCCCGAGCGCCTCGGTGTAGACCACGCCGTGGTAGCTGACATCCGGCTCGTTCAGGCGGCGGAAGCGCGCCTTGTGCTGCGCCCACGGGAACTTGCCGGAGTCGACGATCGCGCCGCCGATCGTCGTGCCGTGGCCCCCGAGGTACTTGGTCAGCGAGTGCACGACGATGTCCGCGCCATGCTCGAACGGGCGGCACAGGTAGGGGCTGGGCACGGTGTTGTCGACGATCAGCGGCACGCCGTGCGCATGGGCCACCGCCGCCAGTGCGGCGATGTCGGTCACGTTGCCCAGCGGGTTGCCCACCGATTCGCAGAACACCGCCTTGGTACGTCCGTCGATCAGCGCGGCAAAGGACTCCGGCGCGCGCGGGTCGGCAAAACGCACCTCGATGCCCATCTGCGGAAAGGTGTGCGCAAACAGGTTGTAGGTGCCGCCGTACAGCGTGGACGCGGAGACGATGTTGTCGCCGGCCTCGGCGATCGTCTGGATCGCATAACTGATCGCGGCCATGCCGCTGGCGACCGCCAGCGCGCCGATGCCACCCTCCAGCGCCGCGACCCGGGCCTCCAGCACGCCGTTGGTCGGGTTCATGATCCGGGAGTAGATGTTGCCGGCCACTTTCAGGTCGAACAGGTCCGCGCCGTGCTGCGTGTTGTCGAACGCGTAGGCCACCGTCTGGTAGATCGGGACCGCGACGGCCTTGGTGGTGGGATCGGGGGTATAGCCGCCATGGACGGCCAGGGTTTCGATGCGCATCGGTGTCTCCTCCAAAAGCACGCATCTTAGGCCAGACGGCACCTCGCAAGCGTCCGCTTGCGCCCGGGCCGGGCGGGACGCCGGCACGGTGTCATACTTGCCGCCTGTTACAAGCTGCTCCGCAATCCCCGTCCCGCGCCGCGTCCCATGGCTGAGTTTTCCCCGACTTCCACCGTCCGCCGGCTGGCCTCCGGACAGACGGACCCGGCCCGACCGTCGATGCTGGGGCGCTTCGAACTGCGCCGCATCCTGGGCCAGGGCGCGCAGTCGGTGGTCTGGCTGGCCTTCGACCCGCGGCTGGAGCGCGAGGTCGCGATCAAGCTGATGAAGGTCGGCGAAGGCGCCAGCATGGCGGCGATCCCGCAGTGGCTGCAGGAGGCCCGCCATGTCAGCCGACTGTCGCACCCCAACCTCGTGCCGGTGTTCGAAGCCGACGTCCAGGACCTGCACCCCTACCTGGTGTTCGAGTACGTGCCGGGCAAGACGCTGGGCGAGCTGCTGGCGGCCCATGGCGCGATGCCGGCGGTCGAGGCGGCCGACCTGATGGCCGACGTGCTCGATGCGCTGGCGATCGCGCATGAGGCGGGGGTGATCCACCGCGACGTCAAGCCGTCCAACATCCTGGTCGACCAGTCCGGCCGGGCGCGCATCATGGACTTCGGCATCGCGGCGCCGGTGCAGGACAGCGGCGCGCACAGCGGCACGGCCGCGCCGGCCGGCACGCCCGGCTACATGGCGCCGGAGGTCGCGCAGGGCGGCGCGGTGAGCGCCGCGATGGACATCTTCTCCGCCGGCATGGTGCTGGCCGAGATGCTGTCCGGCGAACCGCTGGTCAAGGAGCGGGACCCCTACCAGGCGATCTACCGGATCCTGAACGAGCCGCTGGTGATGCGCGACGACCTGGCCGCGGACGTGGACGACACGCTGCGCGGCATCGTGTCGCGCGCGCTCGCCCGGGACCCGGTGCATCGCCACCCGAGCGTGCGCGCGTTCCGCGACGAGCTGATGGCCTGGTCGGCGAAGGTCACCGGGGCGGGTGGCGAGAACAGCAGCACCGGCCACGCCAGCGATGTCAATGTCACGCTGGCCTTTCTGCTGCGGCGCATGCGCCGCACCAAGGATTTCCCGGCCATGTCGGACTCGGTCGTGCGCATCCAGGGCATCGCCAGCTCCGACACCGTCAGCCTGAACAGCCTAACCACCGAGATCCTGCGCGACGTCGCGCTGACCAACAAGCTGCTGCGGCTGGTCAACAGTGCGCATTTCGCGCGCGGCGGCGGCAACATCAGCACCGTGTCCCGCGCGGTGAGCCTGGTGGGCTTCAACGGCATCCGCAACATGGCGCTGGGTCTGGTGCTGCTGGAGCACATGCAGGACAAGACCCATGCGAACGTGCTCAAGGACGAGTACGTGCGCTGCCTGCTGGCCGGTTCGATCGCCGGCGAGCTGTGCTCGATGGCGCGCGAGCGCGAGGAAGCGTTCATCGCCGCGATGTTCCAGAACCTCGGACGCATGCTGGCGGAGTTCTACTTCCCGGAGGAGGCGCGCGAGATCCGCGGCCTGCTGCACACCAGCCGCCCGCCGCTGACGGAAGCCCAGGCCGCGGTCCAGGTGCTCGGCGTGGACTACGAAACCCTGGCGCTGGGCGTCGGCAAGGCCTGGGGGCTGCCGGACACGATCCAGCGCTGCATGCGCAAGCCCACCGGCACGCCGCCGGCCAAGCCGGTGACCGACCCGTCCGAGCGCATGCGCTGGATGGCCGCCGCGGCGAACGACCTGGCCGACGTGATGCTGCATGGCGCCGACCCGGAACTGGACCAGAAGCTGGACCACTGCGGCCGTGCCCATGCCCGCGCGCTGGGCTTCAGCGCCGAGGAGATGGCGAGCAACATCCAGGCCGGGCGCCAGAAGCTCGTCGAGCTCGCGAATGCGATGCAGATCACTGCGCTGCCGGGCTCCGGGGCAGCACGCCTGATGCAGCCGCGGCACCCGCTGGCAGCGGCACCGGCGCCGGGCGCCCCGGCGGCTCCGGCCACCGTGGCGATGACCGCCGCCGGCACCGCCATCCTGGCTGCACCGCCGGAGGCTGGCCAGGCCCATGAGATCCTGAACGCCGGCATCCAGGATGTGACGAACGCGATGGCGGGCGCGTTCAAGATCGCCGATGTGCTGCGGATGATCCTGGAGACGATGGTCCGCGCAATGGCCTTCGAGCGCATCATCTTCTGCATGCGAGATCCGAAGCTGGACTGCGTGACCGGGCGCTTCGGTGTCGGCCCGCAGATCGAGGCGGTGGCCAAGAGCTTCCAGGTGGCGCTCAAGCCGGGGCAGCCCGACCTGTTTGCCGCGGTCTGCATGCGGGGAGCCGACATGCTCATCAGCGACGCGCGCGACCCGCGCATTGTCGGGAACCTTCCGGCCTGGTACCGCAAGGCCATCGATGCGCACAGCTTCCTGCTGTTGCCGCTGCAGATCAAGGACAAGCCCTTCGGGCTGATCTATGCCGACCGCGGCCAGAACGGCCCGATGAAGCTCCCGGAGCAGGAGCTCGCGCTGCTGCGAACGCTGCGCAATCAGGCGATCCAGGCCTTCAAGCATTCCGGCTGAGGCCGGCAGGCAGCATCGCGCTGGTTTCCTGCTCCGGCACGGCCGTGCATGGGCGCCCTGTGCGCGCGCCGAATCCCGGCAAAATGGCGCGCATGACTGCGATGCCCGGCACGATCCGCTATTGCACGACGCGCGACGGCGTGCGCCTGGCATTTCGCAGCATCGGTCAGGGCTCGCCGGTCATCAAGGCCGCCAACTGGCTCGGCAACCTGCAAAGCGACGCCGAGATCGAGGCCACGCGGCACTGGGTCGACGCGATCTCCCGCCGGCACACGCTCATCTGGTACGACGGGCGCGGCTGCGGCCTGTCGGACCGGGATGTCGGGTCGATCTCGCTCGACGCCTGGGTGCTCGACCTCCAAGCGGTCATCGAGGCGGCCGGCCACGAACGGTTCGTACTGCTGGGCATCTCCCAGGGCGCGGCGATCGCAATCCGCTACGCGGCGCGCCATGCGCAGCGCGTGCGCGGCCTCATCGTGTACGGCGGCTACGTGCGCGGCGTCCATCACCAGGGCATCTCGCAGCGCACGCGCTTCCTGTTCGACGAAACCGTCCGGATCGCCGAACTCGGCTGGGGCAGCAACGCGCGCGCCTTCCGCGACCTGTTCCTCGCACGCATGCTGCCCGGTGCCAGCGAGTCGATCCTGTCCGAGTACGACGCGCGCTACCGCAACACCGTCAGCGGAGTCATGGCCGCCCGCTACATGCAAGCGTTCTACGAGATCGACGCGCGTGAGGACGCGGCGCGTGTCGCCTGTCCGTCGCTCGTGCTGCACGTCGAGGGTGACCTGACGATCCTCAAGCGCGAGGGCGAACTCGTCGCATCGCTGATCCCGGGTGCCCGCTGGGTGCTGGTCCCGGGCGAGAACCACCTGCCACTCGCCACCGATCCGGGTTGGCCGGTCATCCGCCGCGAGATCGACGCCTTCCTCGAGAACCTCGCCGCCGGCGAGGACGCGGCCGCG
This sequence comes from Rhodoferax sp., assembly GCA_016790475.1. Classification (GTDB taxonomy): domain Bacteria; phylum Pseudomonadota; class Gammaproteobacteria; order Burkholderiales; family Burkholderiaceae_C; genus CAISIP01. The sequence continues at coordinate 23,358 of JAEUOX010000070.1, read as the reverse complement.
CCGCCGCGGCTCACGTCGCGGCAGCGCGAGGTGCTGGTCCTGGTCGCGCGGGGACTGACCGACAAGGGCATCGCGCGGCAGCTCGCGCTGTCGCCGCGAACCGTGGAGATGCATGTCGCCGGCGCCATCGATGCGCTGGGCTGCCGCAGCCGATCCGAAGCAGTGAGCCGGGCCCACTTCTGGAAGCTGTTACCGTAGCCGCGACTGTGCGATTGCGCCGGGTACCGTAGTCCACCGGTTGGCGTCGGCCAGCGCCGTCGGCCAGACTGCACCGGTACGCCCCAGGCCCCGGGGCGGCCCGATCCAAAAGGTGCAGCCCCGATGAACGACGTCCTGGACCGCCCGCTGCTGGCGACATCGATCGCCGACATGCGCGACCCGCAATACCTCACCGATCCGCAGTCGCTGTTCCGGCGCCTGCGTGCCGACGGCCGTGTGCACCGCGACACGCTTGGCCTGTGGCTGCTTCTCGGCCACGCCGACTGCCGCGCCGCGATGCAGAGCCCGCGTCTTTCGCGCGATCCGCGGCAGTGGCGCCCTTACGCCACGGTACGCCCCTACCTCGCCGAGTCGTTCCTCGAGCAGACGGTGGAGCGTTTCATGCTGATGCGCGATGCGCCATTTCACACGCAGATCCGCGGTCTCATGGGTGCCGCGTTCACGCCGGCCGCGGTCCGCGCGATGCGCGAGCAGATCGCGGCCACCTGCAACCGGCTTGTCGCCGCGCTGCCCGCCGATCGTCCGTTCGACGTCCTGCAGGAGCTCGCGCAGCCCCTGCCGGTCCAGGTGATCTGCGACGTGCTCGGCATTCCACCCGACGCCACGGCGCAGACCAGGCAGTGGTCCGAGGCGCTCGCGCTCGTCGTCGAGCCGGTGGCGCGGCGCGAATTGCGCCGAGCGAGCGATAGCGCCGCGCGAGAGCTCGCCGACTACATGGCGGGACAGGTCGCGCGCCACCGCGTCCGGCCGTCGGACTCGCTGCTCGACCTGCTCATCGCCGGCCAGCGTGACGAGCCGTCCATCTCCGACGAGGACCTGCTCGCCAATCTTGTGCTGCTGTTCATCGCCGGCCACGAGACGACGACGAACCTCATCGGCAACGGGCTGTACCGGCTGCTCACCGAGGGCGACGCGCTCGAACAATTGCGCGCCGACCCCGGGCTGATGTCCACGGCCATCGACGAGATGCTGCGCTACGACAGTCCGGTGACGGTGGTCGCCCGCGTCACCCGCGAACCGTGGGTCATCGGCGATCTGACGATCCCGCCGGGCGAGATGCTCTACTGCATGACTGGCGCCGCGAACCACGACCCCGCGGTCTTCCAGGCGCCCGAGCGCTTCGACATCCGGCGCAGCCCGAATCCGCACCTGTCGTTCGGCGGCGGAGTCCACTACTGCATCGGCGCGCCGATGGCGCGGCTCGAGGCGCAATTGGCGTTCGCGAGCCTGTTCGAACGCTTCGCGCACCTGCGACTGGCCAAGCCCGAGGTGTGCTGGCGTCCGCTCGTGAATCTGAGAGGACTGACAGCGCTGTGGGTGAGCGCCCCGGCCAGCCACTGAGACCTCGGCCTTCCGCTTCTCCGCCGACTCCGGCCGAACGGTGACCGGCGGGCGCGCCGAATGCCCACCGGTACCGGACCCCTTTCAGCCGCGGCGCACGCTGCGGCGGCGGGCGATCGATCCGACGATGGCCAGACCGGCCAGCAGCATCGCGTAGGTTTCCGGCTCCGGCACGGCCGTGATCTGGATCATCCGGTCCACGCCGCTGTCGGGATGCTGCACGTTCACGAAGGCGACGTTCGGGTTCGTCACGTCGAAATACAGGCCGGTCGGCTCCGAGCCGACGGTCGACAGCGTGGCCCAGCGCGCCACCGATTCGGCAACCCCGTCCCGGTTCGCGTCGTGCGCAAACCAGATGTCGGCCTGGCCCCCCGGCTGGTCCTCGACGATGTAGATGTTGCCCGCCGCATCGATCGCCAGATTGTCCGGGTTGGTCAGTGCATTGCCCACCGGCAGGCCGGTGGCCAGGTCGATGGTGTTGCGGTTGACGAACACGCTCGTCGTGTTCGTGGCCAGGTTGATCGCGTACACCTCGTGGGTCGTCGTCGTCGCCACGTACAGGATCTGGTCACCATTGGCCAGCGTCTGGATCTCCAGATCCTCCGGGCGCTGGTAGTCGGTGCCCTTGTAGGCTGCCACATTGGTCGTGGCCCGACCGTCCACCGACTGGATGCCGTTGGGGTCGACGATGGTCACCGCACCCGGCAAGGCCAACCCGGTGTTGTCGGTGAAGGGGACCCACTGGAAGGCACCGGTCGCGTTGGGCGTGAAGCCGTCGCCGACACGCAGCACGGAGTTGGTCCCGTTGGCGAAGAAGGCGCCACCGTTGGTCGGCGTCTTCGATTCGAACTTGTAGATGCTCCCGCCATTGAGTTCGTCGACGTAGTACATGTTGTTGTTCTTGTCGAAGGCCAGGCCTTCGTGGGACACCCGGGCCACCGCATTGCGATGCACCAGATTGCCGGTGCCCGCCGTGGCCGAGACCGGATTGGTCAGCTCGAACAGCCGGCCGTAGGGCTGTGGCTGGCCGCCCCAGGACTCCTCGGCAGTGACGTAGGTGCCGAACGGCGTCCAGCGCGACGAATCAAAGGCTACGGCACTGTTGAGGGCCGGTGCGCCCGCGGGCGCAGCCCACAAGGTGACCGTCGCCCCGGTCTGGCGGTCGGTGCGCTGCACGCCGGCCTGCCCGGTCTCGAACACGGTGTACAGGTAGCGACCGGCATCCGCACCAGTGCGGTTGGTGTCGATCATGTCCCAGGAGCCGGTGTTGAACTGGCCCTGGGTCAGCTGGGTGGTGCGGTCGGCAATCGACAGTTGGGAGAAATTGGCGCTGCCAAACTTGAAGGGCGCGGTGTCTGGCAGCGAGCCGGCGGCGACCGATGAGGGAATCGGCGTGAAATTGCTGAAGTAGGTCTGGGCCAGGGCGGTGCCCTGTGTGGCAAAGACCAGCGCGATGGCACCAGCGACGGGAAGCAGGCGGTTCATGAGAATCCTCCGAAGGACAAGGTGGGCGGGCTCGCCGGCAGGCGATTCCGCGGCGGTCAGGCAGGGCGGGAACCCGGCACTGACGCCATCGTGCGTGGTCCGGGTGACAGGCAGGTGACACAGCCGGAGCCCGGTCATGGGCCGATGGGCTCCCCGGTGCCGGCCGGGTTGTCAGCGCGCCAGGTAGGCCGCCCCCAGCGGTTGCGCGCCGTTCATGCCGCCGTACCCCGTGCCACCGTGCCCCGACGGTGGATCCCCGAACCAGCGGTCGTCCCGTGGCTTACCGGCCTTCTGCCATCGCACATCGCAGGACAGGCGCACCCGGCCACCACCCAGCCGGTTGTCGAAGGAGCCATGCAGCGTAAACATGCCGAACACCAGCAGATCGCCGGTGCGGAAGTCGGCGGTCAGCAGCCGGGCGCCGCGCTGGCGGGCCAGCGACAGCGCATCCTCCGGGAACGAGCCGGGCAGGCCGTCGCGGTCGACGTCGATGCCCCGGTAGCGCGCCGCCAGATCCTCCCAGCGGTGGGAGCCCTCGACCACGACCAGTGGTCCGGCGGCCAGCGGGACGTCCCCCAACGGGATCCAGGCCGTCACCAGGTGTTCGGTGCCCCGGTTCATGTAGACATGGTCGATGTGCAGCGGGCTGGCGCGGCCTTCGACCATCGTGCGCAGCCACAGGAAGTCGAACGGTTCGCTCGGCACCCCCAGCACCGCGTCGGCAACGGCGGCCATCGCCGGCCCGTGGCTCAGCGCGCGCAGCGCCGGCGCCTCGCAGACGCTGCGCCAGAAATGGCCCAGATCCGGATGCAGCTCGGCGCGCCGGCTGTGGCCGGTCGCGACCGCCGCGTCCAGCGGTTCGGCGATCTCGCCCACCGACGCCAGCTGCGCCAGCACCGCCAGGCGCGCCGCACGGACCTGCGCCGCCGGCAGCGCGCCGCGCAGCAGCAGGTAGCCGTCCTGCGCCAGCCGACCTGGCAGTTGCTCCGGCACGGCACGTCAGTCCGGGATCTCCCGCAGGTGGCCCAGGATCTCCGGCGGGACCGGCTGGCCGGCGACAGTGGCGGTCGTGTTGGCGTGCATGCGCGGGAGTATGCGTCCGCGCCGCCTGCCCCGGCATTCAGGGTTCTCCCGGATGGCATCCCGCTGAACGAATCACTAACATGTCAGTACGCGATCAGCGCTTTCGCGCCTCTCTGTCCATGCTCAAAGGCATTCCGCCCCTGCTGTCTCCCGATCTGCTGCACGTGCTGGCCAGCATGGGCCATGGCGACGAGCTGGTGCTGGCGGATGCGAACTTCCCGGCCACCACCCATGCCCGGCGCCTGATCCAGCTGCCCGGCGGCACGGCGCCGGCGGTGCTGGAGGCGGTGCTGCAACTGCTGCCGCTCGACGATTTCGTGCCCTGCGCGGCCTGGACGATGCAGGTTGTCGGGGACCCGGCCGCCCGGCCACCGGTGGTGGCGCAGTTCGATGCCGTGCTGCAGGCGCACGGGGCGGCGCCGTCCGCCGCGCTGGAGCGCTTCGATTTCTACACGCGCGCCGCCCAGGCCTTCGCGATCGTCGCCACCGGCGAGACCCGCATCTACGGCAACCTCCTGCTCAAGAAGGGGGTCGTGCGGCCATGAGCGCAGCGCCGGGCCGCCCCAAGCAAGCTCGCACCGCAGCGCGAAGCGCGGAGCTTGCCTGATGCGCAGCTCCGCGGCGGTGGCCCGGCGCGCGCCCAAGGCGCCGCCCGCGCGCCCGCGCGCTGATGGGCCGCCCGAGTCCCAGGCCCTCAGCCAGCGCGTGCGCGCCTACCAGGGCTTCACGCACCAGATCATCAGCGGCGGCATCCACAGCGGGCAATTCATCTCGCAGCGCGAGCTGATGACGCTGCTCGACATGCCACTGGGCGCCGTGCGCGAGATGATCCCGCGGCTGGAGGCCGGCGGCCTGATCCGGACCGTGCCGCAGCGCGGGCTGCAGATCGCGCATGTCGATCTGAAGCTGATCCGCAATGCCTTCCAGGTGCGCGCGATGATCGAGCGCGAGGCGATCCTGCACTTCGTGCACAGCGCCAGCACCGAGGAGCTCGACGCGATCGCCGCGGCCCACCAGGACATCCTGCGCCGGGCCGCCGCGCCGCAGCCGGACGCGACGCTGCTGGACGACGCACAGGCGCTGGACTGGGGCCTGCATGACCGCATGGTCGACGCGCTGGGCAACGACATCGTGTCCGAGATGTACCGCGTCAACAGCCTGCGCGTGCGGCTGATCAAGCTGGAACACAGCGTCATCACGCCCACCCGCCTGATGCCGGCGATGCAGGAACACCTGCGTTTCATCACCGCGCTGCAGGCGCGCGACGCCGACGCGGCGACCGCGCTGCTGCATGCCCACATCCAGAGCGCGCGGGACCGCGTGCTCACCGCGCCGCTGGAGCAGGTGCGCGCCGAGTGGACCCCGAACCCTGCCACCCAGAAGAGGACTTCCCTTGCATCCTGACATCCACGGGCTGTGGCCCGCCCTGCTGATCCCGGTCACCGCCGATGGCGCGGTCGACACCGCCCGTGCGCTGGCCCATGCGCAGCGCATGCTCGACGCCGGCTGCGACGGCGTCACGCTGTTCGGCACCACCGGCGAGGGCCCGGCCTTCTCGACCGGCGAGCGCAAGGGCCTGCTGACGGCGCTGCTGGCCGGCGGCGTGCGGGCCGACCAGATCGTCGTGACGACCAGCGCCAGCGCGCTGCCGGACGCGATCGAGCTCGGGCGCCACGCGTCCAGCCTGGGCTGCCACCGGCAGATGTTCATGCCGCCGTTCTATTTCCGCAATCCGCCGGAGGCCGGCGTCATCGCCTCGGTGTCGCAGGTGATCCGCGGCATCGGCGACCCGAAGCTCAAGCTGCTGCTCTACCACATCCCCGGGCTGAGCAGCGTGTCCTTCAGCCATGAAGCGGTCGCCACGCTGGCCGCGCGCCATCCGGGCACCGTGATCGGCGTCAAGGACAGCAGCGGCGATCTGGCCCATGGCCTGGCGCTCGCGAAGGCCTTTCCCGGCCTGTCGATCCTGGTGGGCGCCGAACAGCACGTGGCCGCCACGATGCAGGTCGGCGGCTCCGGCTCGATCAACGGGCTGGCCAACATCGCCCCGCGGCTGCTGCGTCGCATCATCGACGCGCCGGCTCAGGTCCGCCCGGCCGACGCGCAGATGGTGGAGGACCTGCTGGCCCTGCTGGTCTGCCAGCCCGGCATGTCCTTCGTCTGCGTCTACAAGACCATGCTCGCCGAGCAGACCGGCGATGATGCCTGGCTGCATGTCCGCGCCCCGCTCGCGATGCTGGATAACACCGAGGCGCAGGCCGTGCGCAGCGGGTATCGTGCACTGGGCGCGGCACTTGCCACGATCTGACCCCCCTGTTTTTTTAAGAGGAGACCCCCATGACCCGTACCACCACCTCCCTGCGCCGCCGCACCCTGCTCGGCGCCGCCGCAGCCCTGGGCGCCAGCGCGCTGCCCGCCATCGCCCAGTCGAAGATCGTGCTGCGCATCTCCACGCCCGCCGTGCCGGAAGACTGGCACGGCAAGATGTGGACCGTGTTCAAGGAGACGCTGGACAAGAGCGCGCCCGGCGAATTCGACGTCCAGATCAACCTGAACGGCTCGCTGTTCAAGCAGGGCACCGAGCCGGCCGCCATGGCCCGCGGCAACCTGGAACTGGCCGCCATCTCGGCCCAGGACATCGCCAAGATCCTGCCGGAGTACTCGATCTTCACGGCCGGCTATCTGATCCGCGACCCGGACCACCAGCAAAAGGTCTTCAACGGCCCGATCGGCGCCGAGATGTACAAGGCCGTGTCCGAAAAGATGGATGTGCAGATCCTGGGCATCGGCTACCTCGGCAGCCGCCAGGTCAACCTGCGCGAGGCGCGCAACGTGCGCACGCCGGCCGACCTCAAGGGCGTGAAGCTGCGCATGCCCGGCTCCAAGGAATGGCTGTTCCTGGGCGAGGCCCTGGGCGCCACGCCGACGCCGCTGGCCTTCGGCGAGGTCTACCTCGGCCTGAAGACCGGCACGATCGACGGGCAGGACAACCCGCTGCCCTCGGTGCGCGCCGCCAAGTTCTACGAAGTGACGAAGCAGATCGTGCTGACCAGCCACCTGACCGACGGTATCTTCATCGCGCTGTCGAACAAGAGCTTCAACGCCATGAGTTTCGCGCAGAAGCGCAAGGTGTCCGACGCCGCGAAGGCCGCGATCGCGTTCAACAACGAGAACCGCATCAAGGAGGAGGCCCAGCTGGTCGACTTCTTCAAGAAGGAGGGCCTGCAGGTCTCCACGCCGGACGTCGAATCCTTCCGCAAGACGGTGCAGGCGGCCTACCAGAACTCCGAGTACGCCAAGGTCTGGCCCAAGGGGCTGGTGGACCGCATCAACGCGGTCAAGTAGCCGATGCGCTGGCTCAAGGGCGCCGCCAACCTGGTCGGCGGCGGCCTGTTCCTGACCCTGTTCGCGGTGTTCGTGCTGCAGGTGATCGCCCGTTTCATCTTCAACAAGCCGATGGCCTGGACGGATGAGATGGCCGTGATCCTGTATGTATGGATCATCCTGTGGGGCTGCGCCGCGATGGTGCCTGAGCGCGAGCATGTGGTGTTCGACCTGCTGTGGAACAGCATGGGCCGGCGCACACGCCAGGCCATGAAGATCGTCGGCAACCTGATGGTCGGCGGCCTGGCCCTGGCGGCCATCCCGGCCACCTGGGACTACGTCAAGTTCATGAACCGCGAAGGCACGCCGGTACTGGGCATGCCGTTCAGCTGGGTCTTCTTTCCATTCGTGATCCTGATGGTCGCGCTGGTGCTGCGGTGTGCCTGGGGAGTCTGGCAGGCGCTGCGCGGCGCCGGCCTGGAAGCAGAACTGAATCTCTCATGAATACCGCACTCTGGGTCCTGGTCGGCGTCATCGTCGGCGGCATGCTGCTGCGCATGCCGATCGGCTTCTCGATGATCGCCTCGGGCATCGCCTACCTGCTGGTCAAGGGGCAGGATGTCGGCCTGGTGGCCGAGCAGATCGGCAACGGCCTGTACAACAGTTATGTGCTGCTGGCCGTGCCGCTGTTCGTGTTCGCCGCGAACATCATGAACGCCGGCACCGTCAGTGAGCGCATCTTCGACTTCTGCCGCATTCTGGTCGGCCGCATGCGCGGCGGCCTGGCGCAGGTGGACATCCTGGTCAGCGTGATCTTCTCCGGCATGAGCGGCAGCGCGATCGCCGACGCCGCCGGGCCGGGGCTGGTGACGATCCGCCAGATGCTCAAGAAGCCGGAGTACACCCGCGGCTTCGCCGGTGCCGTCGTGGTGGCCAGCGCAACGCTGGGGCCGATCATCCCGCCGTCGATCCCGATGGTCATCTATGCGCTGGTGTCGGGCGCCTCGGTGGGCGCGCTGTTCCTCGGTGGCGTGGTGCCCGGGCTGCTGATGGCCTCGCTGATGATGACCGTCGTGCACATCATCGCGGTGCGGCGCAACATGCCGCGCGACGAGCCGGTGCCGCGCAGCGAGTGGGCCGGGCTGATCTTCCGTGGCGCGCTGCCGCTGTCGATGCCGATCGTGCTGCTGGGCGGCATCTACTCCGGCGTGTTCACGCCCACCGAGGCGGCGGCGGTCGCGGCGCTGCATTCGCTGATCCTGGCCACGGTGTTCTTCCGCGCGCTGAGCTGGCGCAGCTTCTGGGGCGTGGTGCTGGAGTCGGCCCGCGGCAGCGCGGTCATCACGGTGATCCTGGCGGGCTCCTTCATGCTGAACTACGCCTTCACCGCCGAAGGCGTGCCGCAGGCGATGGCGCAGTGGGTCGACAGCATGCACCTGGGGCGCGTCGCGTTCCTGCTGCTGGTCAACCTGATGTTCCTGGTGCTGGGCTGCTTCCTGGACGTCTCGGTGCTGCTGCTGGTCTTCGTGCCGATGCTGCTGCCGGCGGTCAAGCTGCTGGGCATCGACCTGGTGCATTTCGGCGTGCTGGTCGTGCTGAACATGATGATCGGGCTGATCCATCCGCCCTTCGGCATGCTGCTTTTCGTGACGAAGGCGCTGACCGGCATCCCGATCGGCGAGATGATGAAGGAGGGCTGGCCCTTCCTGGTGATGCTGATTCTGCTGCTGCTGGCGATGACGCTGTTCCCGCAGATCGTGCTGTGGCTGCCACAGACGATGGGCTACGGCGCCAAGTAGCCGACCATGCCGGCGCCGCTGCCCATCGATCCGCTGCGGAGCCTGCGGGGCATCGTGCCCAGCATGAACACGCCGTTCCTGGACGATGGCACGCTGGATCTCGACAGCGTCGGGCGCACCGTGGATGCGGTGATCGACGCCGGCGTGGCCGGCATGCTGATCCTGGCCGTGGCCGGCGAGACCGGCAGCCTCAGCGCCGATGAAAAGCTGCAACTCGCCGAAGCCACGCTGCAGCGGGTGGCCGGGCGGGTGCCGGTCATCGTCGGCTGCAGTGCACCGCACCAGGACGCGCGCCTGGCGCTGGCCGCGATGGCACGCGCGCTTGGCGCACCCGCCATGCTGTGCCAGGCCCCGGACGGCCTGCGTGGTGCGGCGCTGGTGGCCCAGATGCGGGCGCTCGCGGCGGTCGGCCCGCCGGTGCTGATGGTGCAGGATCTGGAGTTCGGCGGACCGGGCCTGCCGCTGGAGGACCTCCTGCTGCTGCGGGCGCAGGTGCCGGCGTTCCGCTGCCTGAAGATCGAGGTGGCCCTGCCCGGACCGAAGTACAGCGCGGTGCTGCAGGCCACCGGCGGCGCACTGCATGTCAGCGGCGGCTGGGCCGCCAGCCAGATGATGGAGGCACTGCACCGCGGCGTGCATGCCTTCATCCCGACCGCGATGGATGCGGTCTATGTCGCGATCCACCGGCTGTTCGTGGCCGGCCGCCATGCCGAGGCCCGCGCGCTGCACGGCCGTCTGGCGCCGGTGCTGGCCTTCTCGAACCAGCACCTGGACGTCAGCATCCGCTTCTTCAAGCACCTGCGCCACCGCGAGGGGCTGTTCACGACCGCCCACTGCCGCAGCGGCGTGCGCCCGCTCGATGCGCACCAGATGCGCGAGCTCGAATGCGCGCTGGATGCGGTGCAGGCGCTGCAGCGCGCGCTGCCCCGAACCGGCTGAGCGCCGGCCCGCCGGGCTACTGGTAGCGGTAGGTCACGACGTACGGGATGGTGCCCAGCAGCGTCGCGTTGACCGTCCCGATGTTGTTCGCGAAGCTGCAGCCGGTGACCACCAGCGTGCCGCCGCCGGACGTGCCGATCGATGCGAAGGTGCTGTCGCTGGCCAGCGCGCTGCAGAACGACGCCTGATCCGGCGGCGCCGGAATGTTCGACAGATTGAAGGTCGCTCCGGCCACGCCGTTCACCAGTACGCTGACCTCCAGACCGCCGCTGCCGCCGCCGGAGCCACCGCCCGGGGTCGCCGTCCACTGGCCATAGAACCGGCTGGCATCGGACACGTTGATCTCATGCAGCGCGCCGTTGTTCAGGATCACCTCGTAGATGAAGGCACCGTCGGCAAACTGGTAGGCGCTGAACGGAGCCGTCACCGCGGTGTTCTGCACCGGGTTGGACAGGCTCTTGCCCGGGAACACCAGCGCCGTGCTGGAGATCGTCGTGAAGCAGAGCACCTGCCCGTCGGTATGCGGGCCGCCGTTGCTGCCGCCTGCATAGGTCAGCGAGGTCTGCCCGGCGGTGCAGCTGCCGCCGTTCCCGCCGCCGCCCCCTCCGCTGCCCGCATTGGCTGCACGCACGGTCGTGAAGGCGGCCTGGAAGTCGAAGCCGACCGGCGCGCTGAAGCTGCCGGTCTGTGCGCGGCTCAGCAGGTCGCCGTAGGCCGCCCCGGCGGCGGCCAGCGCCTCCAGGATGTCGTCCAGCAGGTTGCCGTTGGCGGCCGTGAACGCGGTCGTGATCGGGTCGGCGCCGTTGAGCGCGGTCGTCAGGCCCAGCGCCGTGCGCACGTTGGCCAGCGCGGTATCGATCTGGTTCTGCGTGATCGCACGCAGCGTGGAGCCCGACAGGCCACTGAACCAGGTGCCGGGCGCCGCACCCGCCAGGTTGGCGGTGATCAGGTCGGTCAGCGGCGTGATGTTGGCGACGCCGAAGGCCATCGCCACCGCGTGGTAGCTGGTGGCATTCGCCACCGCATTGACGGTGCCGCCGCTGATCCGGATCGCGCAGGGCAGCGTCTGGCCCGAGATCGTGACCTGCCAGGCGCCGGTGCCGCCGGACGTCGTGCTCAGCGTCGAGCCCCCGGCACAGGTGACATCCACCGTGCCGCCGACGATCGGCGCGCCGACGGCGGCGGTACCGCCCAGCGTCGTGGCCGCCGGTGTTCCGCCCGAACCGCCACCACCACAGGCACTCAGCATCGCCACGCAGGTGGCTCCCAGGAAACCGCGCATCCAAGAACGCATGTCGACACACCCCCGTTGAAGTTGTGCCGGAATTCTTGCGGTCCTGCCTGGCGCGGAAAACCCCCACGTCGGGGGGGCTGCCGGGCAGCCCGGGCTTGGCCGATACTTTCGCCACCGACCTATCCTGCATGCATCCGACCTCGCCCCAGGGACCGGCCTTCGAACTGGCCGTCCGCCAGCAGCTGTTCCAGCTGGGCTACCGCAATCTGTCCGCCACCGGCGCGGCCCAGCTGCTGCTCGCCTGCGCGGTGATGCTGGCGCTGTCCGCGCGGGCCGACCGCACGATGCAGACGGTGTGGCTGGCCGCGCAGGGGCTGATCGCCGTCGCGTTCTGGGTGACCTGGCGACAGTTCCGTGCGCTGTCCCGCGTGGACGAGCCTGATCCGGCCGGCCTGCGCCGCTGGGCGCTGCAGCGGCGCAGCCTGCAGCTGGTCAGCGGGGTCGCCTGGGGCGGCCTGGGCAATTTCCTGCTGCCGGACGCGGCCAGCCACAACCTCACGATCATGGTCGTGTTCGCCGGCGTGATGGGCTTTTCCACGGCCAGCAACGGCGCGCATGACCTGTGGGGCTACCGCTTCAGCGGCTTCTTCGGCACGCTGACCATGGTGCTGCTGGTGCCGCGGGGCTTCGGCGAGCACAGCGCGACGATCATGCTGATCTACCTGTTCTACATGGCCGTGCTGCTGGCGATCTCCGGCAACACCCACCGCACGCTGCGCGCGGCGATCGAGCTGCGGCTGGAGAACGAGTCGCTCGCGCGCAGCAATGCGGAGCAGGCGGCCCGGGCCGAGCAGGCCAACCGCGACAAGTCCGAGTTCCTGGCGTCGGCCAGCCATGACCTGCGCCAGCCGATCCATGCGCTGCTGCTGCTGATCGAGGCCTACCGGCAACAGGAGCCCGCGGCCCGGGAACACCCGCTGGTGCGCCAGATCGCGCAGGCCGGCAATGCGATCAGCAGCATGATCAACGCGCTGATGGAACTGTCCCGGCTGGAGGGGCATGCCGAGCGCCTGACGATGGCGGAGCTCAACCTGCCCGCGACACTGCAGGACATGGTCTCGCATGCCCGGCCGGAGGCGCAGGCGCAGGGCCTCGCGCTGCGGCTGCGGGTGGCGCGCCCGGCTGCGGCCAGCGTCGTGCGCACCGACCCGGTGCTGCTGCGCCGCGTGCTGGGCAACCTGCTGTCCAACGCATTGCGCTACACGCCGCGCGGTGGCGTGCTGGTGGTGCTGCGCCAGGCCCACGGCGGAGATGGCCTGTGGATCGACATCTGCGACACCGGCATCGGCATTTCAGCGGCCGACCAGGCACGCATCTTCGACCCGTATGTGCAGGTCGCCAACCGGGAGCGCGACCGCAGCCGCGGCCTGGGGCTCGGCCTGGCCATCGTCAAGAAGGCCTGTGCGCTGCTGGAGATCGGCCTCCGACTGGACTCGGTGCCCGGGCGCGGCACGCGGTTCCGGCTGCATCTGCCGGCCCGGCTGCTGGCACCGGCCGACGACCGGTCCGTGGCCGGCTCGGCGCTGCCGTCGGCCGGCGCGGCCATCGGTGCCGCGCCCTGGCTGGCCGGCCGACGCATCCTGCTCGTCGATGACGACCCGATGGTACGCAGCGCGATGCAGGCGCTGCTGGGCGGCTGGGGGATGGATCTGCGGCTGGCCGCGCGCGGCGATGCCTCGGTGCTGGAGGCCTGCGAGGCGGGCTGGGAGCCGGAATGCGTGCTGTGCGACTTCCGGCTGCCGGGCGAGATGCACGGCATCGCGCTGCTCGACTGGCTGCAGCCGCACTTTCCGCAGGCCGTCGGCGTGCTGCTGACGGGCGAGCTGCTGCAGATCGTGCAGCCGCAGGCCGAGGAAGCCGGCTACCTGCTGCTGTCCAAGCCGGTGGATCCGACCCTGCTGGCCCGAACGCTGGGCACGCTGCTGGAGCGCCGCAGCGAGGAACGTGTCGCATGAACATCCTGATCGTCGACGACCATCCGCTGACCTGCCAGGGGCTGGCGGCGCTGCTGCGCGCGACCCGCCCGTCCGTGCGGGTCGAGAGCGCCTACCTGGCCGCGCAGGCGCGCGAGGCGCTGCAGCGGCTGCCGGCGCCGGACTGGATCTTCCTGGACATCCACCTGCCCGACGACCCGCAGCACCTGCTGTTCCAGCAGCTGTGCGATTCGCGCTGGATCGACCACACGGTGCTGATCTCGGCCGAGCCGGAACACCACCTGGTACGCACCGCGCTGGCCGCCGGTGCGCGCGGCTTCATCCCGAAGACGGCCGATCCGGAGCTGGTGCTCGACGGCTTTGCGCAGATCCTGAGCGGGGCCTTCTATGTACCGCCGGACATGGCCGCTGCGCTGCGCAGGCAGTCGATCGCCGACACGCCGCAGCGGCGCCTCTCGCCGCGGCTGCAGCAGGTGCAGGCCCTGCTGCAGCGTGGCGCGGCGAACAAGGTGATCGCCCGGGAGCTGGGGTTGTCGGACCACACCGTCAAGGAGTATGTGTCCTCGGTGCTGGCCTACCATGGCGTGGCCAACCGGCTGGAGCTGGTGCTGCGGCTGGGCGCCGAGCGCCCGAACGGCTGATGCCGGTGGGCCGGTGCGGCCTGCGCTTGACGCACATCAACAGAGCATGGCGTGGCGGTAGCCAGGGCGGACGGGCATCGCTATATTGGGTTCTGCGGCCACCAGCCCACTGCGGGTGTCGCGGCCGCCACTCCGGAGAACCCAGCATGAAACCCATCCCCCCCGCCACCAGCGTCGACGACGCAGAGCCGCTGGAGCGCTTCGCCGAATGCCACAAGGGCATCGTGAACCAGTTGCAGAGCCTGCGTGAGCTGCCCGCCCTGCTGGCGGCGGTGGCCCGTGCCCGCGAGATCGCGGCGGACACCGAACAGTTCTTCCAGCAAGCCGTGTTCAGCCACCATGCCGACGAGGAGAAGGACCTGTTCCCCGCGGTGCTGGCGCATGCCTCTGCCGGAAAGGAACGCAATGAAGTGCAGCATCTGGTCGAACAGCTGACGGCGGAGCATCGCTCGATCGAGAAGCTGTGGGCCACGCTGCAGCCCGGGCTGGCCCGCCTGGCGCAAGGGCAGCCCGGTGATGTCGACGCCGCTGCGGTGGAGGACCTGGTGCGCCGCTACACCGCCCATGCCCGCTTCGAGGAGGCGGAGTTCCTGCCGCGCTGCGAGGCCATCCTGGGCCGCAGCAGCGCCGACATGGCCGAGCTTGGGCTGGCACTGCACATGCGCCATGTGCGGCGCGACATGCAGCGCTTCGGATTGCGCGGCTCCTGAGGCGCTTCGGCCGGCTCAGCCCGGCCCGCGGCCGTCCAGCGAATCGGGCGGCCCGCCCAGGCCTGCCGGGCGCGGTGCGCCGCGCCAGAGGTGATCCGCAAAATCCAGCAGTGCCGCCCAGTCCGCCGGCGTATGGGCATGGTCCCCGGCCCGGTAGCGGATCGCGAGCTGCTGCGGCACGCCGAGCCAGTCGAACACCGCCTGCGCCGCCTGGTGCGTGACCCAGGTCCCCTGCGGATTGGCCCAGTGGTCGCCCAGCGCCTCGGTCGTCAGCAGGGCCCTTGGTGCGACCAGCGCCTTCAGGAAATGCTGGTCGAAGGGCAGCGTCGCCTCCCGCCCGGCCCACTGCGCCAGCGCCGGCGCGAACCAGTACCCGAAGACCCGCGTGATGTCGGCCAGGGTCTCGGCCCCGGTTGTGCCACCGCGCCAGCAGCCGGCCCCGCCGGCGCCGGAGTTGTTCGCGCTGGTCAGCGCAATGCGCTCGTCGGTCGCGCCGGCGAGCAGCGCCGCCTTGCCACCCCGCGAATGGCCCACCACCGCGATCCGGGTGGCGTCCAGCGCCTCCAGCTGGCACAGCGCGTCCACCGCACGGTGGTAGCCCCAGGCCCAGGCCGCCAGTGCGGCCACCGGCCGCGGCGGTCCGGGCATGTCGGGCGCGATCTCGACCCGGTTGAATTGCGCGAACGCATAGCCCCGGCGCAGCAGGTCCGCGATCACCCCATCGGTCGCGGTGTGCCAGCAGCCGTCGCCATGCAGCACGACCGGGTGCGGCCCGCCACTGGCCGGCAGGAACACCCGCATCAGGCACACGGGTGCGCCGTCCGCCAGCACCCGGCAACTCCACAGCCGCGCATCCTCCATCGCACGCACCGTCGCCTGGTGCAGCATCTCGCAGCGGACCTGCTTCGGCAGCGCCGGGAAGGCGCCGTAGACCGGCGGCACACACAGCGACCGCAGCTCGGCGCGACGGGCCGGCCATTGGGACGAGTCCGTGACAGATCGGCCGTCCAAGGCCACCCGCAAGGCGGGCAGATCTTCCGGCCCCAGCGGCTGGACATGCAGGTCATTCATATGAATCGATCGGTAAAAACCATAGGAGGGAAACCACTCTTTTGCCCTACGATCGGCGCCAACCAAACCCCCCTCTCTGAAGGAGCTGACCATGGTATCCCGTGTTTCCGCAACCCGCCTGACCGCCGTCGCCGCGGCCATCGTTCTGGCCCCGCTCGCAGCCCAGGCTGCCGACATCCGCGTCATGTGCTACCAGGACGGCATCGAGTGCAACGTCACCGCCGAGCTGGCCAAGAAGTTCGAGGCCGCGAACCCCGGTACCAAGGTCATCCTGGACGTCGTTCCCTACAAGACCATCGTCGAGCAGTTGCCGGTGCAGCTGGCCGCCGGCCAGGGCCCGGACATCGCCCGCGTGACCGACCTCGGCGGCCTGTCGAAGTACTACCTGGACATCAGCGCCCATGTGAAGGACCGCGCCTACTGGGAGGCCAACTTCGGCAGCACGCTGCCCTGGCTGCGCCCCAGCGCCACCGACAAGGGCATCTACGGCTTCATGTCGCAGCTCACGATGACCGGCCCGTTCGTCAACAAGACGCTGTTCGAGCAGGCCAAGGTCCCGATGCCCGGCCCGAAGGCCACCTGGGACGAATGGGTCGAGGCCGCCCGCAAGGTGTCCAAGGCCACCCAGACGCAGGCTGCGCTGGCCTGGGACCGCTCCGGCCACCGCTTTGCCGGCCCGGCCATCAGCTATGGCGCCAAGATCTTCGACGCCAAGGGCGAGCTCGTCATCGACGACGGCTACAAGACGGCCGTCAGCAAGTTCGTCAGCTGGCACAAGGATGGCGCGATGCTGAAGGAGGTCTGGGGCGGCTCCGGCGGCTCCACGTATGCCGACTCGATCGGCGAGTTCAAGAACGGCCGCGTCGCGATGGTGCTGTCGGGCTCCTGGCAGATCAACCGGCTGCAGAAGGACATCGGCAACGCCTTCGACTGGGTCGCCGTGCCCAATCCCTGCGGCCCGGCCGCCTGCACTGGCATCCCCGGTGGCGCGGCCTGGGTGGCCCTGAAGACCAGCAAGTCGCCGAAGGAAGTCGGCATGTTCCTGGACTTCATGGCGCAGGAGGCGAACTACGCCGAGTTCACCGCCAAGACCGAGAACATCCCGGCCCATGCCGGCCTGGCCAAGAAGGGCGTGAACTACACCACCGCCACACCGGCCGCGCGCGCCGCGCTGGGCACCTTCAGCGCCGGCGTGGCCAACCTCGCACCCGCGGCCTACCAGTTCCAGGGCTACCGCTTCAACCGCGCCATCATGCTGCCCACGGTGACCCGCGTCACGCAGGCCATCGTTGGCGAGATGAGCACCGACGAGGCCATGACCAAGATCGCCGCCGACATGGCGGATGCGGTCAAGCAGGCCCAAAAGTAAGACACTGCCTTGTCCGCCCTCGAGCGTCTCCTCGGGTTGTTCTTCAACCTGTTCGAGCCGCTGTTCCGGCTCGGGCAACGCCTGCTCGGCGTTTCCCGGATCGGCTGGTTGTTCGTCGGGCCGAACCTGCTGGTGTTCGGCCTGTTCACCTTCCTGCCGATCCTGATCAACTTCATCTACGCCGGCACCGGCGGGGTGAAGCTGATGCCGCTGGAGCGCCCCTTCACCGGCATGGAGAACTTCGGCATCCTGCTGGAATGCCGCAACTACTTCGACATCCAGACCTGCCGCAAGGACGTCTTCTGGCGCGCCATCTACAACACCGTCAAGTTCAGCCTGCTGCAGGTCGTGCTGATGGTGCTGCTGTCGCTGGTGACGGCGCTGGTGCTCAACCGCAAGATCATCGGCCGCGGCTTCTGGCGCGGCGTGTACTTCTACCCGGTGCTGCTGTCGCCGGTCGTCGTGGCGCTGATCTGGAAATGGCTGCTGCAGAGCCAGGGCGTGTTCAACGCCGGCATGGTGGCGATGGGATCGGCGCCGGTGGACTGGCTGACCGACGCCGGCTGGGCCTTCTTCTGGACGGTGTTCGTGTCGATCTGGGCCCACATGGGCTTCTACACGCTGATCCTGCTGGCCGGGCTGCAGGCGATCCCGAAGGACATGTACGAGGCCGCCGAGATGGACGGCGCCACGCCCTGGCGCACACTGCGCCGCATCACGCTGCCGCTGCTGATGCCCAACCTGATCGTCGTTCTGGTGCTGGCAATGATCCGCGCGGTGCAGATCTTCGACGAGGTGTTCGTGCTCACCGGCGGGGGCCCGGGCTCGGCCACGACCTTCATCGTGCAGTTCATCTACCAGACCGGCTTCGCCGAACAGATCCACCTGTACGGGCTGGCCGCCGCCGCCTCGCTGGTGCTGGCGCTGGGCCTGATGCTGCTGACCGTGCTGCAGTTGCGCCTGACGCGCGCCAGCGAAGCCGGCAAACGGGCCCGCTGACACCATGGCGCTCGTGAAGTTCCTCACCCGCACGCACGGCCGCGGCCGGCTCGACTGGACCGACTGGCTCAGTTATGCCTACCTGCTGGTGGGCCTGTTCACGATGTTCGCGCCGATCGTCTGGCTGGTCATGTCCTCGCTGAAGACCGAAAGCGCGATCAGCCAGTTCCCGCCGACCTTCCTGCCGTACAGCCAGAAGGCGGTCACGGTGCCGGGGCACGAGAAGCCGCTGCCGCTGTTCCTGACCAAGCTGGAAGACGGCCAGACGCGCGAGATGGCGCAGGTCCGGCGCATCGGCATCATGGCGACGATGGTCGACCCGGCCCGCCCGGAGCAGGAGATCCGCGTCAACATCAACGACCGCAAGCCGGTCAACGAGCTGAAGTTCGCGAGCAGCAACTACACCGATCTGTTCGGGAAGTTCAGCTTCGGCCGCTACCTGTGGAACAGCGTCTTCATCACCGTCGTGGCCACGCTGCTGACGCTGCTGATCAACTCGATGGCCGCGTTCGCGCTGTCCAAGTACCAGTTCCGCGGGCAGAAGGCGGTGTTCCTGCTGATCATCGCGACGCTGATGATCCCGCCGACCATCATCCTGGTGCCGGTGTTCCTGGTCATCAACACCGTGGGCCTGCTCAACAGCCTGTGGGGCGTGATCCTGCCGGCCATCGCCACACCCACCGGCGTGTTCCTGCTGCGCCAGTACATGCTGACGATCCCGGACGAACTGCTGGAGGCCGCGCGGATGGACCACGCCAGCGAATGGCGCATCTACTGGAAGATCATCCTGCCGCTGGCCGCGCCGGCCCTGGCGGTGTTGGCGATCTTCTCGGTGATGTGGCGCTGGAACGACTTCCTGCTGCCGCTGATCGTGCTGTCCAAGTCGGAGTTCTTCACGCTGCAGCTGGCGCTCAACTCCTTCCAGGGCGAGCTGAACACCCAGTGGCACTACCTGCTGGCGATGACGGTGATCACGCTGGTGCCGATCACGCTGGTGTTCGCCTTCCTGCAGAAATACATCACGACCGGCATCGCCAGCGCCGGCGTGAAATGACCGCCCCTCTTGCCAGGACACGACCGTGGCCACTCTAGAACTCCAGCGCATCGTCAAGACCTTTGACAAGACCACCATCCTGCACGGCATCGACCTGTCGGTCGCCGACGGCGAGTTCGTCGTGTTCGTCGGCCCCTCGGGTTGCGGCAAGTCCACGTTGCTGCGGGTGATCTCCGGTCTGGAGTCCCCCAGCGCCGGCGAGATCCGCATCGACGGGCGCAATGTCAACGCGGTGTCGGCCGCCGACCGCGGTTGCGCGATGGTGTTCCAGTCCTATGCGCTGTACCCGCACATGACGGTCTACGACAACATGGCCTTCGGCCTGGAGAACATCCGCGTGCCCAAGGCGCAGATCGAGGCCAAGGTCACCGCCGCCGCGACGCTGCTGCGCCTGGGCGAGCTGCTGCAGCGCAAGCCGACGCAGCTCTCCGGCGGCCAGCGCCAGCGCGTGGCGATCGGCCGTGCGATCGTGCGCGAGCCCAAGCTGTTCCTGTTCGACGAGCCGCTGTCCAACCTGGACGCCGAGCTGCGCGTGTCGATGCGCGCCGAGCTGCGCGACCTGCACGCCCGGCTGAAGGCCACGATGATCTACGTGACACACGACCAGGTCGAAGCCATGACGATGGCCGACAAGATCGTCGTGCTGCGCGGTGGCCGGGTCGAGCAGGTCGGTGCGCCGCTGGATCTGTACAACCACCCGGTCAACACCTTCGTGGCCGGGTTCATCGGGAGCCCCCGCATGAACTTCCTCCCCGTGGGGCTGCTGCCCCCCGACATCAGCAGCGGCGCGCAGGCGCTGGTGCCGGCCGGCACCCAGACCGTCGGCCTGCGCCCGGAGCATGCGCAGATCGCTGCGGACGGCCCGATCCGGATGCAGGTCTCGCAGGTCGAGCAGCTGGGTGCGACCAGTCTGCTGCACGGCACGGTCGGCAGCGACACGCCCTTCGAGATCGTCATCAACAGCCAGACCCGGATCACCGGCGGCGAGACGGTGCAGGTGGCGATGCCCCGCGCGCATGTGCACTGCTTCGACGCCCAGGGGCTGCGGCTGTGAAGCCGCTGCACGGCGCCCGCGTGACGCATGCCGACGGCCACGGCATCGATCTGGCGCTGCAGGACGGCGCCCACTTCCAGGTCCAGGTGCTGGAGCCCACGCTGATGCGGGTGCGCCTGCGCCCGGCCGGTGGCTACCGGGAGGCCCGCACCTGGGCCATCGCACCGCAGCCCGGGCCGGATGTTCCCTGGGAAGGCCGCGACCGCGATGACCTGCAGGGATTCAGCCGGCCGACGGCCCGTTTTGCCCACGCGCAAGACCACTGGACGCTGGACACCGGCGCGCTGTCCGTCACGCTGCGGCTGGATCCGCTGCAGCTGCGCTGGTCCGATGGCGCGGGCCGCCTGCTGGCGGAAGATCGCGGCACCTCCGCCTACTTCACCAGCCCGCGCACCGGCGCCGTTCGCCACTACCTGCAACGCGACCGGGCCGAGCGCTACTACGGCCTGGGTGACAAGACCGGGCCGCTGAACCTGCACGGCCGGCGGCTGCGCACGCTGGCGCTGGACTCGCTGGGCTACGACCCGAAGAACGGCGACCCGCTGTACAAGCACTGGCCCTTCGTGCTGACGCGCGCGCCGGGGGGCGGCTGGACCGGCATCTACTACGACACCCTGTGCGCCTGCACCTTCGACCTGGGCTGCGAGCACGACAACTACCACGACCTGTTCCGTTATGTCGAGATCGACGACGGCGACCTGGACTACTACCTGATGGCCGGCGCGACGCCGGGTGAGGTCATCGCGCAGTTCGTGCGCCTGATCGGCGGCACGCACCTGCCGCCGCGCTGGTCCCTCGGGTTCGCGCAGACCGCCATGGGCCTGGCCGACGCCGCCGACGCGCAGCAGCAACTCGACAGCTTCATCACGCACATCGAGTCCAAGGGCATCCCCTGCTCCAGCTTCCATTACGGCTCGGGCTATTCGTCGCGCGGCAAGCGGCGCTATGTCTTCACCTGGAACCAGAGCAAGTTCCCGGATCCGAAGACGCTCAATGCGCGCTTCCAGCGCAGCGGCATGCGTCTGGTGGCCAACCTGAAGCCCTGCCTGCTGGACGACCACCCGGCCTTCGAGGAGGTGCGCGGCCAGGGCGGCTTCATCCATGACGCCCACACCCGGCAGCCGGTCATCGAGCAGTTCTGGGACGGCGTGGGCTCCCACCTGGACTTCACGCAGCCGGCGGTGGTGGCCTGGTGGCAGCACAGCCTGAAGAGCCAGGTGCTGGATTTCGGCATCGATGTCGGCTGGAACGACAACAACGAATACGCGGTCATGGACGACGACGCCCGCTGCCACGGCTTCGGCCAGCCGCTGGCGATGCACCGCTCGCGGCCACTGCACGGCCTGCTGATGACGCGCGCCAGCTTCGAGGCCCAGCAGGCGCATGCCCCGGGCAGCGCGGAGCCGGTGTATTCCGTCACGCGGGCCGGCCCGCCGGGCCTGCAGCGTTATGCGCAGACCTGGACCGGCGACAACACCACCAGCTGGGAGACGGTGCGCTGGAACCTGCGCACCGGCCTGCAGATGAGCCTTTCCGGCATGTTCAACATCGGCCACGACGTCGGCGGCTTTGCCGGCCCGGTGCCCGGGCCGGAGCTGTTCGTGCGCTGGGTACAGGCCTGCTGCCTGAACCCGCGCATGGTGATGAACTCCTGGAAGGCCGACGGCACGACCAACGTGCCCTGGCTGCATCCTTCCGTCACGCCGCAGGTGGCGGCCGCGATCCGGCTGCGCTACCTGCTGATGCCCTACCTGTGGTCGCTGTTCGAGCAGGCACACACGCTGCACCGGCCGATCATCCGGCCGACCTTCTACGACTTCCCGGACGACGAGACCTGCTACGCCGACTGCGACGAGTTCATGCTCGGTGACGCGTTGCTGGTGGCCCCGGTGCTGGATGCCAGCGCCACCACCCGCACCGTCTATCTCCCGCGCGGGCCGGAGGCCTGGTTCGACTTTGCCACCGGCCAGCGCTTTGCCGCCGGCACGACGCACACGGTCAGCGCGCCACTGGATACACTGCCGCTGTTCGCCCGCGCCGGCGCCGCGATTCCGGTGGCCGAGCGCAGCAGCGGCCGCGCGCAGCACGACGATCCGGTGACAGGGGTGCGGCGCTTCGGCTGATCCGATTCCACCGTTTTGCAAGGAGTTTCGCCATGGCCACACTGGAACGTGCCGTTCTGGCAGGGGGTTGCTTCTGGGGCATGCAGGATCTGATCCGCAAGCTGCCCGGCGTGCAGCGCACGCGCGTCGGCTACACCGGCGGCGATGTGCCGCAGGCCACCTACCGCAACCACGGCACCCATGCCGAGGGCATCGAGATCTTCTTCGACCCGGCGGTGCTGAGCTACCGCCGGCTGCTGGAGTTCTTCTTCCAGATCCACGACCCGACCACGCCCAACCGGCAGGGCAACGACCGGGGCATGTCCTACCGCTCCGCGATCTACCACCTGTCCGAAGCCCAGCGCCAGGTCGCGCTGGACACGATCGCCGACGTGAACGCCTCCGGCCTGTGGCCCGGCCGCGTCGTCACCGAGCTGGAGCCGGCCGGCGACTTCTGGCAGGCCGAGCCGGAGCACCAGGACTACCTGGAGCGCATCCCGAACGGCTACACCTGCCACTACCCGCGCCCGGACTGGGTGCTGCCGCGGCGCGCCACGGCCTGAGGGCCCGCAGACCGTCGCTTCGGCCTGCCGGAGCGTGAATTTGTACGCAAATGGGCCGCGTTGTCACGCGCGCCTTACCGGGCGTTACAAAGCAGCACAGGAAATGCAACATGTCCTGGGTACCTTTGGACCCGTCCTCCGCCGATGCCTGGCGGAGGGCGTTTTTCCAAGGAGTCGAAGACATGAACGCAAGCGTGAACACCCTGCCGGCTGGCGCCGTCAATACCAAGCCCCTGTGGGCCGCCGTCGGCGTCCTGGGCGTGGCCGTCGTGGCCCTCGGTGCGAGCCTGGTCTATGTGCAATCGCGCCCGGCCGACGGGCATGCCGCGCTGGCGGCGATGGCCTCCGAGCAACCGCCGGAGCTGGCGCTGTCCGGC
>JAEUOX010000514.1 GCA_016790475.1 Rhodoferax sp. | reverse complement strand
CTTGGCGGTCTCGACCACCTTGCGGTAGACCGCGAGCTCGTCCTTGAGCTGGACCGCGAACTGCTCCGGCGTGTTGCCCAGCACCACCGAGCCGGTGTCCTCGATCCGCTTGCGCACCGACGGGTCCTCCAGCGCCTTGCGGGTCGCGCTGTTGATCTTGTCGACAACCTCGCGCGGCAGGCCCTTCGGGCCGAGGATGCCGTAGTAGGCCATCCGGTTCACCGGCTCCAGGCCGAGTTCCTTGAAGGTGGGTACGTCCGGCAGCGTCGCCAGCCGTGTCGGGGCCGCGACTGCCATCGCCACCAGGCGGCCGGCCTTGATGTGCGGCAGTGCCGAGGGCACGTTGTCGAAGATGATCTCGACCTGGCCGCCCACGGTATCGCGCAGCGCCGGGCCGGCACCGGAATACGGGATGTGCGTGACGAACACGCCCTGCAGGTTTTTCCAGAGCTCTGTCTGCAGGTGGCCGATGCCACCGGTGCCGGACGAGGAATAGGAGTACTTTCCGGGCGACTTCTTCAGCACCGCGACGAACTCCTTGTAGTTCTTGGCCGGGAAGCTGGGGTGCACCGCGATCACGTTGGGGGTGGCGGCGATGTTGATGATCGGCGTGAAGTCGGTCTCGGCGTTATAGGGCATCTTCGGGTTGATCGCCGGGTTGGCCGCGGTCGTGGAGACGGTCGCCATGCCCAGCGAGTAGCCGTCCGGCGCGGACTTGGCGGTCTCGGCCGCGCCGATGATGCCCCCGCCACCGGCCTTGTTCTCGACGACGACGCTCTGGCCCAGCGCACGCCCGAGCGGCTCGGCGATCACGCGGGCGACGATGTCGGTCGTGCCGCCCGGCGCGAACGGCACCTGCAGCTTGATGACCTTGTTCGGATAGCCCTGGGCGAAGGCGGCGCCGGCGGTGGCCAGCGCACCCAGCGCGAGAAGTGCACGACGTTGCATGGTCGAATCTCCCGGAAACTTGGTGAATGGAATGGGCCGAGGCCCGCAAGACATGGATGGTAGCCGGCAGGCGCGCCGCGACACATCGGGTTACTACATAGGGGCAAACCCGGAACGACCGGCCCCTTGCTGCGGCTGGTATTCTCGGTGCGGTGAACCACGCGCAGCTGCTGATCCCCGACTTCTCCCTGATCCTGTGCGGTTACCTGGTCTGCCGGTTCACCGCGCTCAACCGCAGCGTCTGGTCGCAGGTCGACAGCCTGGTGTACTACCTGCTGTTCCCGGTGCTGCTGTTCCACTCGATCGCACGCAGCCCGCTGGACCTGCGTGCCGCCTCGCACCTGATCGCCGCGGCCTGGTCGCTGTGCGCCATTGGCATCGCGCTGGCCTACAGCCTGCCCCGCCTGCCCTGGCTGGGCCGCCGGATCGACGGCCGTGCCCATGCCGGTGCGGCCCAGGTCGCGTTCCGCTTCAACTCCTTCATCGCGCTGGCCATGGCCGAACGGCTGGCCGGCGCGCCGGGGTTGCTGCTGATCGCCGTCGTGATCGGCACCTGCGTGCCGGTGCTGAATGTCGGCGCAGTCTGGCCGATGGCCCGCCATGGGCAGCGCGGCCTGCTGCGCGAGCTGGCGCGCAACCCCCTGATCATCGGCACTGTCAGCGGGCTGCTGGCCAACCTGGCCGGCATCACGGTGCCGCCCTGGCTGGAGCCGACCGTGACCCGCATCGGCAACGCCTCGCTCGCGCTGGGCCTGATGGCAGCCGGCGCGGGGCTGCAGCTCGGTGCGATGGCCCGGGGCCGGCTGCTGGCCGCTGGACTGCTGTCGATCCGCCACCTGTGGCTGCCGCTGGCCGCCTGGCTGCTGGCGCGGCTGTTCGGGCTGGACGCAACGCAGACCACGATCCTGCTGGTGTTCTCCAGCATGCCGACCGCCTCCAGCGCCTACGTGCTGGCCGCCCGGATGGGCTACGACGGCCCCTATGTGGCGGGCCTGGTCACGCTGTCGACGCTGCTGGGTCTGGTCAGCCTGCCGCTGGCACTCGGCGTGCTGCGGCCGCTTTAGCGACGGGCGTCAGCCGGTGATCAGCCGCGTCGCGGCGGTCGACAGCTTGAAGCGGCCGACCGACTCCATCATCTGCTCGGCCTGCTCGCGCAGCGCCTGGGCGGATGCGGCGGACTGCTCGACCATCGCGGCATTCTGCTGCGTCATCTGGTCCAGCTGCCCGACGGCGGCGTTCACCTGCGCGATGCCCTCGCTCTGCTCGGCGGTCGAGTCGGCGATGTCGCGGATCAGGCCGTTGATGTCCTGGACGGAGCGCACCAGCCGCACCATCACCTGACCCGCCTCCTGCACCAGCTGCTCGCCATTGCGCGTGCGTGCGACGG
Organism: Rhodoferax sp.; assembly: GCA_016790475.1. Classification (GTDB taxonomy): domain Bacteria; phylum Pseudomonadota; class Gammaproteobacteria; order Burkholderiales; family Burkholderiaceae_C; genus CAISIP01. The sequence continues at coordinate 1,649 of JAEUOX010000514.1, read as the reverse complement.
AGTCCTCGATCAGCGTCTTGATCTCGCGCGCGGCAGCGGCGGCCCGCTGCGCCAGCGTGCGCACCTCGGCGGCGACGACCGCAAACCCGCGCCCATGCTCGCCGGCCCGCGCGGCCTCGACGGCCGCATTCAGCGCCAGGATGTTGGTCTGGAACGCGATGCCGTCGATCATCGCGATGATGTCCGAGATGCGCGCCGACGAGCGGCTGATGTCGGCCATCGTCGAGACCACCTGCTCGACAATCTGGCCGCCCTCCCTGGCCACGTCGCTGGCGGCACCGGCATTGCTCTGGGCGGCGCGCGTGGTCTCGGCGTTGTGCGCCACGGTGCGGGTCAGCTCACCCATCGTCGCGGCGGTCTGCTCCAGGCTGGCGGCGGTCTGCTCGGTGCGCGAGCTCAGGTCCATGCTCACGGCAGCGATCTCCTGGCTGGATTGCGCCAGCTGGTCCGAGGCTCCGTGCACCTGCCCCATGACGCCGTTGAGCTGCTCGGACATGGTCTTCATCTCGCCGATCAGGTCCCCGATCTCGTCGCCGCCGATCAGGTGGATGTTCTGGCTGACGTCGCCACTGGTGATCGTGCGCGCCACCCGGGCCGCCTTGTCCAGACCGCGCACGATCGACTGGTAGACCAGCTGCAGCATCACCATGATGGCCGCCAGCGCGACGACGATGTAGCCGGCCTCCCACATCAGGTTGCGGATGAACTGGGCGCGCAGGTCGTCGACATACATGCCCGAGCCGATGACCCAGCCCCAGGGCGCAAAACCCGCCACATAGGAGGTCTTCTCGACCGGCTTCTCCAGCCCCGGCTTGGGCCACAGGTAGTTGTGGAACCCGGCGCCGTCGCGCTTGACGATCTCGACGAAGCGCACGAACAGCGGGTTGCCCTCCGGGTCCATGATGCCGCTGACATCCCGCCCGTTGAGGTCGACCCGGAACGGATGCGTGATCAGACGCACCTCCATGTCGTTGATCCAGAAGTACTCCTGGCCGCTGTAGCGCGCATCGTTGACCATCCGGATTGCCAGCGCCTGCGCCCGTGCCCGGTCCAGCTGGCCGCTGGCCTCCTGTTTCTGCAAGGCCTGCACTGCGCTGGTCATTGCCTCGACCGTCTGGCGCACCGCCGTCATCCGGGCCTCGCGAGCGGCCTGGTACTGGTTCCACAGCAGCAGGCCGGAGATGGCGATCAGCACCAGCGCGCTGAAAACGGCCAGCGCCAGCAGCTTGGCATGGATCGAGACATGGTTCAGGTAGCGGTGAATCGGGTGGCGCTTGATGGTCGTCGTCATGGCGGTCGTCGGGCTCTGCTGCGCCCGTTGGCACCGGGCCGGCAGCATGCACTGAAATGGTGAGTCACGACCTTAACGGAAAGCACCGCCGAAAAGCGGCCCGAGACGGCAACTCAGGTATTTTTCCGGCGCGACTCAGGTCGATGCCTGAGGCCCGGCAGCGTGCAGCTCAGCGCAGCCCGGTCACCAGCGCCATGCGGCGGCGGATGCGTTCGGCCTCGGCACCGTCTCCGGCGGCCGCGGCCCGCTGCGCCTGCACGCCCAGCCAGGCCAGCAGCGGCCGACGCCAGCCCTGTGCCGAGGCGGTCTCGGTGGCCAGCGCGATGACGGCCGGGTCGGCGCGCCCGGTCTGCAGCAG
>JAEUOX010000512.1 GCA_016790475.1 Rhodoferax sp. | reverse complement strand
CCTAGGGTAAACACTGAGGAATCCCGCATCCCCAGCGCTTGAATTGATTATTCATCATAACCATAATCCAGCTCCGACGGAAGCCCGGAACCACCATGTCCTTCACCGATATCCAACTGGAATACCACGGCGAGCAATCGCAGGTCGCAATCATCCGCCTGACCCGCGCAGCCAAGCGCAATGCGCTCAACGACGGCCTGATCGCCGCGCTGCGCCAGATCTTCGAGACGCTGCCCGCCACGGTGCGGGCCGCGGTGATCGACGGCGACGGCGAGCACTTCTGTGCCGGCCTGGACCTGAGCGAACTGCAGGAGCGCGATGCCGGCCAGGGCCTGATGCATTCGCGCGGCTGGCACACCGCACTGGACCGAGTGCAATCCGGCCCGGTGCCGGTGATCGCTGCCTTGCATGGCGCGGTGGTCGGCGGCGGCCTGGAACTGGCCAGCGCCTGCCATATCCGCGTCGCGGACGACACCACCTTCTACGCGCTGCCCGAGGGCTCGCGCGGCATCTTTGTCGGCGGCGGCGGTTCGGTGCGCATTCCGAAGCTGATCGGTGTCGCGCGCATGACCGACATGATGCTGACCGGACGCGTCTACAACGCCGCCGACGGCGAGCGCATCGGGCTGGCCCAGTACCTGGTGCCGGCCGGCCAGGCCTTCACGAAGGCGCTGGAGCTGGCGCTGCGGGTGGCCCAGAACGCGCCGCTGACGAATTACGCACTGATGCATGCGCTGCCCCGCATCGCCGAGCAGAACGCAGACCACGGCTTTTTCACCGAAGCCATGATGGCCGGCATCGCGCAGAGCGCACCGGAAGCGAAGGAGCGGGTCCGTGCCTTCCTGGAGGGGCGAGCGGCCAAGGTGCAGAAGTCCTGAAGGGACCCATCATGTCGACCCCCTCCTACCGCCCCCTGCAATTCGGCGTCACGCGCGTCACGCTGCGCGAGGGTCCCGGTGGCGCCCAGTACCTGCGTGCGGACCAGGCGCTCGCGCCCTATGCCCATCGCATCACCGACCGGCTGCTGCACTGGGCAGAAGTCGCTCCCGACCGGACCTGGATGGCCCGGCGCGAGCATCGGGCGGATGGCAGCACCGGGGACTGGCGGGCGATCAGCTACCGGGAGGCGGTGGACGCCGCCCGGCGCATCGCGCAGGGTCTGCTGGACCGCGGCCTGAGCGCCGAGCGGCCGGTGGCCATCCTGAGCGAGAACGACCTGGAGCATGCCCAGCTCGCGCTCGGATGCATCTATGCCGGGATTCCGTACTGCTCGGTGTCGCCGGCCTATTCGACGATCAGCACCGACTACGAGAAGCTGCGCCATGTGCTGCGCACGATCACGCCGGGCCTGGTGTTTGCCAGTGACGGCGCCCGCTA
>JAEUOX010000502.1 GCA_016790475.1 Rhodoferax sp. | reverse complement strand
GACGGCGGCTTCGACGCCTGGCTGAACGCCGGCGGCCTGGTGCAGAGCGGACCACCACCGGCGCCATCCACCGCCGGGCCGGCGCCAACCGCCTTGCGCCCCTGCCCGCACTACCTGCTGCAGACACCCGAACTGCGCCTGGCACTGCGCGACCCGCGGACGCGGCTGGTCAGCATCCGGACCTGGGACGAATTCCTGGGGCGGACCTCCGGCTACAGCTACATCCCGGCCCGCGGCGAGATTCCCGGCGCGGTCTGGGGCCATGCGGGTGACAACGACGACATGCACAGCGTGAGCAGCTTCCAGCGCCCGGACGGCCGCATGCGCCCGGCCGCCGAGATCGCCGCGCTGTGGGCCGAGGCCGGTGTGCAGCCCACCGACCCCACGATCTTCTACTGCGGCACGGGCTGGCGCGCGTCGGTCGCCTTCTTCTATGCCTGGGTGATGGGCTGGGACCACATCCGCGTCTACGACGGCGGCTGGCTGGCCTGGAGCAGCGATCCGGCCAACCCGGTGGAACTGCGCAGCCGCACAGCGGCGCCGGACGGCGTGCCCAGCCCGGCGGCGTGAGCGCCGCAGCACCGGCCCCGGGTTCGGAAGTCAGCCCATCGCGCTGGACGCGATGCGCGCCCGGATCGTCGTCTGCACATGCCGCTCGACCACCGGCTTGCGCGAGCCACCGTTCTCCTCGCCCCAGACGATCTCGACCTCGGTGCCGTCCTTCGCATCGGCCTCGTCGATCATCGCCAGCGAGAACCAGCCCCGCACGTTGGCGGTGTAGACCGGGTACAGGGACAGGCCGACCATCCGCCCGCCGAGCATCACGCGGTCGAACGGCAGCGTCGCGTACTGGGCGGCGGGCATCTCCAGGTGCTTGTAGCGGTCGCCGGCGTTGAACATGCTGCGGAAGACCTTCATGACGTCGTCCGCGTCCCACTTGAGCCACTTCTTCGTCCGGTGCGGCTGGTGCTGCATCGCCAGCAGCGCCTGCTTGCCGATGAACTCGTGGCCCTCGAACTTGATCAGCTTGCCGTAGCCCAGGTCCCAGGGGGTCTGGTAGTAGTCCTCGATGCGCTCGGAGTAGAAGCTGCCGCCCAGTGACGCATTGGCCTCGAAGCCGTTGCCGCTGAGCCATTCGCGGTAGGCCTTCATCCTGTCGCCGACGTAGATGGCCGGCGTGGGCGACGGGATCCAGCCGGATTCGTGCGCCACCGTCGAATACGTCCTGGCGCCGCCCAGGCGCAGGCCCAGGTCCTCGCCGACGGATTTCAGCGTTGCCACGACGCCGTCCAGGTCCTCGATCGGGCCCCAGAACTCCAGGCCGGGCGCGCCGGACATCCGGTGGTTCAGGCCGGTCACCGGGTATTTGCCGATCTTGAAATCCGCCATGCTGAAGAACGGGATGGACGGCATCGGCCCGCCGTTGGCGCGCTCGAAGATCTGCCCAGCGGTGGGCCCCTGCACCTGCAGCCGGAAGCGCGTGCGCTTGTTCGGATTGCTGACGCTGCGCTCGTCCCGCAGCACGCGGACGTCGTAGCCCCCGGTCAGCGCGTTGAACTCCACCCAGTTCGGCGTGGCCGGGCGCCCGACGATGCTGACCCGGTTCGGCGCCTCGTGGAACAGCACGCTGTCGCCGATCACGTAGCCGTCGTGGTTGCAGCAGACGATCTGCTTGGCCTTGTAGACCGGAAAGTTCGCATACCCGTTGATCGACACGTCCGACAGCAGCCGGTAGACGTCCGGCCCCTCGAAGAAGGTGTCCGTCATGTGGAAGGACTGGTTGAACAGCACCGCGCCCTTCATCCAGGATTCCTGCTCGTCGCGCCAGTTGGTGTACTCGGCCTGGACCGGGAACACATACGGCCCGACCTGCGCATGGCGCAGCATCTCTACCGGGTTGCCGGTCTGCCGGATCTTGGCTTCAAGCGAAAAATGGGACACGGGCTGGCCTCCTGGGGGATCGAATGCTGCGGGCGGGCTCCCCGGAGGGAGCGGAACGCCGGCATCTTATCGAGCACCCGCGGGCGGAAAAAGCCGCCATCCGCGCGATCAATGATTCTTTTCTGGAATGAATCCGGAGCGTCCCCGCCGGCGCCCAGCGTTCAGGTCATGGCGCCAGACCCAGCTTGGCCGCCAGGCCGATGCGCTGCAGCTTGCCGGTCGCACCCTTGGGGATCTCGTCCATGAACAGGATCTTCTTCGGCACCTTGTAGTCGGCGACCCGTGCGCCGACAAAGCCCTGCATTTCGCGCTCGGTGACCTGCACGCCTTCGCGCAGCACCACGGC
>JAEUOX010000496.1 GCA_016790475.1 Rhodoferax sp. | reverse complement strand
GTGCGCGGTACGCGGGCCTACTGGGCGGCCCGCGCCGGCATCGAGTGGGCCGTGGGCAGCCTGACGGCCTCGCCCGGGGCCTGTCCGACGCCGCCGGCGCCCTTCACGGTCGACGGTTTCACGCTGACCGTGGCCTGCACGAGGGCGACCTTCGACGAATCGGGCGTCACCCGGGCGGTTTACCGGCTGACCGCCAGCGCATCCGCCGGGGGCACCGCGGGGAGCCTGTCCTTCGTGGAGCGTTCCCTGTCCGCATCGGTGGAGTTCTGATGGCGCGCCTTCTCGCCCTGCTGCTGCTGCTGCTGGTGTCCGCGGCCGCAGGTGCCGCCACCTATACCAGCGCGTCCACCGCCTTCGATTGGGTCGATCCTTCCACCCACACGAAGGTCGGCTACCTGACCAATCCCTACCGGTTGACGGGTGGCGGATCCACCGGTTGCGGCAGCGTGCCCCCGGTGCTGGACGACACCATCAGCGGGGCCATTCCGATCGGGTTCACGTTCACGTTCGGTGCAACCGCCTACACCACCGTGCAGGTGCAGACCAATGGTCGGCTGCAGTTCGGCAACACCTTGTGCGGCTATGGTACCAACGCCATCGGGCCACCGCAGACCTATCCCTACCTGTACCCGAACGCGTCGGTCAACAACACGATGAAGGTCTTCGGTGTGGACCTGGATCCGACCAACCTGGTCGACAAGCCGAATTACCCCAGTGCAACGCGCAAGACGACCTGCCTTGCCATCAGCACCTGCTACATCAGCGTGGCGACGATCGGCACCGCGCCCAGTCGCAGCTTTGTCGTGACCTGGAAGAACGTGCCGGAGTGGGTCAGCGCCAGCAACACCAGCGGCTCCTTCGACCTGCAGGTGATCCTGAACGAGAACGGCACGTTCATCTACCAGTACGGCAACATCGTGCATGGCGGCACCGGCTCGGCCCAGATCGGCTGGCAGCTCAGCACCAGCGACTACGAGGTGCTGACCTTCGGCGCGGCCTCGGAGCCGCCGCCCAACACCGCCATCCTGTTCTACGTGCCGTCCGCGAATCCGCTGGCGGAATACCGGTTCGAGCAGGGTGCCTGGAGTCCGGGCGGCGCTGGCCAGGTGCAGGATTCCTCGGCGGGGGCCCGTGGCGGTACGGCACTGGGCGACACGCAGGCGACCGCCAGTGGCAAGGTGTGCCGTGGCGCATCGATTCCGTCGAACACGGCGGCGGCCACGGTCGATGCGATCCGAACCGGCGTGCGCTTTGCGGATTCCGGGGTGAATATGCTGGGCCAGGGCACGGTGATGTTCTGGTACCGGGCCGAGACGGCCTGGAGCGGCTCGGGCGCCAAGGCGGTGCAGTTGCTGGACGCCACGCAGACCAGCGGCCAATGGTTCGCGCTCACGAAGACGGCCAGCGGCACCCTGTTCTTCGAGGTCACCGACAGCACCGGTGTCGTGCGCTCCGTGGAGACATCCGCCCAGACCTTTGCGGCAGACACCTGGGTGCATGTGGCCGTGCGATGGAACTTCAACGCGCTGGCGGCCGCCAACAGCGACCGGATCAGCATCCTGATCAACGGCGCCGCTCCGACCCAGAGCAGCTTCACGACCACCGGTTCGCTGTCCACCAGCCTGACGCAGCTGCATGCCGGCGACAATCCGAGTGGTCTGGTCGGCACCAAGGGCACCGTCAATTCGGCCGACGGCACGCTGGATGACCTGCGCATCTACAACTTCGAGATGACCCAGGGTCAGGTGGGCGGGGCCAGTGTCCAGACGTACAGCTGCGGCAGCTTCGCGATCGACCATTTCGAGTTGCGCCACGCCAGCTGGTCCGGTCTGGCCTGTGCGCCGGGCAGCCTGACTGTCGTGGCCTGCAGCAATGCGGCCTGTTCCTCGCTCTATACCCAGGGGGCGGTCGTGACGCTGGGTTCCACCGGCGCGGCGACGGTGTTCGACCCGGCGGCAGGGGGCAGCCGGGTCGTGATCGGCTTTGGCACGTCCAGCACGAACCAGTCCTTCTACACCGCACCCGGTACCGCCACCTTCAGTGTCACCGGCACCGGCATTCCGGTCGTGGAGAGCAATCCGCCCCGTTGCAATGGGCCAGGTGGTGCGTGCACCTGGACGTCCGCCAATGGCGGCTTGTTGATGACGGCGCCGAATGCCGGTGTGATCACCGGTGGCAAACCCGCTGCTGTGACCGTACAGGCCGTGCAGTCCTCCGGCAGCACGCCCGGCGCGCCCTGCGTACCGGTGCAGAACCTGGCGTCCGCCGGCCTCAAGCTGTGGTCCACGCCCGGTACACCTGCGGCCTTTGCCAGCACGTCCACGTCGGCCTCCGTGGTCGTCGGCGGCCCGCCGCAGGTGGCGGCCAGCGCCAGCGGCAGCTGGGCCAGCACGCCGTCATCCGTGCCGGGGAGCGACAACGTGTCCGGCCTGGCCTTCGACGCGAGTGCGATCACCACGGTCTGGCTGCGCCACATGGACACCGGGCAGTTCACGTTGCGTGGCACGCTCGACGTGCCGGCCAGCAGTACGGCGCCAGCGCTGTCGCTGTCGGGCAATGCCGCGGTCACCACCGTTCCTGTCGGTCTGGGGGTTGCGGCGGCCGGCGTCACGGCGGCGAACGCGACCCAGACCGCGT
>JAEUOX010000491.1 GCA_016790475.1 Rhodoferax sp. | reverse complement strand
CCGCGCAGCGTGCGGTCCAGCAGGTCCCCGGCCTGGCGCCCGGTGCGGCGCATGTCCACATGCGGGTAGGTCCGGTAGGACACGATGATGTCCGCCAGGTCGCACATCGCGCGGGTCACGTTGGCATGCAGGTCCAGCGTGACGGCGATCGGCACCGTGGGGCCGACCACCGCGCGCAGCCGGCGCAGCAACTCGCCTTCGCCGTCGTCGTGGTCCTCGGTGACCATCGCGCCGTGCAGGCCCAGCAGGATGCCGTCGACCGGGCCGCGGGACGGTTGCGCCGCGTCGACGATCGCACCCGCCAGCCGCTCGAACGCGTCGCGCGTGACGCGGCCGGCCGGTTGCGCGATGGCGCTCAGCACATGCCGCAGGTCCCAGCCGTGGGCCCGGGCGGCCTCCGCGAAGCCGGCGAGCTCGGTGTTGGAGTTGCCGCGCGCGGCCAGCGCGCTGTCGTGCGTCAGGAACAGGTCCTGGGCGGCGAACTGCGCGTAGGCGGTGGGCAGGATGCTGAAGGTGTTCGTCTCGTGCGCGAACTCGGCACTGAGGATGCGGTAGGGGGGTGTGGGCATGGCCGGCAAATTCTAGGCTCCGGCCTGGGGTTAGAATTCGCGCAGCCAGCGGAAACGCCGGCCCCGGCCTTTATGACTATTGGCACCGGGTCAACAACGCCTAAAACGTCAGGCCCGCTCCCCTCCCGCAAGCAGCCGACGTTTCCCAGGACGTCCGCGGGTTCAGGAGTTCAGCATGCACACCACCATCCAGTCCACCCCCGCCTGGCATCTGCGCGCCAGCATCACGCCGGTCCGTGGGGACCAGCACCATCTGATGGTCACCAGCCTCGTGCCCACGGCCCGCCGTCCGGAAGAGCATGTGCGCTGGCAGGGCGTCTTCAGTGCCGACGAGCTGCGTGCACTGCGGGATGTGATCGATCGGGCGATCGCGCAGGCGGCCTGTTGACGGGCTGCCTGCGTCAGCGTGCCACCCAGCCGCCGCAGACCGGGAACACCTGACCGACGAAACAGTTCGCGGCGTCGCTGCACAGGTAGGCGGCAAACTGCGCATCTTCGCGGGCAGCCACCAGGCGGCCCAGCGGCACCTCGCGCTGCAGCCGTTCCTGGAAACGGGGGTTGGCCTGCACATCGGCTGGAAAGTAGGTCGGGTTCTCGACGAAGTTCTGCGCGATCGCGTTGATCTGCACCTGGTGCGGCGCCAGTTCGACGCCCGCCGCCTGCACATAGGCGAGCTGCGCGCCCCGCGCCGCGCTGTAGGTCGACGCGCGCTTCATGCCGCGCAGCGCGGACGCACTGCCGATGACCAGGATCTTGCCGGAGCGGCGGGCGACCATCTGCGGCAGGGCCGCGCGGACAAGGCGGGGCAGGGGGTCGACCAGCGCGGCGAAGACCTGGCGCCACTCGTCGTCCTGCACGTCGATGGCCGGAGTCGTCGGAGCGGTCCAGGCCAGATTGGCGACCAGCACGTCGATGGGTCCCGCCGCCTGCACCACCTGCGCGGCCGCGTCGGGCACCTGCAGATCGGCGGCGCTGGCGACGACGGTGGCACCCTGTTTCGCCAGCACCTCGCACAGGACCGGACCCATGAACGCATCGGACTGGGTGACCAGAATGCGCTTGCCATGCAGCGGAGGTGGCATCGGAGGGCTCCCTGGAGTTGCAGCAGATGGGCCGCGCGTCGCGGATTATCCGGCCCGTCCCGCGCAGGCACAGGCCCCGGTGAACTGCGAGAATGGCGGCTCGCCGGCAACCCGATCGGCGACCTCTCCCGTTCCCGTCTGAAGCTTTCCCGTGACCCGCATCTCCACCCCCCTGTCGGGCAGCGCCCAGCGCTGGCGCCTGTCAGTCGCTCCAATGATGGACTGGACCGACCGCCACTGCCGCTATTTCCACCGGCTGCTGACCCGGCAGACCCTGCTCTACACCGAGATGGTCACGACCGGCGCACTGCTGCACGGCGACGTGCCGCGCCACCTGCGCTACAACGCCGAGGAACACCCGCTGGCGCTGCAGCTCGGCGGCAGCGAGCCGGCGGATCTGGCCCACTGTGCCCGGCTGGGCGCGCAATGGGGCTATGACGAGATCAACCTGAACTGCGGCTGCCCGTCCGAGCGGGTGCAGCGCGGCGCGTTCGGTGCCTGCCTGATGGCGGAGCCGGCCCTGGTGGCGGACTGCGTGAAGGCGATGGTGGATGCGGTGGACATCCCGGTCACCGTCAAGCACCGCATCGGCATCGACCGCACCGAGGACTACGGCTTCGTGCGCGACTTCGTCGGGCAGGTCAGCGATGCCGGTTGCAGCGTCTTCATCGTGCATGCACGCAATGCCTGGCTGAAGGGCCTGTCGCCGAAGGAGAATCGGGAGGTTCCGCCACTGCGCTACGCGATGGTGCACCGGCTGAAGGCCGAGTTTCCACACCTCACCATCGCGATCAATGGCGGCATCACGACCAGCGCGCAGGTGCGGGAGCAACTGCAGCAGGTCGACGGCGTGATGCTCGGGCGCGAGGCCTACCACCAGCCCTGGTGGCTTTCCAGCTGGGACGCCGATTTCTGGGGCGCTGCGCCCACCACACCGGACCGCGATGCGGTCGAG
>JAEUOX010000489.1 GCA_016790475.1 Rhodoferax sp. | reverse complement strand
GCGGCCCCTGCGGCACCACCAGCGAGCGCAGCTTGGCATTCGGGGCGAGCACACCATGGAAGCGGATCAGGTGCAGCCTGGGCCGTGGCACCAGCGCCGCCAGCCGCTGCAGGAACTCCAGCGGGCTCATCACCAGGTGCGTGGTGCCGTCGCGCCATGGTGTCTTGAGCTTGAGTTCCACCTGGCCGGCGGCGTTGAGCTGCACTCTCTCGTCTGCCAGCGCCGGCCGGGTGATGTAACGGCACAGCTGCTCCAGCCGCTTGCGCTCGTGCGCTTCGACCCGCACGGCCGCGTGCAGACTGAAGCCGTCGATGTCGCAGCACAGAAGCTCGCGCGCCAGACCAAAGCGCGCCATCGCGCCGCGCAGCGTCAAGACCTTCTGCCCGGCGCGCGGCCCGAAGGCGATGCGGTAAGTGATGGCTGCCACCTGCAGTGGCCGCAGCGTGCGCGCTTCGTCCCCGTCGGCGTCCGGCTCGGCCAGCCAGGTCTGCCCCATCTCCTCGACCAGCACGCCCCGGCGCGTGAGCATCTTCATCAGCCGGGCGATGACCGTGTGCAGCAGCGCGTGCAGTTCGTCGTCTGTGGGCGCACCGGCTTGGACGAACACCGGCACGCCTTCGGCGCCGCACCGGTACACCCCGTCCAGCACCAGGCAATGCAGATGTATGTTGAGGTTGGCCGCCGACCCAAAACGCTGGATCAGCGTGACGGCGCCGCTGTCGGCTTCCTCGGCCTTGAGCCCAGCCTGGCCGAGCAGATGGCGCGTGATCACACGATGCACCACCTGCAGCACCGGCGTCACCAGCTGGGGCTGTGCGGCCAGCAGCAGGCGCAGCGGGATCGGCAGCGACAGCACCCACTGGCGCACCGGCACACGGGGGATGACGTGGTCCACCAGATGCGCCGCGGTCTGCGACATGCGCCGAGCCCCGCACGAGGGGCAAAAGCCACGGCGCTTGCAGCTGAAGGCCAGCAGCTTGTCGTGGCCGCAATCCTCGCAGCGCAGGCGCAAGAAGCCGTGGGCCAGGATGCCGCATTCCAGGAAGGCGTCGAACTCGTCTCGGACGAATTGCGGCAGCCTGGCACCTGCGGCCTCTTCGGACTGGGCGAAGAAACTCTGAGCATGCTGCTGCACCAGCCGGTACAGCGTGGTCTGCTCGGGCCGGTGGCGCTCGTAGTGGACCGGGGCGCCATCGCAATGCGCCCTCCCGGTGTGGTGAGCGTTGGTTTGCACGCGCTGGGCATGGGGAATCTGGGGTGGTGCAGCTTCTCAGGGCGCGCGGGCCAACGCATCCGCCTTTGGGGGGATCACCAACTCCCGGTGCCACGGCGATGGCCCCGCAGCGGCGCAGCACCTTGCCCGGGAGCGCCGCCGCCGGCCATGCGGTAGCAGCTACTGCGCGATCGCGTCCCTGGCACGATCTATCCATCGATCCGGGACGGCGCTTTCCACGCCCGCGCAAAGCCGTCGACTGATCAAAAAGACCGAAAACGCTTATCCACGGCCGCGCGATCGGCGCCTCTCACGCAAGACTCGCGCGGCGGTGGGTAAGCCGCCTGGCTCGACAACGGCGGAACTCGCTGTCAGCAGTGCTGACATCCCCGCCGCAATCGCTGTGCCAATCGGAAATCAGGAAAACACCTCGACTCCACTGCTGTTGCAATCCACAGGAAGTTGGCGCAGCATCGGCCCAGTTCAACTCCCCACTGGCTGAGTCAGCCCGGCTGATGCCCGTTACCGCATCGCCCATGCCCGCTCACGCGGGCGCCCTTGCCGGCCTCATCTCCTGAAACCCGGCAGCCGAAAGGCTGGAGATACTGGTCAACCATCGGGCACGAAAATCGCCCGCCCTGCCCCAACCGGCATTACAGCCGGTCCCGAGGGCCAACTGCGCCACCGATCCGGCCGGCCGGACCGAAGCGGCGACAGTCGATGTCAAGCTGCTGCAACCACGCAGCGCCCTGCTCCAAGCCCAACCCTGCGCCAACCGCGTCGTCACTACGCGGCGCCAGCCAGTAGTGACGACGCGCAATCTGCCCCTGCTTCTCTGTGCAGACTACCTGCCGCAGTGCGTGACAGCCCCAAGTGACGAGCTCCCCGCGCGTCAATTCTTCAGACCGTGCAACGCGATCTGCAGGGCCCGCGTCTGGCGGGCCCCGTTAACCGAAGCGCCGTAGGGCGCAACCCGAGCCCTGGGGCAAGGGCTCAACCCGATGAACCGAATTGCAGCAGCAATCGCCATCGGTGCCAATGCCGCGTGCCGCGGCGGCCAATGGATATCTTCGGCACAAAACGGGCGTGGTGTCCCGGGTCCCTTGTAGTTCCCGCAACGCTTCGGCGTACGGGACGGACAGAAACACTTACCTGACATCAACACACCAGCGGCAAAGAACGGAAAACAAGGGCAACGGACAGACGGGAGGACAAGAATCTTCACAGAGCAATTTAGTGTTCTGACCGGCGAACTGCAACAGCCTGGTGCAAGCAACAGCGATGGCAAGCTCGCGTCACCGTACGATCGTGGACTGATGCTCGACTTGGCCGCGGGCCCTGTGGGGCGCGGCCGGAACATCTCGGTGAACACTACATCGTCAAGATGGGGACAATGGGGAATGCGGGGACACCGCGCCGCTGTTAGGCCTTGCCAGTCTCGCAGGCGGGGACAAACCGGGGACAGCAGGGGACAAGTCACAAATCCAAGCCGCAGATCACACGCCTGTCTGACTTGTCCCCACCTGTCCCCGCGACGGATCGGGTAGCTGGGGACACCGCCAGCAATACCCATGCGCGTGTCCCCGGCCGTCCCCGGTGTCCCCCAATGAACAGGCCATCCCGCAAGCGGACCCAATGGCGCACCTCATTCAGCATCCGCCCATTTGTTCGTGAAGACATACACCCGCGCCGTGCCGATTCCAGGCAGACGGGGCTTTTGCGTCGGCCGACCGTCGCCACCCGGCACTATCCAGCCCTGTGCAAGCAAGCAACGCGTCGCCGCCTTCACATCAAAACCGGCGCACACCTCCCGCCTGAATGCTTCAGGCAATACCAGGAATTCCCTGGTTCCCTGTACTCCCGAGCGGTAGAACCCCACACGGTTGACCACGCGTTGGTCGAGTCCTGTGGTCATGTCCTCGAAGCGACTGGCGCCATGGGTCTCGAAGAACCCGCGCACCTGTGCCAGCAGGGCCCGGTCTTCCCGGTTGCCAGCATCCCCGAAGGCTCCGAGCCAGGCGACAAAGCACTGGCTCGCTGCCCGCGTGGCCTCACCCTGCGCCCACCCCGTCACCAGATACCGCGTGGCGAGCTCGCCGGCCACGGCCACCAAGCCGAAGCGTTGCGCCACGCGGATCACCTGCCCGGCCGAATCCGCAGCGGTGTTCTCGCTGACGAACTGGCGCACGCCATCAGTGATGAGATCGGGCAGCTTGTCGCGGTCAGGGACGATGGCTTGCAGCCACGCGATGCCTGCAGCGCCATGGTGGCGTGCTGTCGCATCCTTCAGGGCTTGCGCCAGCGCGGCCGGGCCGGCGCATCCGTTCAAGGCCTCGAAGGCACCCAGCCCGACTCCGGCATCCGCGTCGATATCAGCGAGACGAACCTCCTGGCCGGCATTGGCCTTGCGGCCACAGCGCGCCATCAGCGACGCCAGCGATTCCTCGCCGGCACTGAGGAACAGCAATCGCCACTGCTGGGAGGCGCGCGCAGTCCCGTTTCGTTGCGCGCGGACCTTGCCCTGGCCATTGGCCAACAAGTAGGCCGCTTCGCCGGCCTCGTTCGGATCGCACTGGCTCAGCTCGTCCAGAATCAGCAGTCCGTCATTGTGCAGCGATGCCAGTCCCTCGAGACCGTTGGCGGTAGCTCGCCATGCCCGAGCATAGGTCACAGGGTCTCCCCACACCGATGCCGCTGCCTTGAGCGCCGTCGACTTTCCACAGGACGACTTTCCGCGCAGATGGAACCCGCCCGATTCCTCGCCCACCAGGCCGACCAGTGTGCCTGCGAATGCGGTACAAATCGCAAACACCACCCGCGAGTTGCCCGCTGCCAGCGCCGCCACCGAATCGCGCCACCCTACGACGATGCCCGCCGTTGCAAACGCGGGCTCGACCGCGTGCGCGTTCTGAAACACGACCAGTTCGTCCGCCTCGCCAATGGTCTCGGACGCCATCGTGTACACGGGCCCATGCCAGCCCAGGCGCTCGACGCAACGCGCCCGCTGATCAACCGGCCAAACCTTGACATAGGCTGCCAGCAGGTCGCGCGCAGCCCGGCTCGTGGCGATGTGCAGGCCCAGGCGGGCCAGTTCGCGGCGCACCTCAGTACCATCGCCCTCCAGCAGTTCAAGCGGCATGGCCCATCGGTGCCTCACGTTGTCGTCATCGAACCACTCCAGAAGGCGGCCCCAGGATCCGCTCTTGCTGTCTCTCGTCTTGGCAATGACCCCCAGCGGCGAACACACCCACACTGGCGCCTTCGTGTTGCCCTCGTGGTCAACGCCGGTGAAGAAGACGCCGCGCTCGGTCAACTCGAACCGGCCTGCGCCATGGATGCAGGTGTTGGGCGCAGCATCTGCTGCCCGGAAAGACGTACCTGTCAGGGCTGCGTCTGACATCGTGGCTCTCGCGCCATCATCACGAGGGCCTATGCACCGGTCTGGCTCACAGGCCAGCGCCAGCACATCTGCCGCTTTGGCCTCAGGATGTAGAGCCAACCAGTCCACCGCGTCACCCTTGGGTGCCAACATCAACAGGTCGACGTCGATCACCTTGACTTCGCAACCCAGCAGCGTCAGCACGGCCCGCACTGATTCGGCATAGTGGCGCCCAGGCGTGTCGTTGTCAGGCCAGACCAACACATCCCGGCCGGCCAATGCCTGCCAGTCCGCGTCAGCGGCCGAATCCGCCGACCCCGAGGTGGTCGCCAGAAGCCCGAGCGCCGCCAACCGGTCCGCCTTGGACTCGCCTTCCGTCACGATCACCACGTCGTCGGGACGGCGCACCAGTTCGTGGAGCCGGTACAGTGGCCTGCCAAGGTCGGGCTTCTCGGGCTCGCGCAGTGCATAGCCATTGCCTTTGCGAGTCATCGGTCGAATCCACTTCTTGCCGGTTTCCGGGTGCTTGGCGCGGATGCGCCAATACAAGGGCTTGGCATCTCGGTCGGTGTAGGTATGCAAAGCCTGGAACTCGAAGCCATCTCGCAGGGCGCCTGCGGCCAGCCGCCGCGCCGCGCCGATCGGCGCATCGCACCCATGGCTCATGGCGCTGGCAACCATGCCCCCAGCGACTTTGCCGCCTCCGTGAAACGCAGCCCGTGGCTCTTCATGTGGAATGCCAACACGTCCCCACCATGTGCACCGCACACCATGCAGCGGAACGCTCCCTTGTCGATGTGCACACGCATCGACGGATTCGTATCCGGGTGAAACGGGCACAGCGCGTCGCGCCAGGCCCCGCGTCCGAGCAAGCGGAGGCCTTCGCTGGCGTAGTAGTCTGCCGGCTTGGGCAGCATGCGCCGGTTGAACACGAATCGTCGGAAATTGTCAGGCATGGGTCGCTGCGCGAACCGCATCGCCGCCGGAAGCAGATGGTCAGCCATGCGAGGCTACTGCGCCGCACGCTGGGGATCGCGGGCCATCCTGACGCGCTCGGTAATCCACGCGCTGACTTCCGACTCGAGCCAACCGACAGCGCGCCTGCCCAAGGGCACAGGCTTCGGGAAGGCACCTTGTTGGATGTACAGGTACAGGGTGCTCCGCGCCAGGCCGGTACGGAACTGGACGTCCTTGCGGCGCAGGAGGATGGGCGCGAGTTGGTTGCTTTGGGACATGGTGGTCACCTCGTGGATGTCGATGGATGGACCGATGGTTCCACCAAATGCCATCCTTCTCGAAGTCCATTGGTGCCTGGACGAGGACCTGATTGCGCATGTCAGGCCAAACACTTCTTCCTCGGCACATGCGCTGGAGCTTGGCTGTTGATGCTAGCCCAGGCATGCCTTGAAATCGCATAGATCACCGGTACCTGCCCTGCTTGGTGCGGCTCCGTCAGGCATCAGGAGGTGCAGTCCACCTTAGGAACAGGCTGCTCGCTGATCGTCGAGTTCAGTACACCAGCAGGCCTGGTTGAGCAAGGCCGATTCAGGTTCTTTTTGAGGGACCGATTCCCATGGTCACGCGCCAGCACCAGGTCAAAGAGTGGGGCGTGGACCGTGCCATGATTGGATGGCAGCTTTCAGGCGTTCAGGTAGATTCACGCTCCCGGCCAGGGTCTGACATTCAGTCCATTCATTTAAAGCGGACATTCCCGTTGTCAAATGCCACCTCCAGCTACGTCATCACCCACACCAACATGGTTTGCTGGTTGTCGTCAAAAGCTCGGAGCCGCACTATCCTCACGTCGAGGTGGGCGCACAAACACACGAGGTAGGCACGACCGGCGGTTCCGCCAAGGAGCGCCAGTTACCACCCAGTGGCCTGGACTGAACGCGCCCAAGATGAGCAGGCTCCGCAATCGCAAAGGCAAGGCATCTTCCCCACCGCTACGCTTGGCTTGCATGGGAGGCCCCGTTCGCGCGGCGGTCGGCAAATTTTGCGGCTGTCGTCGCGTTCTTCAGGCAACAACGGTTTCTGAAAATTTCCCAGCTGCGCCCGTTGCCACCATCAACACATCGCGCACAGGACGTTCACACATTTTGGCGGACCAACCCGGAACGGTTGGCCGGAGGCCATACCTGAAACGTTGCGCACGCTGAATGCAGGAACTCCACCAGCTCTGCTCCGTGTACCGCCAGGCCGTCTCGCAAATCATGGCCACCGTCCACGAGCATCAGGCGGGCATGCGCGCAAGTCGCCAGCAGACGCCGCGCATCGTCGACCGGCACCGTCGTGTCCGAGCGACCGTGCACCAGCAACACCGGACACCGCACACGGGGCAGCGTGGCCAGTGGCGCGATCTCTTCGAAAGTCGCCCCGATCACGCGTTGCACATGGTGCATGACGTACCAGCCAATCACCGGGTAGGGAACCCGCTTCTCGGCCAGGAAGCGCCGCATCATCTCGCTGGGGTGCGCAAAAGCCGACAGGCTGATGACGGCGCACACATCGTCGTGGTGTGCCGCGTGCAGCAGGGTGGCGCCCGCGCCGACCGAGTGGCCCAGCAGCACCAGCCGGTTGCCGTCGATGCCGCTGCGCGTGCGCAACCATGCAAGGCCGGCGGCGATGTCTTCAGCAAAACGTGGCATTGACGTGAAAGCCTCGCCATCGCTGCGGCCATGGCAACGCGCATCCATCAGCAATACCGCGAAGCCGGCTGCGTGCAAAGGCGCCACCACCGGCCACATCGTCGCCGCGTTGGCGCCCCAGCCGTGCATCACCAGCACTGCGGGGGCAGGTTGCAAATGCGGCAACGCCGGCATCACGAGCCAACCGAACAAGCGCCGGGCGCGTGGACCGTTAATGCAAACCTCGTTGATCGCCTCTGGTGCCACTGCCGGATCGACCGGCTTCTGGTCATGGCGAAGGCGCGGTGCGCGCAGCCCCAGCACGATGGCGCGATGGGCCAGCGCGCGCAGACCCCACACGCCGGCAGCGGCAAACGCTACCTCGGTGATCATCGGTCGGGCCCGGCTGGCTCCGGCGCACGGAAGCGCGCGATCGGCAGGGTCATGGAACCTGGCCCCCACCCATGGCCTGGTACAGGCTCACGGTGTTGACAACGCGGCGCGCACGCATCTCGAGCACATCGAAGGCGGTGCGTTGGGCCTGCTGCTGTGCCTGCAGCAGCTCGAGGTAACTGGCAACGCCCAGCGCCTGCCGCGCCGTCACCAGCCGCTGCGTGCCCTGCGCTAAGTCATGGGCCCTCTCCAGCGCCTGCTGTGCACGCGCGTCGTTCTCCACCGTGCGCAGCACGTCGGCCACATTGCGCAAAGACTGCAACACGGTTTGCTGGTAATTGGCCTGGGCCGCTTGCAATCCCGCCTCGGCCGCCTTGACGCTTTCGCGCAGTCCGGGCGTGAACAGTGGCTGCACGATTTGCCCACCCAGGCCCCAGAGCAGCGAGCCGGCACCAAACAGACTGGCTGCGGACAAAGCCTGCGAACCCAGGCTGGCGCTCACGTTCAGTTGCGGATACAGCTTGGCGACGGCGACGCCGTATTGGGCGCTGGCGGCCTGCAGCAGCGCTTCCGATGCGCGCACGTCGGGACGGCGGCGTGCCAGTTCGGACGGCACGCTGACGGGCAATTGCGCAGGCAGCGAAAAATCTGCCAGTTCGAACTCCGGCATGCCGGCTTGCCCCGGCGCCTGCCCGGCAAGCACTGCCAGCAGGTGGCGCGTTTGCTGGCGCCGGTTCTCCAGGGCCGGCACAACGGCCCTGGTCTGTTCGAGCTGGGTTTGCAGCGCCAGAACGTCCTGTTCGGTCCCGACGCCGAGCGCAAGCCGCTTGCGTGTCAGCGCCAGCTGTTCCTCCTGCGTCCCGATCAAGTCCTCGGTGGCGCTGATCTGCGCGGTCAGCTGCGCCTGCGTGATCGCCGCCAGCGCCAGGCTCGCCGCCAGACTCAGGCGCGCCCCCTGGAGCTGGTACGACTGGTAGTCGACCTGTGCGGCCAGCGCCTCGAGCGCGCGCCGGTTTCCACCGGCGAGATCGAGGTCGTAGCTCAGCGCCACGGTGGCGCTGTACAGGCTGTAGCTGCGTTCGCCGCCGGGCACGCCGGCGGCGGCCGCATTGGTCCCCTGTCGCTGGGCGCCGAGCTTTGCGCTGATCTGTGGCAGCTGCGTGTTGCCAGCCGTGGCGGCCAGGCTGTGCTGCGCCTGTTGCAAGGTGGCCTGGGCTGCGGCAAGCGTCGGACTGGCAGCGAAGGCCCGCTCGACCAGCGCCGTCAACTTGGCGGACTGGAATTCGGTCCACCAATGAATGGGCACGGGCGCGGTGACGAACTGCTGGCTGGCACCCTGCGCGCCCGGACTCGACACTGTCGCGGCAGGCATGGCGGTGGCTGTGTACCTGCCTGCCGTGGTTGCCACCGGCCGTTGGAAATCAGGCCCGGCGGCGCAGCCCGCCAGCAGGGCGGCACAGAGGGCTGGCACAACCCTCCCGATCTGACCCCGTTGGCCAGTCATCATGTTGTCCGGTGTGCAAGACGGCGCCAGGCGACGCCGGCAATCACCATCCACACGACGGTCCGCAGACCCATGGCAAACGCCGTGCGTTGTTCGAACGCGCCGCCGGACACGATGACGACGCCGAGTGCCGCCAATGTGAACGCAGTCGAGACCGCGATCGCAACGGCCAGCCACATCGCCCAGCGCTGTTGCATGAACAGCCCGATTCCGGCAGCGACATAGGCGAAGCCGGCCAGGAAGTTGAACCAGACAACAAATGGAACGTAGTTGCCCGCCGCCGCAAGGGCTGCGGTGTTGCCTGACAGCACCGCACCGCCCTCCTTGATGGTCAGCATGCCAAAAACGACTGCGATCACTGAAATGGCCCAGACCGACAGGCCGCGGGGAAGTGTGCTGGATGTCATGGAGAACTCCTTGAAGACTGAAACGATGAATGGCGGTGGGGGTGCCGGCGACTAGAGCGCGTCTTTCCTGCCGAACCACATGCGCGACAACAGCCGGTCTGTGCGAATGAACTGGTGGTACAGCGCACCGATCAGGTGAAACGCGATCACAAGAAACAGCGCCTTGGCAATCCACCCGTGAAACGCCCGGGGCGGGTAGGAGGCGAAGGACTCGGGCAGCGGCAGCACCGAACCGCCGAAGACGATCGCCGGCAGTCCGGACAGCAGTGCGATTGCGGCTCCGCTGATCGCCATCGCAAAGACCAGCACGTACAGCCCGATATGCGCCACGCTGCGCAGCCGGTCCAGGAGCGCGTGACCGGTCGAAGCCGCAGGCGGGTGGCTGGTGCGCCAACGCACGACCAGGCGCACCAGCATCAAGCTGCCAATGGCGATTCCCATGACCATGTGACCGCGCAGCGCTCCGATCTTGTCGATCGAGTCGTTGGGAATTTCCTTCAGTATGAATGTGCCCAGTGCCAATGCCAGGGTCAGCAGCAGCGCCAGCAGCCAGTGCAGGGCCACCAGCGCCGGGTGGTAGCGCCGGGTCGGGGTGGGGGGAATTGTCGAGTGCATGGAACGCTCCTGG
>JAEUOX010000064.1 GCA_016790475.1 Rhodoferax sp. | reverse complement strand
GAGATCACCGAGACCACCGCGATGACCGACGTCGCCGGCGTGCAGGCGCTGCTCGAGGAGATCAGTGCGCTGGGGGTGCGGATCGCGCTGGACGATTTCGGCACCGGCTACTCCTCGCTGTCCTACCTGCGCCGCTTCCCGATCCACGAGCTCAAGATCGACCGTTCCTTCGTGCAGAACATCACGACGCACCCGGACGACGCGGCCATCGTGCGGGCAACGATCGCCCTGGCCCACGGCCTGGGCATTCCGGTGGTGGCCGAAGGCGTGGAAAGCGAGGCGCAGCGGGAGTTCCTGGTCGCGCAGCGCTGCGACCGCGTGCAGGGCTTCCTGTATGGCCGGCCGCAGGCGCTGGAGGACGGTGTGCCGCTGGCGGGCGCGGCGGCGTCAGACCAGTGACAGCCCGACCGCCACGTCCCGCAGATGCCCGGCGGCCGGCAGCGCGGTCGCACCCGGCGTGACCAGCGCCAGCCCGATCGCGGCCTCGGCGGTGGCATCCACCAGCGGACGGAAGTCGATCCCCCCGCTGCTGCGGCTGCGCGCCAGGGCCGGCACCAGCGCAATGCCCAGACCGCTCTCGACCAGCGCCAGCACCGTCTGCACCTGGACCGCCTGCTGGGCCACCTGCGGCACGAAGCCGGCCTGCTGGCACACGCGCAGGCACACCGCATGCAGACCGGCCGCATGGTCCGGGGCGTACATCACGAAGCGCTCGCGGCCCAGGTCGGCCAGTGCCAGCGGCCCCTGGCCCGCCAGCGCATGGCCCCGCGGCAGCGCAACGATCAGCGACTCCCGGCCCAGCTCGGTCAGGTGCAGCCGGGTGGCCTGCGGCAGCGGCGTGCGCACCAGGCCGACGTCCAGCGAGCGGTCCTCGACGCGCAGCAGGATGTCGGCCGTCGTGGCCTCCTGCAGCACCAGCTCCACGCCGGGGTAGCCCGCGCGGAAGGCCGGCAGGAGCCGCTGCAGCGGGCCGAAGGTGGCGGTGCCGACAAAGCCGATGCGCAGGCTGCCGCCGGTGCCCTCCCCGGCCTGGCGCGCCACCTCGCGCAGCTGGTCGCCGTGGAACAGCAGCTTGCGGGCCTCGGCCAGCACGGTGCGCCCGGTGGGTGTCAGGCGCACACCGCCGCTCTCGCGGTCGAACAGCTGCACGCCGAGCTCGGCCTCCAGCTTCTGGATCGACACCGACAGCGGCGGCTGCGCCATGTGCAGGCGCTCCGCCGCGCGTCGGAAGTTCAGGGTCTCCGCCAGCGCGACGAAGTGGCGGATGCGGCGCAGGTTCACAGCGGCCGGCCGGTGGATGCGCGCTCAGCCCTTGAACACCGGCGGGCGTTTCTCGACGAAGGCCGCAACCGCCTCCCGGTGGTCGGCCGTCTTCTGCGCCAGCGCCTGGAAGCCCGCCGCCATCTCGAGCGAGGTGTCCAGCCGCACATGCAGCGCCTCGCGCAGCAGCCGCTTGGCCATGCGCACCGCGTGCGGCGGGTTGGCGGCCATGCGTCCGGCCAGCTCCTGGGCGGCGGCCAACAGCTGGTCCGCCGGCACGACCTGCGACACCAGGCCCCATTCCAGCGCCTCGCGCGTGCCGAAGGTGTCGCCGGTGAACAGCAGCTCGCTGGCGCGCGACAGGCCGATGATGCGCGGCAGCAGCCAGGCGCCGCCGTCGCCCGGCACGATGCCCAGCTTCACGAAGCTCTCGGCGAACTTCGCGCCCTCGGCGGCGATGCGCAGATCGCACATGCAGGCCAGATCCAGCCCGGCGCCGATCGCCGGTCCGTTGATCGCGGCGATCACCGGCACCTCCAGGTTGAACAGCGCCAGCGGGATGCGCTGGATGCCGGCCCGGTAATCCTGGCGGATCTGCAGCGGGTCCACCGCGTCGGAGGCCTGGCGCGCCATCTCGTGGATGTTGCCGCCGGCCGAGAACACGCTGCCGGCGCCGGTCAGGATCACGGCGCGCACGCTGCGGTCGTTGTCGATGCGGGATACCGCGGCGACGATCTCGTCGGCGGCGGTGTTGCCGGTCAGCGCGTTGCGCCGCTCCGGCTGGTTCATCGTCAGGGTGACGATGGGTCCTTGCTGGTCAACCAGGAGAAAGTCGGACACGGGGGCTCCAGGAAAATGTCGAGGCGTCGAGCTTACCGTGCGGTTGGAACACGATCAATACCGGAATGGCATTGATCGATAGGCTTTAATTCCGATCCCTTGGTCTGACATCCTTTACCTGATATCTCAGTGGTATCAACGAATACATATTTGATAGTGGATTCGTTCAGATCGCGACGGTAAGATCCGCAGACCCACCGCAACTGCCCACCCTCCGATGGAAGCCTTGTTCGCCGCCTTTCGAAGTGCCCGCATCCCCGCGCATGCGGAAGCCTTTCGCGGCGAGGTGCGCGCCTTCCTGCAGACGCAGTGGACGCCGCCCGCCGCCGAGGTGCGGGCGCGCTCCTGGATGGGCTTCGACCGCGGTTTCTCCCGCCGGCTGGCACAGCGCGGCTGGGTCGGCGTGACGCTGCCGCGCGCCTTCGGCGGCGCGGAGCTGGATCCGTTCTGCCGCTTCGTGCTGGTCGAGGAGCTGCTGGCGGCCGGTGCCCCGGTAGGCGCCCACTGGATCGCCGACCGGCAGAGCGGCCCGCTGCTGTGGAAGTTCGGCTCCGAGGCCCAGCACCAGCGCTATCTGCCCGGCATCTGCGCCGGCGAGCTGGTGTTCTGCATCGGCATGAGCGAGCCCAACGCCGGGTCCGACCTGGCCAGCGTCGGCACCCGCGCGACGCCGGACCCGGCCACCGGCGGCTGGCGCCTGAACGGCCGCAAGATCTGGACGACGCAGGCCCACCGCGGCGATTACATGATCGCGCTGGTGCGCTCCTCCGGCAGCGCGGAAGACCGCCACAAGGGCCTGTCGCAGTTCATCATCGACCTCAAGGCACCCGGTGTCACGACCCGCCCGATCGTCGACCTGACGGGCGACGCCCACTTCAGCGAGGTCTTCTTTGACGATGTGGCGCTGGGGCCGGACGCGCTGGTCGGGCGCGAGGGCGACGGCTGGATGCAGGTCAATGCAGAGCTGGCGTTCGAGCGCAGCGGGCCGGAGCGCATCTACTCCAGCCTGGTGCTGCTGGAGCACTGGCTGCAGGTGCTGCGCCGCGGCGGCGACGGCCGGCGCCATGCGGCGGCGCTGGGCAGCCTGGTCGCCCATCTGGCCACGCTGCGGCGCATGTCGGTGGCGGTCACCGCGCGGCTCGCCGCCGGCGAGAGCCCGCTGATCGAGGCCGCGCTGTTCAAGGACCTGGGCACCGAGCTGGAGCAGGCGATTCCGGCAGTGGTCGAGGCCGCCGCGTCCGCCGACCCGACGATCGACCCGGACGCCGAACTGCTGCGCACCGCCGCCTACCTGAGCTGCGTGGCCCCCACTTATTCGCTGCGCGGCGGCACGCGTGAGATCCTGCGCGGCATGATCGCCCGCGGCCTGGGCCTGCGCTAGCCGGAGCCCCCCGAGATGTTCACCGACGCCCTCACCGCCCTGCTGGACGACTTCTGCACCCCGGCCGACGTGCGCCGCATCGAATCCGGCGGCGACGCCGCACCGCTGTGGCAGGCCGTCACCGAGGCCGGCTTCCTCGACCTGATGGTGCCCGAGTCCGCCGGTGGCGCCGGGCTGCCGCTGGCCGAGTTGTACGACATCGTCGCGCTGCTGGGACGCCATGCCGTGCCGGTGCCGCTGGCCGCGTCGATCGCGGCGCGGGCCCTGATCGCGCCCGGTACGCCCCTGCGCGCCGCACCGCTGGCACTGGCCACGGTGCTGCTGCGCCAGCCGGATGGCAGCCTGCTGCTGCCACGCATTCCGCAGGCTGCGGCGGCCCACCAGGTGCTGGTGGCCGACGGATCACGGCTGCTGCTGCTGGACGGCCTCGCCGCGCAGGCTACACCGGTCGGCCCGCCGGCGGGCCAGGAAGCCACCTGGCGCTTGCCGGAGGGCGCCGGGGTGACGCAGCTGCCCGGTGACGGGACCGCGCTGCCCGCCCTGGCCCTGGCCGTGCAGTCCGCGCTGATTGCCGGTGCGGCAACCCGCTGCATGGCGCTGACGCTGGACTACGCCAACCAGCGCGTGCAGTTCGGCAAGGCGCTGGGCAAGTTCCAGGCGGTGCAGCAGCAGCTCAGCCGGATGGCCGAGCATGTGGCGGCCACCTGCATGGCGGCGGAGGCGGCCTTCCAGCCGGGGCCGGACGGGCAGGCGCAATGGCTGCAGGCCGCGATCGCCAAGGCGCGCTGCAGCGAGGCGGCGGTGCTGGTGGCCGACACCGCGCATGCGCTGCACGGCGCGATCGGCGTCACGCAGGAGTACGACCTGCAGCTCTACACCCGCCGGCTGCGCGCCTGGCGTGTCGCGCATGGTTCCGAGGCGCACTGGAACCAGCGCATCGGCGAGCAGGTGCTGGCCGGCAGCGCCTCGGTGCTGGACACGATCCGGGGCTGAATCAGCCCAGCAGCTGCGCCGCGTAGGTCTGCGGGTCGATGTTGGCGCCGCAGACCACCAGCCCGACACAGCGCCCGTCCAGCCGTTCGCGCAGCGGGCCGGCCAGCGCCGCCAGCGCGGCCGCACCGGCCGGCTCGACCACCAGCTTCGCGACACGGAAGGTCAGCCGCATCGCATCGCGCATCTGGTCGTCGCTGACCAGCACCGCCTCGTCGATGTAGCGCTGGTTCAGCGAGAACGAATACGGCTCGCAGCGCGGCGCCCCGAGCGAATCCGCGATCGTGCGCACCGCATCGATGGCCTGCGGCGAGCCGGCCTGCAGGCTGCGATGCAGGCTGTCGGCGCCGGTCGGCTCGACCGCATAGACCGCGGTCGACGGGCTGAGCTGCTTGACCGCGCAGGCGACGCCGGCCGACAGGCCCCCGCCACCGACGGCCACAATCACCGCATCCAGCGCGGCACCGGCCGCGCGGGTCTGCTCGATGAACTCCAGCCCGACGCCGGCCGTGCCCAGCGCCGTCTTGGGGCCTTCATAGGGATGCACCAGATGGCGCCCCTCGGTGGCCTCGATCTCGCGCACGCGGGCGAAGGCCTGGTGCACGTTGTCCACCAGCTCGATCTCGGCGCCGAGCTCGCGGCAGACCTGCACCCGGAACGGGTTCGCGTTCTTCGGCATCACGACCTTGGCGCTGGTGCCCAGCACCTGTGCGCAATAGGCCAGAGAGATCGCATGGTTGCCGGCCGACACGCCGGTGACGCCGCGCGCCAGCGCCACGGCGTCCAGGTCGAGCATCACCGACAACGCGCCGCGCGGCTTGAAGCTGCCGGTGCGCTGGAACAGCTCCTCCTTGAGCCAGACCTGCGTGGTGGCCCCGACGACGGCCGCCAGTGCCGGGTCCTCGATCCGGCGGATCGGTGTTGTCAGAACGCGGTCGCCCAGACGGGCGCGGTTGGCGCGGATCGCATCGAGCGTGGGGGGCGTGAAGGTGGGGGATTCCAAACGGGGCCTCGCGGAAAATGGAAGGACGCAACGGAAGGACCTGAGCTTAGCGCAGGTGCGCGGCCGGGCCGCTGATGACTTCCTGATGCGGAACATGCTACCTTGCGGGCGATGCCGATCCTGCCCCTCGCCGAACCCCGCCTGGCACCGCACCGATGGTGGCCGGCCCTCGTGGTCTGGGGCGGATGTGCGGCAGTGCTGGCCGCCACCGATGGACTGCTGGACCTGGCCAGCCAGGCGCTGCTGCTGGTGCTGGCCGCGGCACTTTCAGCACTGTGGCTGCCAGCCGCCGGGTCGCTTCTGGCCTGTGCGGCGGCCGTGCTCGCGTTCAACTGGTCGCTGGTGCCACCGCGGGGATCGTTCGCGGTGGATCTGACACCGCATGCGATGCTGCTGGCGACGATGCTGGGCGTGGCCTGGGTCGTGAGCCTGGCGGTGGCCCGCCAGCGGGCCCTGGCGGCCGCGGCGCAGCGCCATGCCGAGGTCGCCGAACTGCTGCGTGCCACCGGTGACACGCTGCGCGATGCGCCGCACCCGCAGGCCTGCCTGGAAACGATCGCGGGATCGTTGCAGAGGCTGGCCGGGGTACCGGTCAGCCTGCTGGTCCTGCGCTCCGAAGTGCCGCCCGACGACGATCCGCAGGCGGTGTTGCTCGGCGGTCTGGCGCCCGACCAGACGCAGCTGGCCGGCCTGTGGCACTGCCTGCGGAACGGACAGGTCTTCGGTGCCGGCACCGGGCGCTACGAGGTGCAGGACGGGCTGTATCTGCCCCTGCGCGCGCGCCAGGGCCGCCAGGGCAGTGCGGTACTGCACCTGCCGCAGACCTCGGTACCGGCTGGCGCGCTGGTGGCCAGCCTGCAGGCCATTTGCGACCAGTTCGGCCTGGCACTGGAGCGCGCCGAGGTCCTGCGGCGCGAAGCTGCGAGCCGCAGCGCGGCGGAGCTGCAGGGCCTGCGCAACACCTTGCTGGCGGCGATCGCGCACGACTATCGCACGCCGCTGGCCACGATCCTGGGCGCGGCAAGCACGCTGAAGACCGGTGCCGGCCGTCTGGCAACGGAACGCGCGCTGGCGCTGGCCGACACCATCGAGCGCGAGGTGCAGGAGCTCAGCCGGATGACGGACAACAGCCTGCAGCTGGCGCGGCTGGATGCGCCCGGTGTCGTGCTGCGGACCGACTGGGAGGCGGCCGAGGAGATCCTGGGCAGCGCCAGCCGTTCGGCGCGTGCGCGACGTCCGGGCATCCAGCTGCATGTGCAGGTGCAGCCCGACCTGCCGCTGTTGCGCTGCGACGCCGTACTGTTGCAGCAGCTGCTCGCCAACCTGATCGACAACGCGGTGCAGTATGCGGGTGCCGACACGCCGATCGAGCTGCGCGCCCGGCGCGACGCGGCGTCGCTGGTGCTGGCCGTCGCGGACCGTGGCCCGGGCGTGCCGGCCGCCTGGCGGGCACGCATCTTCGAGCCGTTCCGGCGCATGGATGCCCCGGACGGCCCGCCGGGGGAAACCCGGCGGACGCCGCGCGGCACCGGCATCGGCCTGGCACTGTGCCAGGCGATCGCGCAGGCCCACGGGGGCCGCATGCAGCTGCGCACGCGGCAGCGGGGCGGGTCCCGCTTCGAATGCGTGCTGCCACTGCCGCCCGAGCAGGCAGACGGACCTGGCGGACCTCCCGCATGACGCGTGCGCCCTCCGCCGTGCAGGCGCCGGCAGGCGTGCTGCTGATCGAGGACGACGCTGCCTTGCGCGCGACGCTGCGCGAGGCGCTGCAGCTGGAGGGTTACCGGGTCTGGGCCGCCGCCAGCCTGGCCGACGCGCGCGCCCTGTGGGCGCACAACCACCGCGATCCGGGCATCGCGCTCGTGCTGCTGGACCTCGGCCTGCCCGATGGCGAAGGCGCCGACTTCCTGCCCCATCTGCGGGGGCCAGGCGGACCGGCGGTGATCGTGCTGTCCGCGCGGCAGGGGGAGGACGACAAGATCCGGCTGCTGGACACCGGCGCCGATGACTACCTGGTCAAGCCTTTCGGCGTGGGCGAGCTGCTGGCGCGGCTGCGCGCTGCCCTGCGTCGGCGCGGGCAGGTGGTGGATGCCGCCATCACGCACTATGTGCACGGTGGTCTGCAGATCGACGTGGCGGCCCATCGCGTGCTGCGCGACGCCGCGCCGGTGCATCTGACGCCGACCGAGTTCCGGCTGCTGGCCCGGCTGGTCCGCAGCACCGGGCGCGTCGTCACGCACCGGCAGCTGCTGGCCGATGTCTGGGGCGCAGAGCACACCGAGCAGACACAGTACCTGCGGCTGTACATGGGGCAGCTGCGGGCCAAGCTCGAGGCGGATCCGGCGCAGCCGCTGTTCCTGCTGACCGAGCCGGGGCTGGGCTACCGGCTGGCCGATCCGGCGGACTGAAGCGCCGACGGACTGCCACTGCCATCCTTATGCGATCCTGATGCGCGGCGCGGGATGCTGCGGGCCTGTTCATTGACGGTCACCGCCATGCACCCTGTCCCGACGCCTACCTCATCGCCCCCACCTGCCTCCGTCGGCGGTCGCCCGCCGCGGCAGAGTCTGCCATTGCTGACGCTCGGTGCGCTCGGCGTGGTCTACGGCGACATCGGCACCAGCCCGCTGTACACCGTGCGTGAGGTCTTCGCGCCGGCCACCGGCGTGGCGCTGAACGCGGCCAACATCGTCGGCGCCGTGTCGGTGATCTTCTGGGCCCTGATGCTGGTGGTCACGCTGAAGTACGTGCTGCTGATCCTGCGCGCCGACAACCACGGCGAAGGCGGCGCACTGGCACTGGCGGCGCTGGCCGCCTCGTCGGTGGCGACCCGGCCGCGGCTGCGCCAGGCGCTGCTGCTGCTGGGCATGGCCGGTGCCACGCTGTTCTACGGCGACAGCATCATCACGCCGGCGATCTCGGTGCTGGGCGCGATGGAGGGCCTGCAGGTGCTCACGCCATCGCTCGCACCGCTCGTCGTGCCGGGCACGGTGCTGATCCTGCTCGGGCTGTTCCTGGTGCAACGGCTGGGCACCAGCCGCGTCGGCCAGCTGTTCGGTCCGGTGATCGGCGCCTGGTTCCTGATGCTGGCGGTCACCGGCGGGATCCAGATCGCCCGCCACCCGGAGATCCTGGCGGCGCTGAATCCACTGCATGCCTGGCAGTTCCTGACGGAGCGTGGCTGGAAGGTGCTGGCGGCGGTGGGCGCGATCGTGCTGGCCTTGACCGGCGCCGAGGCGCTGTATGCAGACATGGGCCACTTCGGCCGCCGGCCGATCCAGTGGGCCTGGACGGGCTTCGTGCTGCCGGCGCTGGCGCTGAACTACCTGGGCCAGGGCGCACTGCTGATGGCCGAGCCGCAGGCCCTGGAGAACCCGTTCTTCCACCTGTTCTCCGGCGCCTGGCTGGTGCCGGCCCTGCTGTTGTCGACGCTGGCGGCAATCATCGCGTCGCAGGCGGTGATCTCGGGGGCCTACTCGATGACGCAGCAGGCGATGCAGCTCGGCTTCCTGCCCCGCATGCAGGTGCGCTACACCTCGGCGCGCGAGATCGGGCAGATCTACATGCCGGCAGTGAACTGGGTGTTGCTGGTGGCGGTCATCGTCGCGGTGCTGGCCTTCGGCAGTTCCTCGGCGCTGGCCGGCGCCTACGGCATCGCGGTCACGCTGACGATGCTGATCACGACGCTGCTGACCTTCGTCGTCGTGCGCCAGGGCTGGCGGCTGCCGCTGGCGGTGGCACTGGGCGCGACAGCGCTGTTCCTGCTGGTGGACCTGCTGCTGGTGCTGGCCTGCGCGGTCAAGCTGCCGGACGGCGGCTGGTTCCCGCTGGCGCTGGGCGCCCTGCTGTTCCTGCTGATGCACACCTGGTGGCGCGGCCGCCAGCGCCTGCTGGAGCGCCTGGGCGAGGACGGCCTGCGGCTGCAGCCCTTCGTCGACGCGCTGGCCGCCGACCCGGTGCACCGGGTGGCCCGCACCGCGGTCTATGCCGTCGCGAACCCGGACACCGTGCCGCAGGCGCTGCTGCACAACCTGAAGCACAACCAGGTGCTGCACACCTCGAACGTCATCGTGACGGTGCTGTTCCGCGAGCAGCCCTGGGTGGCCCCCGCCGACCGGCTGGTCGTGCAGGACCTGGGGCACGGCTTCTGGCGCGTCACGCTGACCTACGGTTTCATGGAGGTGCCGGACGTGCCCCGCGCGCTGCTCGGCACCGCCCCGCACGGCCTGCATGTTCCACCCTTCGAGACCAGCTATTTCCTCAGCCGGGAAAACATCGTGCCGGATGCCACTGCCGGCAGCGGGCGCTGGCGCCAGTACCTGTTCGCAGCGATGAGCCGCAACGCCAGCGGGGTGGCGTCCTTCCTGCGGCTGCCGGACAACGCGGTCGTCGAACTGGGCACGCAGGTGCCGCTCTGAAGACCATCACCGCGCGTGCAGGCCGAGCCGACCGCGCAGGCTGCGGCAAGGGTCGCTCGCTTGGCGCCACAATCCGACCATGCGCCCGCTCCCGCCGCCCCTGGCATCGCTGTCGCCGCTCTCGCGGCGCGGCCTGCTGCTGTCCGCACTGGCCGCAGGCCTGCCGGGTGCCGGGGTGCAGGCCGCCGGCAGTGGCGGCCAGGCGCCTTGGGCACTGCGCTTCCCGCGGGACCACGGCAGCCATCCGGACCACCATATCGAGTGGTGGTACATCACCGGCCATGCGCGCTCCGGCCAGGGTGCGGAGGCGCGGGACTTCGGCTTCCAGATCACCTTCTTCCGGACCCGGGTCGAAGGCACGCAGCAGATGCAGTCGCGCTTCGCGGCGCGCCACCTGCTGTTCGCCCATGCGGCCGTGACCGAGGTGCAGGGCCGCCGCTTCTGGCACGACCAGCGCATCGCCCGGGCCGGCTTCGAGGTCGGCCAGGCGGGCGAGAGCGACACCGATCTGCGGCTGCGCGACTGGTCGCTGGTCCGCGCGGCCAACGGCAGCTACCAGGCCCGGATCGCCGGTACCGATTTCGCGCTCGACCTGAGCTTCACCCCGACG
>JAEUOX010000405.1 GCA_016790475.1 Rhodoferax sp. | reverse complement strand
CATCGTGCAGTCGCTGCCGCAGCGCACGCACCACACGACGCACTCGGTGGCCAACGTGCTGATCGAGCTGGACCCGCAGGACGATGCGCGGGCCCAGGCCGAGTCCTACGCGATCGCCTACCTGCGGCGCACCGACGCGGCCGGTGCGGAGTGGCTGGACTTCTTCTCCGGGCGTTATGTCGACCGCTTCGAGCAACGGGACGGCCACTGGCGCATCGCCGACCGTGTCGTCGTGCACGACTGGTCGACGTCCACCCGGCTGGATGCCGGCAACAGCTTTCATCTGCCGATGGAAGGCTTCACGCAGGGGCTGCGCGGCTTCGCGGACCGGGTCTATCAGGGGCGCAGCTAGTCCCGCTGCGCCACCTGGCTCAAGGAATCTCTGCCGTGAAGGCCGCCTCGACGCGCATGCCCGCCTGCAGCGTCACGCCGTAGGCCCTGCGCACGACCGGGTGCGTGCCCATGTATTCCTTCCAGACCTCGTTGACCGCCGGAATGTCGGCCAGCACATCCTGCAGGTACAGCCGGGCGGTGCAGATTGCACGCTTGTCCACGCCTGCCGCCTGCAGCAGCACGTCGAGCTGGCGGAAGGCCTCGCGCATCTCGGCAGCCGCGCCGCCGGGGACCGGCGTGTTCTGTCCGTCGGGGATGCCGGTCACGACGGCTTCGAAGGTGCGTCCGCTGTGGACCACGGCGGAACTGATCGGGAAGGTGGTGCTGGAATCGATGAATTGCATGTGCGCTCCGTGCAGTGGGGGTGAAAGGCCGTGATGCTACCCAAGCGCCACACGCAGCGCCATCTATGATCGGCCGCATGCGTCCGCCGAACCCTGTTGCGCCGTTGCCGGAGACGGCCTGATGCTGGCACGCCTGCAGCAGGCCATCGTGCTCGGATTGCTCGCGCTGATCGGCGCCTGGCTGCTGGCCATGCGGCACGCGCCGCTGTGGCTGGTGTTGGCCGGCGTGCTGGGCCTGGCCTGTGCCCATGCGGTGGTGCTGGCGCTGGAGTTCCTGCTGATGCACCGGGTGAACCGCCCGGACCCGGCCCCGCGGGCCACCGGCCGCGAGCTGCTGCGCGCCTGGGCGGCCGAATCCCTGACCGCGCCCCGGGTGTTCCTGTGGCAGCAGCCGATGCGTTCACGCCGCTGGCCGGATCAACTGCCAGCTGACGCGGCCGGTCGGCGCGGCGTGGTGTTCGTCCATGGCTTCGTTTGCAACCGCGGCCTGTGGAACCCTTGGCTGCAGCGTCTGCACCGCGAGGGCCGGGCTTTCTGCGCGGTCAATCTGGAGCCGGTGTTCGGCGCGATCGACGACTATGTGCCGCTGGTCGATGCCGCGGTGCAGCGCGTGACGGCAGCCACCGGAATGCCGCCGCTGGTGGTGTGCCACAGCATGGGCGGGCTGGCGGTGCGGGCCTGGCTGCGCGACCGGGATGCGGATGCGCGGGTCGCTCACGTCGTGACGCTGGGCAGCCCGCACCACGGCACCTGGCTGGCGCGGTTCAGCTTCGTGCCGAATGCACGGCAGATGCGCACCGACAGCCGCTGGCTGGCGCAGCTGCGTCGGGACGAGCCGCCGCAGCGCGCTGCGCGCTTCACCTGCTACCACTCCGCCTGCGACAACATCGTGTTCCCGGCGTCCAGCGCGACGCTTCCGGGGGCCCGCAACCGGCTGCTGCACGGCGTGGCGCATGTGGACATGGCCTTCGTTCCGGGCGTGATCGATGCGGTGCTGGCCGGGATGGACCTGCCGGATGGCGGCCCCCCGGGTTATCCCGAGGGGGAGCCCTCCAAACTGCCCCGCCCGGTGGCTGGAATGCCCGCCAGCGGGTAAGCTGTGGGGTCTTGTCGCCTCTAGGGTTCGACCCTGCCCCAGCCATGAACGATTTCACCTACGGCCTTGCGCAGAATCTGCAGCAGGCGCTGGACCAGCAACGCCAGGCCTACCTGGCGCACCCGGTGCCCACGCTGCAGGAGCGCAT
>JAEUOX010000374.1 GCA_016790475.1 Rhodoferax sp. | reverse complement strand
CTGGGCATGGCGCTGTCGCTGGTCGTCTGGACGCTGCTGCACTACCGGCGCGCGGCCGTGGACCTGTTCCGCCAGGCCAACCCGGTGGCGATCGTCATCGCCGCCGGCTTCTTCGCCGTGGGGTCGTCCGCCTACATCCTGGCCCTCCAGCTGGCCAGCGTGGCGGCGGTGTCCTGCCTGGGCGCGACCTCCGGCCTGTTCGCGGCGGTGCTGGCGCGGGTATGGCTGGGCGAGCGCACGCGGCTGGTGTTCTACGTCGCGACGCTGGTGTCGCTGGTGGGCGTCGCGGTGATCGCGTTCAGCGAGCGCAACGCGTCCGTCAGCGGACTGGCCGGGTCGCTGGTGGCGCTGGTGATGGCCCTGTGCTTCGCGGGGCAGACGGTCGCGCTGCGCCGCTACAGCCAGCAGGGCATGGAGCCGGCCATGGTGGCCGGCGGCCTGGCCACCTTCGTGCTGGTGCTGCTGTTCGGCACGCTGGCGCCGGTGGCCGGCAGCACGATCGCGCTGCTGTTCCTGATGGGCCTGGTCCAGCTGGCGCTGCCGATGCTGCTGTACATGCGCGGCGCGCGCCATGTGCCGGTGACGCAGATGGTGCTGATCACGATGATGGACGCGGTGCTCAACCCGCTGTGGGTCTGGGTCGTGTTCGGCGAGGTGCCGGCGGCCGGCGTGTTCTGGGGTGGGGCGCTGATCCTGG
The DNA here is from genome assembly GCA_016790475.1 of Rhodoferax sp. GTDB lineage: Bacteria > Pseudomonadota > Gammaproteobacteria > Burkholderiales > Burkholderiaceae_C > CAISIP01. The sequence continues at coordinate 1,763 of JAEUOX010000374.1, read as the reverse complement.
GGGCGATCGGGGCGACGACGGTGCGGGGGGCGACTCCGGAACAGGCTGCGACCCTGGAATTGCAGGCGCTCGTCGATGGCATGCGCTCCGAGAACCGGCACGAGGCGATCAATACCGGCCCTGCGCGAGGCAGGGAATCGCTCTGATCGCTCAGCCCGCCACCAGCCCCAGTTCCCCATCACTCGCCGCCGCCCCATACTTGTCCCGCGGCGGCCACGGCCGGTCGCGCCAGTGCGGCGTGAAGCTGAACGAGGAGCGCGTGCGCCCCGGCAGCAGCGCGCCGTTGCCGGCGCCCCGGGCATAGTCGTAGTACAGCTTGACCACTTCCTCGGCCGACACCTGCTGCGCCTGCGGCAGGGCCAGGCAGGCGTCCACCCACTGCGCCACGCGGGCGCAGCCGGGCTGGCCATGCGGGCGGAAGTTTTCGTAGTACTCCAGGAACGCGAAGCGCACGAACATCGGCGTGAAGACCGCCTCGGCCCAGCCGGCGGTCTCGAACAGGAAGGGGCCTTCGGGCGCATGCTCGCGCAGGAAGTCGTCGATGCGCTGGTACTGGCGCAGCATCGCCGCCTGGTGCGCGTCGCGGCGGGCGGCGTCCTGGTTCATGACCCACACATAGCCCTGCGTCGTGAAGTCGCCCTCCAGCCGGGTCAGCATGCCTTCGACGGCACGCCGGTAGGGATCCTGCTGAGCGATGCGCGGCCCGGGCAGCACGTCGTCCAGGTACTGCAGGATCACCAGGCTTTCCTTCAGGATCCGGCCGTCCGCGGTTTCCAGTATCGGAAGCGCGGTCGTTCCGCGCGTCTTGCGCAGCAGGGCCTCGTCGCGCGGGCGGGTGATGTCGACGACTTCGAAGTCGACCTGATGGCGCTGGCGCTTCATCGCGAGCAGGATCTCCAGCCGCTGCGAGAACGGGCAGACGGGGATGTGGTGAACCCGCAGCCGCGTCATTGGGGCCGCGCCATCCGGAACCGCTGCGCCGGCCCGATCGAGAAGTAGTCCGCCGCCCCGCCCCCGCGCAGGATCGGCTCGGCCCGCGCGGTGTCGTAGATGCCGTCCACCAGCATGTCGCGGCGGATGTGCACCGCCACCACTTCGCCGAAGACCATCCAGGTCGGTACCGTGGTGCCGTCGGCGCGCTGCAACTGCACCACCTGGGTGACACGGCACTCGAACGCGACCGGGCTGTCCGCAACGCGTGGAGGGCGTACCAGGCGGCTCGGCGCCCGGGCCAGGCCGGCCAGCGCGAACTCGTCGACCTCCGGCCCGACGGCTGCGCTGGTCTGGTTCATCGCCTCGGCCAGCGGCCGGGTGGCCAGGTTCCAGACGAACTCGCCGGTGGCCTGCACATTGCGCAGGCTGTCCTTCGCGCCGACGCTGGAGAAACCGATGATCGGCGGCACGTAGTTGAAGGCATTGAAGAAGCTGTAGGGCGCCAGGTTGGTGTGCCCCTGCGCGTCGCAGGTGGCGATCCAGCCGATCGGACGCGGCCCGACGATGGCATTGAACGGGTCATGCGCCAGGCCATGGCCGGTGCGGGGTTCGTAGCTGTGGTAGTCCGGGATGCTCACGGTGGGGCTTTCTGGTGGGCAGGATGAAGGGCAGGAGGGCTACAGCAACTGGCGCTTGATCTTCTTGTCCCAGCTCCGCGTCAGCACCAGCGCATCGCCCTCGTAGGCCTCCAATCGCCCGGTCACGTGGAAGTGCGTCTTGCTCGCGGTCATCGCGGAGTGCGTCTCGGTGCGCACCTTCCAGTCCCCGCG
>JAEUOX010000309.1 GCA_016790475.1 Rhodoferax sp. | reverse complement strand
TCGGTGGCATTTGTTGCCATGGCCGCCTACCTGCTGCTGTCGTTCTACAAGGTGGTGATGGGCGGCCTGCAGGAAGTCGCCGGCCACCTGCAGCAGATCACGCTGGGGAACCTGACCACGGCGCCCACCCCCTGGGGCAACGACGAGGCCGCCAACCTGATGCGCTCGATGGGCGAGATGCAGACTACGCTGCGGCGCATGGTCGGCACGGTGATCGAGAGCTCGGCGCAGGTGCAGACCGCCAGCGAGGAGATCGCCGCCGCCTCGCAGGACCTCTCGGCCCGCACCGAGGCCAATGCCGCCAGCCTGGAGGAGACGGCCGCCAGCATGGACGAGATCTCGTCCACCGTCAAGCAGGCCGCCGAGCGGGTGGCCGGCGCAACCCATGCCGCCCGCGAGAACGCGGCGGCGGCAACCCACGGCGGCGAGGTGATCCGCCAGGTCGTCCAGACCATGGAGGAGATCCGCACCTCGTCGAGCAAGATCGGCGAGATCATCGGCGTGATCGACAGCATCGCGTTCCAGACCAACATCCTGGCGCTGAATGCCGCGGTCGAGGCCGCCCGCGCCGGGGACCAGGGCCGCGGCTTTGCCGTGGTCGCCACCGAGGTGCGGGCCCTGGCCGGCCGCTCGGCGGCCGCCGCGCGGGAGATCAAGACGCTGATCAACGCCAGCATCGCGCAGGTGGCCAACGGCAACGCGGTCGTCGCCGACGCCGGCAAGACCATCGGCGAGGTGGTGGCCAGTGCCAACCAGATCGCCGAGCTGATGCGGGAGATCGCCACCGCGACGCAGGAGCAGACGGCCGGCGTGGGCCAGGTCAGCAGCGCGGTCTACGACCTGGACCAGGCGACCCAGCAGAACGCGGCGCTGGTCGAGGAAACCGCGGCAGCCTCCAGTTCGCTGTCCGAACAAGCCAACCGGCTGGCCGAGGAAATCAGCTTCTTCAAGCTGGCCTGAGCGGCTCAGGCCCCGACGACGCGCAGCACCTCGGCGCCATAGGCCTCCAGCTTGCGGGCGCCGATGCCGCTGATGCCCTGCAGGTCGTCCAGCGAGGCCGGGGCCTGCTGCGCGATCGCCGCCAGCGTCGCGTCATGGAAGATCACGTAGGCCGGCAGGTTGTGCGCGCGGGCCACCTCGGCGCGCCAGGCCCGCAGGGCCTCGTAGCGCTGCTGGGCCGCGGCATCCAGCGGCACCGGCGCCCGGGCCGCTGTGCTGCGCCCGGACTTGCTGCGCCGACTGCCACCACCAGCCGCGGCGCCTGACAGGCTGGCCCGCAGCCGCACCGGCACCTCGCCCCGCAGCACCGCACGGGACCCCTCGGTGAGTCGCAGCGTGTTGTAGGCCTGCGCATCCACCTCGACCGCATCGATCGCGATCAGCTGGCGCAGCACACCGCGCAGCTGCTGCTCGCTGAACTCGGCGCCGATGCCGAAGGTGCTGATCTCGGCATGGCCGTGCTGCGTGACCTTCTCGGTGGTCTTGCCGCGCAGGATGTCCATGATGTGGCCGGCACCGAAACTGATGCCGCTGACCTGCTGCACCCGGTAGATCGTGCTCAGCAGCTTGCGCGCGGCGTCGGTGGCGTCCCAGATCGGGGCGGGCGAGAGGCAGTTGTCGCAGTTCTGGCAGGCCAGGCGGCCATAGGATTCGCCGAAGTACTGCAGCAGCCGCACCCGGCGGCAGTCGGTGGCCTCGGCCAGCGCCAGCAGCGCATCCAGCTTGCCGCGCAGCACCTGCTTGAAGTCCTCACCGGCGGGGCTGTCGTCGATCATGCGGCGCTGGTTCACGACATCCTGCAGGCCGTACACCATCCAGGCGTCGGCAGCCGCACCATCGCGGCCGCCGCGGCCGGTCTCCTGGTAGTAGGCCTCGATGTTCTTGGGCATGTCCAGATGGGCCACGAAGCGCACGTCCGGCTTGTCGATGCCCATGCCGAACGCAATGGTGGCGACGATGACGACGCCCTCGTCGCGCAGGAAGCGGTTCTGGTTGTCCTGGCGCACCCGCGCGTCCAGGCCGGCGTGGTAGGGCAGCGCGTCGATGCCGTGCTGGCACAGCGTCTCGGCGATCTCCTCGACCCGCTTGCGCGACTGGCAGTAGACGACGCCGGCGTCCCCCTCGTGCTCGGACTCGATGAAGCGCAGCAGCTGGGTGGTGGCGTCCTTCTTCTCGACGATGGTGTAGCGGATGTTCGGGCGGTCGAAACTGCTGACGAAGGCCCGCGCACCCTGCAGCTGCAGGCGCTCGACGATGTCCTCGCGGGTGAGGGCGTCGGCCGTCGCGGTGAGCCCCAGGCGGGGAACCTGCGGATAGCGCTCGTGCAGCACCGTCAGCGCCCGGTACTCCGGGCGGAAATCGTGGCCCCATTGGCTGACGCAATGGACCTCGTCGATTGCGAACAGGCTCAGCCGGCCCTGAGCGGCCATGGCGTCCAGCTGGGCCAGGAAACGCGGCGTCGTGACGCGCTCCGGCGCGGCATACAGCAGCGTGAGCTCGCCGCGGACCATCTGCCGCTCGATGCGGGTGGCCTCGTCGGCGTCCAGCGTGGAGTTCAGGAAGGCGGCGCGGACGCCGGCCTCGTGCAGCGCACCGACCTGGTCATGCATCAGCGCGATCAGCGGCGACACCACGATCGTGGTGCCCTGCCCGGCGCGCTGGCGCACGATCGCCGGGATCTGGTAGCACAGCGACTTGCCGCCGCCGGTAGGCATCAGCACCAGCGCGTCGCCGCCGGCCACGACATGGTCGATCACCGCCTGCTGCGGGCCGCGGAAGGAGGCATAGCCGAAGACCTCGCGCAGCGCCTGGTGGGCGTGCGAGGAGGTGTCGGTAGCGGGGGGGAGGGTGGTGGTGTTCAAGGCGCGCGGGTTCCCATGGCGGCATTGTCGGTGCTGCGCGGTTTGCTGCAGTACACTCATTTCCCCCCTTTTTGGCACCCCGCCGGCCGTGCCGGCCCGCCCCGACCGCAGCCCGATGAACGCTCGAATCCGCTGCCTCGCCCGCCTGTGCGCCCTGTGCCTCGTGCTCGGGTGGGGGATGCTGGCGCATGCGAAGCGGGTCGCGCTGGTCATCGGCAACGACAACTACCAGCAGGTCACCCGGCTGGAGAAGGCCGGCAACGATGCCGAGGCCATGGCCCGCGAGCTGGCCGCCGCCGGCTTCGAGGTGCGCAAGCACCGCGACCTCAACTTCAAGCAGATGGTGGTGGCCTTCGAGGCCTTCTTCGACCAGGTCAAGGGCGGCGACGACGTGGCGGTGTTCTATGCCGGCCATGGCGTGCAGACCGAACGCGGCGCCTACCTGCTGCCCACCGATGTCGAGGGCGAGACGCAATCCCAGATCGAGAAGGTCTCCTATTCCGTCAATGCGCTGCTGGAGGAGCTCGACCGCGTCAAGCCGCGCTTCAGCCTGATCATCGTGGATGCCTGCCGCGACAACCCGCTGCGCTCGCGCGGGCGCACGATCGGCGTTGCGCGCGGGCTCAACGCCCCGGACCTGGCCAAGGGCCAGATGGTGGTGTTCTCGGCCGGCAAGAACCAGAAGGCGCTGGATTCGCTGAACGACCGCGACACCAACCCGAACGGCGTGTTCACGCGCGAGTTCATCGCCCGCATGCGCCGGCCAGGGCTCAACGTCGAGGCGCTGGCACTGGAGGTCAAGAACTCCGTCGAGCGGCTGGCGCGTACCGTCAACCATGACCAGCGCCCGCTGATCGTCAACGACTCGACCGGCGAGTTCTACTTCTTTGGCCCCGGCACAGGCGCCACCACGGCCACCGGCACCGCGCCGGGCGGCAATGCGGCCAGCGATGCCGCCCGTGAGGACATGTTCTGGCAAGACAGCAAGGCGCCGGACAACATCGAGGGCTACGAGGCCTACCTCAGCACCTACCCGAACGGTCGCTACGCCGGCCTGGCCCGCGCCAACATCTCGCGGCTGCGCAGCCGGGCCGGTGCGGGCACCCCGGCCCCGGCACCTGCACCCGCCCGGGCGCCGGTCACCGTCGCGGCCGCGCCCGCCGAGAGCCCGGCACCGCCGGCACCCACCCCGCCTGCGGCACCGGCCGCCGCCAGCCCGCCGGCCGCCGCGGCCCCCCGCCCAGCCATCGGCACCGGGCGCACGATGGCCAGCTACACGCTGTCCAACGGCGACCGCTACGAAGGCGAGACGGTCGGCGTGATGCGCACCGGCCGCGGCACCTACCTGTTCGCCAACGGCGATCGTTATGTCGGCGACCTGGTCGACAACAGCTTCACCGGCAAGGGCGTCATGACCTTCGCCTACGGCGACCGCTACGAGGGCGACTACGTCCGCGGGCAGAAGCACGGTCAGGGCGTGTACGTGTTCGCCAACAAGGACCGCTTCGAAGGCCACTTCGCCGACAACCTCTACCAGGGCATCGGCAGCTTCATCTATGCCAACGGCGACCGGTACGACGGCGAGTACGAGCGCGGCATCAAGCAGGGCCGCGGCGTCTACCGCTTTGCCAATGGCGACCGCTACGAAGGCCAGTTCGTCAACAACGTCTTCAGCGGCCAGGGCAAGCTGTTCCTGGCCAACGGCGACCGTTATGAAGGCGCCTTCCGCAACAACGTCAAGGAAGGCGCGGGCGTGCACCACTTCGCCACCGGCGACCGCTACGAGGGCAGCTTCGTGGCGGGGGCGCAGTCCGGCAACGGCACGCACTTCTTTGCCAATGGCGACCGGTATGTCGGCGCGTTCGAGGCCGGGCTGCGCCACGGCCGGGGCGTGCATACCTTCGCCAACGGCCAGACCAAACCGATCGAATACATCCGCGGAAGCGAGAAAACCAATTGAACCTCCCCTCCTACACCCGAGCCCAGGCCTTGCCGGGCATCCTGCAGCGCCGCATCGCCATCCTGGACGGCGCCATGGGCACGATGGTCCAGCGCCTGCGCCTGGGTGAAGCCCAGTACCGCGGCGAGCGCTTCCGGGACTTCCACAAGGACGTCAAGGGCAACAACGAGCTGCTGAGCCTGACCCGGCCGGACGTCATCCGCGACATCCATGCCGGCTACCTGGCCGCCGGCGCCGACCTGATCGAGACCAACACCTTCGGCGCCACGACGATCGCGCAGGCCGACTACGACATGGCCGACCTGGCCGACGAGATGAACCGCACCTCCGCCCGGCTGGCGCGGGCGGCCTGCGATGCGTTCTCGACGCCCGACCATCCCCGCTTCGTCGCCGGCGCACTCGGCCCCACGCCCAAGACGGCCAGCATCAGCCCGGACGTGAACGACCCCGGCGCGCGCAACATCCGTTTCGAGGACCTGCGGGCCGCCTACCACGCGCAGACGCTGGCCCTGATCGAAGGCGGCTGCGATGTGCTGCTGGTGGAGACCATCTTCGACACGCTCAACGCCAAGGCCGCGCTGTTCGCGATCGACGAAGTCTTCGAGCAGACCGGCGAATGCCTGCCGATCCTGATCAGCGGCACCGTGACCGACGCGTCCGGTCGCATCCTCAGCGGGCAGACCGTCACGGCGTTCTGGTACAGCGTGCGCCATGCGCGCCCGCTGGCCGTCGGGCTGAACTGTGCGCTGGGCGCCGCGCTGATGCGGCCCTACATCCAGGAGCTCAACCGGGCCGCGCCCGACACCTACATCAGCTGCTACCCGAATGCCGGCCTGCCGAACCCGATGTCGGACACCGGCTTCGACGAGACGCCGGAGGTCACCTCCCGGCTGCTGCGCGAGTTTGCCGAGGAGGGGCTGGTGAACATCGTCGGCGGCTGCTGCGGCACGACGCCGGAGCACATCGGGGCGATCCATGCCGCGGTCGGGCCGCTGGGCACGCGCCCGCTCGGCCGGCCGGGGGCGCTGGCACGCGCCGCCTGAGCGCAAGCGCGCGGCGGGGGGCGCGGCTGCGCCCCGACCGCCAGGAATATCTGCATCCGGTTCAGCCACCGTTCACGCAGGCGGTGGCACCATCGGCTCCACCTCAACCACCGGAGCCCTTCCATGCAACGCATCGCCCTTCTCCCCCTGCTGGCCGGCATCGCGATGGCCGCGCAGGCCGACACCTGGTTCGACACCGCCCGCGTGCGCAGCGTGCAGCCGCAGTATGAATCCGTGACCGTGCCCCGGCAGGAATGCACCAGCCAGTGGATCCAGGAACAGCGCCGCGTCGAGCCGCAGCGCGGCTATGGCGGTGCCGTCGTCGGTGGCCTGGCCGGCGCACTGGTCGGCAACCAGATGGGCCAGGGCCATGGCCGGGAGGCAGCCACCGCGCTGGGTGCAGTAATCGGCGCCTTCGCCGGCGACCGCGTCACGCAGCGGGACCGCCAAGGCGAGCGCTACGAGACGCTGCCTCCGCGCCAGGTGCAGACCTGCCAGACTGTCAACGAGGTCCAGCAGCGGGTCACCGGCTACCAGGTCACCTACGACTACCGCGGCCAGCAGTTCAGCACGGTGCTGCCGCAGGATCCGGGTCCCACGCTGCAGGTGCGGGTGTCGGTCGACCCGGTGGTGCGGTAGTAGGATGCCGGGGTGCCCACCCCCGCCCCGCCACGACGCATGAAACCTGCCGCCGCACCGCGCCTGCTGGCCAGCCTGGCCCTGGCCCTCGGGCTGTGGGCCGGCCTGGCCCCGCCGGCCTGGGCGGAGCTCAGCCGCGAACAGGCCGCCGCAGTGGCCCAGCGCCAGACCGGCGGCCGGGTGCTGTCGGTCGAGCGCGCCGACTCCGGCCGGCGCCCGATGTGGCGCGTCAAGGTGGTCACCCCGCGGGGCGAGGTGCGCGTGGTCTTCGTGGACGCCAGCGGCAGCCCGGGCGGGTGAGGGCCCCACGATGCGTCTGCTGCTGGTCGAGGACGAAGCTCCGCTGCGCCTGACGCTGGCGCGCCGGCTGGAGGCCGACGGCTACCGCGTCGACCAGGCGGCGGACGGCGAGGACGGCCTGTTCCAGGCCCGCGAGTACCCGGTGGACCTGGCCATCATCGACCTCGGCCTGCCGCGACGCAACGGCATCAGCATCGTGCAGCAGCTGCGCGCCGACGGCCGCAAGCTGCCGATCCTGATCTTGACCGCGCGCGGTGGCTGGCAGGACAAGGTCACCGGCCTGGAGGCCGGCGCCGACGACTACCTCGTCAAGCCCTTCGAGTACCCGGAGCTCGCGGCCCGCATCAAGGCGCTGCTGCGCCGCTCTGCGCAGGCCACGTCGGACGTGCTGACGCTGGGGCCGCTGGCCATCGACTTCAGCGCGCAGCAGGCCCGGCTGCACGGCGCGCCGGTGGACCTGACCACCTTCGAGTACCGGGTGCTGGAGTTCCTCGCCCGGGAGCGCCAGCGCGTCGTCAGCAAGCAGGAGCTGTCGGACTATCTCTATCCGCATGACGACGACCGCGACAGCAACGTGCTGGAGGTGCTGATCGGCCGGCTGCGCCGCAAGCTGGACCCGGACGGCACGCTGGCGCCGATCGAAACCCTGCGCGGTCGCGGCTACCGCCTCACGCTGCAGTGAGGCTGCTGCAGCGCCTGGGCGGCTCGATCCGCGCCCGCCTGGTGCTGGGCGCGGCCCTGGTGCTGGTGGCCTTTGTCGCGGCCGCCGGCTGGGTGGTGCAGCGCGCCCATGCCGACGGCGTGCGCAGCGCGCACTTCGCGCAACTGCAAGGCACCGTCTACCTGCTGCTGGCCGGTGCCGAAGTCGACGCCGCCGGTGCACTGCAGATGCCGGCCGCGTTCCCCGAACCGCGCCTGTCGCTGCCCGGCTCCGGCCTGATCGCCCGGGTGCGCAACCCGGCGCGGGGGGAGGAATGGCGCTCGCCGTCGGCTGTGGCCACCCGCGCCAGCTTTCCGTCCGGCGGCGCTGTCGGGCAATGGCGCACCGAGGAGCTGCCGGCGGACGCCGATGGCCGCGCCTGGCTGGCCGTGTCCTACGCGGTCTCCTGGGCCACCGAGGCCCGGCCGGTGCCGCTGGAGCTGGCGGTGCTGGAGGACCGCGCCAGCTTCGACCGGGAGGTGGCCGCCTTCCAGCGCACGCTGTGGAGCTGGCTGGGGGGCGCGGCCCTGCTGCTGCTGCTGTCGCAGACCGCGCTGCTGCAATGGGGCCTCGCGCCTCTGCGGCGCGTCGCGAACGAGATCACCCGCATCGAACAGGGCGCGCAGACCGAGGTGGAGCAACGTTATCCGTCCGAAATCGCCGCGCTGACGCGCAACCTGAACACGCTGATCCGGCAGGAGCGGCAGCGCCAGACGCGTTACCAGGACGCGCTGAGCTTCCTGGCGCACAGCCTGAAGACACCGCTGGCCGTGCTGCGCAGTGCGATCGACACGCCGGCCCAGCTGCCGGCGACCGTGGACGAGCAGGTGCGGCGCATGGACGCCATCGTGCAGCACCAGCTCGGCCGGGCCGGGGCCGGCGGCGCGGCGCGCTTCGCCCCGTGGCTGCCTTTGCAACCGGTGCTGGCGCGCGTGCGCGACGCACTGGCCAAGGTGCATGCGGCCAAGCCCGGCGGGCTGCGGATCACGCTGGACTGCGCGCCCGGGCTGGCCTGGCGCATCGATGAGGGGGACGCCTTCGAGCTGCTGGGCAACCTGATGGACAACGCCGCCAAGTGGGCCGCCGGGCAGGTGCAGGTCGCGATCCAGCGCGATGCGGACGGCCTGCGCATCCGCGTCGACGACGATGGCCCGGGCTTCGGGGACGATGCCCGCGCGCTGTTGCAGCTGCATGTGCGCGGTGACGAGAAGGTGCCCGGCCATGGCGTCGGCCTGGCGGTCGTCAACGACCTGGTCGCCAGCCACCAGGGGCAGCTGGCGCTGCTGCGCTCCGAGCTGGGCGGCGCCCGGGTCGAAATCAGGCTGCCGGCGCCCTGAGCGGCCCGCCGGCACCGCGCCGGCAGATTCGCGTCCATTCAGTTGGGGTTCAGCCAGCCAGGCGCACCATGCACCCACCTCAACCCCAGGAGCTGACCATGCGATCCTTCCTCCCGACCCTTCCCCGGATGTCTGCCCGCCGCCTCGCCGGCCTGGCCGTCGTGGCTCTGGCCACCGCCGGGGCGCTGCCGGCCGCGCAGGCCCGCGGCGACATCACCTGGTCGATCGGCATCTCGTCCGGTGGCGTCTACGGCCCGCCGGCGCCCGTCTACCTGCCGCCCCCGCCGGTGGTCGTGCACCCGCGCACGATCTACCTGCCGCCGGCCCCGGTGGTGGTGCAACCGGCGCCGGTCATCGTGCAGCCGCCCGTCTACGGCGTCTACTACGACCGCTGGCCGGCCTGGCGCCGCGCGGAATGGGCGCGACACCACGGATGGCGCCACCACGACCGCCGCGGCGGTGAATGGGGGCGAGGCGGGGAGCGGAACTGAGGCATCGGGCGCGGGCTGCGCGTCGTTGCGCTGCACCGGATCGTGCCGGGCACGCCACGACCTGCGCCCGCAGCCCCCGAAGCCCGTAGAATCCGCCGAATCCAAGGAGCGTTGCAGCGCGGTGCAGTGAACCGCGTCAGGCTTGGATTCTCAACGACGCTTGCTTGTCCATCATCCGATCGCAGGTAAGCCCATGACCGACGCCTCCTCCCCCCTGCCGCCCGACACCGTTCCGCCGATGCGCCTGGCCGGCCTGGAGCCGGTCGCGATCGGTGCCGATGCGCTGTTCGTCAACATCGGCGAGCGCACCAATGTCACCGGCTCCAAGGCCTTCGCCCGAATGATCCTGAATGGCGAGTTCGAGCAGGCGCTGGCCGTGGCCCGCCAGCAGGTGGAGAACGGCGCGCAGATCATCGACATCAACATGGACGAGGCCATGCTGGACAGCCAGGCCGCCATGGAGCGCTTCCTGAACCTGATCGCCAGCGAACCGGACATCTCGCGCGTGCCGATCATGATCGACTCGTCGAAATGGAGCGTCATCGAGGCCGGCCTGCGCTGCGTGCAGGGCAAGGCCATCGTCAACTCGATCAGCATGAAGGAGGGTGAGGACGCCTTCCGCCAGCAGGCCAAGCTGCTGCGCCGCTATGGCGCCGCGGCGGTGGTGATGGCCTTCGACGAGAAGGGCCAGGCCGATACGCTGGCGCGCAAGACCGAGATCTGCGCACGGGCCTACCGCATTCTGGTGGACGAGGTCGGCTTTCCGGCCGAGGACATCATCTTCGACCCGAACATCTTCGCGATCGCCACCGGCATCGAGGAGCACAACAACTACGCGGTGGACTTCATCGAGGCCACGCGCTGGATCAAGGCGAACCTGCCGGGCGCCAAGGTGTCGGGCGGCGTCAGCAACGTGAGCTTCTCGTTCCGCGGCAACGACCCGGTACGCGAGGCGATCCACACCGTGTTCCTGTACCACGCGATCCAGGCCGGCATGGACATGGGCATCGTCAACGCCGGCATGATCGGCGTCTACGACGACGTGGACCCGGTCCTGCGCGAGCGCGTGGAAGACGTGGTGCTGAACCGCCGCCCGGACGCCGGCGAGCGCCTGGTGGAGATTGCCGAGCAGGCCAAGGGCGCCGCCCGCGACGACAGCCGCAAGCTGGAATGGCGCGGCACCCCCGAGGCGCCGGTCCCCGTGGGGCAGCGGCTGTCGCATGCGCTGGTGCACGGCATCACCGACTTTATCGTGCAGGACACCGAAGAGGCCTACCGCGACGTGCTGGCCGGCGGCGGGCGGCCGCTGCATGTGATCGAGGGCCCGCTGATGGATGGAATGAACATCGTCGGCGACCTGTTCGGCCAGGGCAAGATGTTCCTGCCGCAGGTGGTCAAGAGCGCCCGCGTCATGAAGCAGGCGGTGGCGCACCTGATCCCCTACATCGAGGAGGAGAAGCGCCAGCAGGAACAGGCCGGCGAGGACGTGCGCACCAAGGGCAAGATCGTCATCGCCACCGTGAAGGGCGACGTGCATGACATCGGCAAGAACATCGTCACCGTCGTCCTGCAATGCAACAACTTCGACGTGGTCAACATGGGCGTGATGGTGCCCTGCCACGAGATCCTGGCCCGGGCCAAGGTGGAGGGTGCGGACCTGATCGGCCTCTCGGGCCTGATCACGCCCAGCCTGGAGGAAATGCAGTACGTGGCCGGCGAGATGCAGAAGGACGCGCACTTCCGGCTGCGCAAGATCCCGCTGCTGATCGGCGGCGCGACGACCAGCCGCGTGCATACCGCGGTGAAGATCGCGCCGCACTACGACGGCCCGGTGGTGTATGTGCCCGACGCGTCGCGCAGCGTCAGCGTCGCGCAGAGCCTGCTGTCGGACAGCGCGGCGAAGTACCTGGCCGAGCTGCAGACCGACTACGAGCGCGTGCGCCAGCAGCATGCGAACAAGAAGCAGGTGCCGCTGTGGCCGCTGGAGCGCGCCCGCGCCAACAAGACACCGATCGACTGGGCCGCGTACACGCCGCCACGGCCGAAGTTCACCGGGCGCCGGGTGTTCCGCAACTTCGACCTGGCGGAGATCGCGAAGTACATCGACTGGGGCCCCTTCTTCCAGACCTGGGACCTGGCCGGCCCCTTCCCGGCCATCCTGAAGGACGAGGTGGTCGGCGCCGAGGCGGTGCGCGTCTATGCCGACGGCCAGCGCATGCTCAAGCGGCTGATCGAGGGGCGGTGGCTCACCGCGAACGCGGTGGTGGGCCTGTACCCGGCGCAGACGGTGAACGACGACGACATCGTGCTCTACACCGACGAGCGCCGCACCGACGTGGCGATGACCTGGCATGGCATGCGCCAGCAGACCGAGAAGCAGGTGATCGACGGCGTGCAGCGCCCCAGCCGCTGCCTGGCGGACTTCGTGGCCCCGCAGGGCAGCGGTGTGCAGGATTACGTGGGCCTGTTCGCCGTGACGGCCGGCCTGGGCGTGGACAAGAAGGAGCAGTACTTCCTGGACGACCATGACGACTACTCCGCGATCATGCTCAAGGCCCTGGCCGACCGGCTGGCCGAGGCCTTTGCCGAGCTGCTGCACCAGCGCGTGCGCACCGACCTGTGGGGCTACGCACCGGACGAGGCCGCCACGCTGGACGTCAATGACCTGATCGCCGAGAAGTACCGCGGCATCCGCCCGGCGCCGGGCTACCCGGCCTGCCCGGACCACAGCGTCAAGCGCGCGATGTTCGCGCTGCTGCAGTGCGGGGACATCGGCATGGCGCTGACCGACAGCCTGGCGATGACACCGGCGGCCAGCGTCAGCGGCTTCTACCTGGCGCACCCGCAGAGCACGTACTTCAATGTGGGCAAGATCGGCGAGGACCAGCTGGCGGACATGGCGCGGCGGCGCGGCGAGGAGCCGGCCGAGGTGCGCCGGCTGGTGGGGTCGAACCTCGACTGAGGCGGGCGGGGCAGCGCGGCGATCCAGGTCCGGCACGCACAACGCCATGCAGCCCGAGGACGCCAGCCCCCGACCCACGATCCTGATCGTCGATGACGCGCCGGCGAACGCGGCGCTGCTCGTCGAGATGCTGCAGGGGGAGTTCCGCACCCAGGTGGCGCTGCGTGGCGAGGAAGCCCTGCAGCGCGCCCGGGTCGCGCAGCCGCCCGACCTGATCCTGCTGGACATCATGATGCCCGGGCTGGACGGGTACGCGGTGTGCCGCAGCCTGCAGGGCGATGCCGCCACGCGCGACATCCCGGTGATCTTCGTGTCGACACTGGACGCACCGGACGACGAGGCGCGCGGCCTGGCGCTGGGCGCGGTGGACTATGTGACGCGCCCGCTGCGCCCGGCCATCGTGCGCCAGCGCGTCCGCACCCAGCTCGCGCTGGCGCGCCAGGCCCGGGATCTGCGGCAGATGGTTGCGCAACGCGAGGCCCAGGCCGCGGAGCTGGTCCGGCTGAACCACACGCTGGAGGAGCGTGTCGCGGAAGGCGTACGCGAGGTGGAGCGGCTGGCGCGCCTGAAGCGCTATTTCTCACCGGCCGTGGTGGACCTGATGCTGACCCAGGGCGTGGAAGACCCCCTGAAGAGCCACCGCCGCGAGGTGGCTGCCGCCTTCGTCGATCTGCGCGGCTTCACCGCGTTCACCGAGACGTCGGACCCGGAGGACGTCATGCAGGTCATGCGCGAGTACCACGAGAGCATGGGCCAGATGGTCATGGCCTTCGGCGGCACGCTGGAACACTTTGCCGGTGACGGCATGATGATCTACTTCAATGACCCGATCGAGGTGGACAACCCGGCGGGACTGGCCGTGCACATGGCGCTGGCCATGCAGCAGCGCTTCGCGACGCTGGGTGTGGACTGGCAGCGGCGGGGCTACGACCTGTCTCTCGGCATCGGTGTGGCCTTCGGCTACGCCACCATCGGGGCGATCGGCTTCGAAGGCCGCCGGGACTATGGCGTGATCGGCAACGTGACCAACCTGGCGGCGCGCCTGTGTGCGGAGGCCGCCGGCGGCCAGATCCTGGTATCGCAGCGGGTCCACAACCAGGTCGGTGCGCTCGTGCGGATGGCACCGTTGGGCGACATGGCCCTCAAGGGTTTCCACCGGCCGATGCCGGTCTACGCGGTGCTCGGGCACCTCGACCCGGCAGCCGGCGCACCGGCCTGAGGAACCAACAGGCCATGCGCTTGAGCAGGGCATCCAGCTGGTTCTTCGCCACGGTGCTCGCCGCGCTGAGCGCCAATGCGGTGCTGCTGGTGTTCATCACGCGTTCCTATGACACGCTGGAGGCCACCCGGGTATCCCGGCAAGGCGCGCTGGCCCTGTCGGACGAGCTGCTGCAGGAAACCGAGCAACTCGGGCGGCTGGTGCGGGCCTTCACCGCCACCGGCGAGACCCGGTACCTGCTGTACTACTACGACCTGCTGGACATCCAGCGCGGCGACAAGGGCGTGCCGGCGGACTACCGGCCCTCCAGCTACTGGGACGAGGTGATCGCCAATCGCCGGCCGCACGACATCTCGGAACGGGGGGTGCGGCGCTCCGTGGCTGCGCTGATGCGCTCGCAGGGCTTCAGCGACCGGGAGCTCCGCGCTCTGGAGAAGATCGAGGCGATCACCGCGTCGATGGCCAAGATCGAGCGCATCGCCTTCGCAGCAACGCAAGGGCTGTATGACCCGGAGACGGCGCAGTTCGTGTCCGATGGTGTCGCGCGCCTGGACTACGCCAGCGCGCTCGTGCACAGCGCCGAGTACAACGCGCTCAAGGCCGACCTCGCCGGTGGTCTCGGCCAGCTGGCCACCTTGATCGACGAGCGCACCAGCGCCGCACAGACTGCGGCGCGTGATGCGCTCGCACGGTGGATCCTGCTGTCGCTGGTCAGCATGCTGGCGACGATCCTGGTGGCGATCGCGGCCCAGCAGGTGATCCGGCGCAATGTGCTGCGCCCGGTGCATCGGCTGGGTCAGGGTGCGGCCCGCATCGAGCAGGGGGACTACTCGGCGCGCTCCGGCGTCACGCAGGGTTTCGACGAACTGCTGGCGCTGGGGCAGACGCTGGACGGTATGGCGAACTCGGTCGAGAGCGACATCCGCCGTCGCCACGAGGTGCAGCAGGAGCTGGAGCACGCACGCCTGCAGGCGGAAGAGGCGACGCGGGCGAAGTCCATCTTCCTGGCCAGCATGAGCCACGAGATCCGGACCCCGATGAATGCGATCGTCGGCATGGCCCACCTCGCCCTGCAGACGCCGCTGGACCGGCGCCAGGGCGAGTACCTCACGACGATACAGTCCGCCGCCGGCTCGCTGCTGCATGTGATCGACGACATCCTGGACTTCTCGAAGGTCGAGGCCGGCAAGCTCCGGCTGGAGACGATGCGCTTCGAACTGGTCGACGTGGCCGCCAAGGCGCTGGCCCTGGCGCGCAGCCCCGCGCTGGGAAAGGACATCGAACTGGTGCTGGACATCGCAGACCCCCGGCTGCTGGGCGCCGCCGGCACGCTGCTGGGCGATGCACTGCGTCTGGAGCAGGTGTTCACGAATCTGCTGTCCAACGCGGTCAAGTTCACGCAGACCGGCCATGTGCGCCTGCTGCTGGCTCTGGAGGCCTGCAGCAGCGCAGGCGTCGTGCTGCGGGGCGCGGTCAGCGACACCGGGATCGGCATGACCGCGGCGCAGACCGCGCGCCTGTTCCAGGAGTTCACGCAGGCGGACGACTCGACAACCCGCGTCTATGGGGGCACCGGGCTGGGCCTGGCGATCTGTCAGCGCATCCTGGGCCTGATGGGCGGGACGATCCGGGTGGACAGCACGCCGGGGCAGGGCTCCACCTTCCATTTCACGGCGCGCCTGGCGCTCGCAGCGCCAACGGAGGCGCCCCTCGATGTGCCGCAGGACAGCGCCTGGGCTGCGCTCCGCGTGCTGGTGGTGGACGACGAACCGGTCACCCGGCAGGCCCTCACGCGCCTGCTGCGGGGGCTGGGGGTCGGCACGGCCATCGATCGCGGCGTGCAGACCGCGGCCGGCCCCGAGGAGGCCCTGGCGCTGCTGGCCAGCGACCACCACGCGCTGGTGCTGGTCGACGGACCGTGGCCGGACGCCGGCGCAGCTGCCGTGCTGCAGGTGGCGGCCCGCCAGGCCGATGGGCCGCCTGCGCTGGTGTTCGCACTGGCCAACCAGGACCCGGACCATCAGGTGCAGTCCGTTTGCGCCCTGGGGGCCCGCGATGTCCTGGTCAAGCCGTTGACGCCGCAGGTGCTGCGCCGGGTGCTGGCCGCCGCTGCCGGGGAGCCCTGGGCGCAGGCATCGGCCTCCCGCATGGCGCCCGACCGGCCGGCGCCACAGCTGCAGGGTATGCAGGTGCTTCTGGTGGAAGACAACGCGATCAACCAGCAGATTGCGCGGGCCTTGCTGGAGCAGCAGGGCGTCCTGGTGACCTGCGCATCCCATGGGCAGGACGCGATCGCGGCGCTGGAAGCCCGGCAGGGCGATCTGTTCGACGCCGTGCTGATGGATCTGCAGATGCCGGTGATGGACGGCTACGAGGCCACGCGACGGATCCGGCTGGATCCGCGCCATGCACGGCTCCCGATCCTGGCGCTGACCGCCCATGCGTTGCCGCAGGAGCAGGAGCGGTGTGCCGCCCTGGGCATGGCAGGCCACATCCGCAAGCCGATCGACCCGGCGGAGCTGTTCGCCGCACTGGCAGGCATCGGCCGATCCAACCCGTTGCGCAACGATGCCGGCGTGCAGCCGCCGAGTGCTGGCGACGCCGGTCCGGATCCCTCGTTCGAGGCGCTGCAACTGCTGGATGTTTCGGCCGGCCTGCACCATTGCAATGGCAACCGGGCGCTCTATCGGCGGCTGTTGCGGCAATTGGTGCGTCAGGAGTCCGCGGCAATCCCGCAGATTCGCGAGACGGTGCTGTCAGGCAACCGGGAGGAGGCGCTGCGCCGGGCCCATACGCTGGAGGGACTTCTGGAGAGCCTGGGTGCCGTCACGGTCCGTGCCGGCCTGCGCGCGCTGACCCAGGCCTTGCGCTGCGGCTCGCCGGCGGCGATTGCCGAGGCGGCCGACGCGGCAGAACCCGCCTACCAGGCCCTGATGCAGGCGCTGCAGGCCTGGACGGACGATGACGCCGGCCGGCCGCCGGTCGGTGTCGATACGCCACCGGGGCCGGCGACCGGTCCGGACGAGGACTGGCTGCGTGGCTTTCGCCAGCGGCTGCAGGACGGTGACGGGGAATGCGCGCGCGCCTGGCAGGAGGCGGTGCACTTGCACGGTCCCTGGCTGCCCGCCGCGCAGCATCAGGAGATCGAGCAGGCGTTGGAGAGCTTCGACTTTTCCGCCGCGCTGGCACTGCTGCCCCGCGCAGCTTCGTGACACCATCGCACCGCCTGGCCCGGCGTGGGGTGCCACGGCGGCCGGAGAATCCGCAGGCCGGTCCGCGGCAGGCTGGTTATCATGAAATGGTTTCCCTCCGGGCGCGCCCATCGCAGCCCGGACCGCACCGGCAGCCTGCCGGCAGGCCATGGTCGTGATCGGACCTCGCAATGGAAGGGGCTAGCACTTGGTTTTCCTGAAGGGCCATCTGCCGCGTGGGCGCCGCGCCGGACTGATCCTGGGGCTGGGCCTGCTGCTCGGCCTGCCTGCGCAAGCAGCGGACTACGCGCTCAGCGGGTTCGGAACGCTGGGTTATGCGGTGTCGGACCAGCGGGCACCCTATCTGCGATTCATCGACCGTGACGGGACGGCACGGGCCGACTCCCTGATCGGCCTGCAGCTGGAAGCGCAGTTCAATCCGCAATGGGGGGCCACGGCGCAGCTGGTCGCGAGTGCCGACCAGGACCGTGACGAAGGCCTTTCGGCGCGCCTGCGCTGGGCCTTCGTCAGCTACCGGCCGAACAATGAATGGCAGATCCGCCTCGGGCGTCTGCGGGTGCCGTTCCTGCAGGACGCACTGAACAGCGACGTCGGCGTGACCTACGACGCCGCGCGGCTGCCGGCGGAGGTGTACTCGATCAGTCCGTTCTACGATGCCGACGGGCTGGCCGTGAACCGGACCTGGAGCACCGACAGCGCCGACATCGGGCTGCACGCCTACGTCGGCGGTACCCGGGTCCACTACCGCCTGCCGTACCAGCGGCCGGCAACCCGGTCGGCCTACCCCAGCCGGTTCGTGCCGGAGGACGTGCGCGCCACCGGCATGGTCCTGACGCATGCCTCGCGTCCCTGGAGCCTGCAGCTCGGGCTGCACCGTGCGACGCTGCGGCCCGACCAGCCGCAGACTGACCGCTTTCTGCCGACAACGATCCCGGCGCCGCCCCCGGTCGGTGGCACGCTATACGCGCCCGGCACGCTGATCGGCAAGTTCCACATCTCGGTGCTCACCTTCGGCGCGGAGTGGACCTCCGGGCCCTGGCGCGTCGCCACCGAGTACGCGCAGCGCATCAGCAAGGACATCGACTGGGGCCCGGGCAGCAAGAGCGCCCATGTCACCGTGTCCCGCACGGTCGGCCGCTGGGTGCCGTATGTCACCTACGCCCGGATCTACTCCGCGGCCGACAACCGGCGCCTGTACCAGGACGCCAATGCGACCCCCGTGCCACTGGCCGCGCAGGGGGCACCGCTGTTCCTGCCAGCCGAGTTCCACCAGATCATTGCCGATGGCACGGTCGTCTACGACCAGTACTCGACGATGCTGGGGGCCTCCTACGCGCTGTCCCCCAGTGCCAAGCTCAAGTTCGAGTGGATGCGCACGCGCGTCGGGCTGGTGTCCGCACTGGTGGACGGGGACGTGCACCGCAAGCGCTTCCAGGTGCTGTCGGTGTCGTACAACTTCGCGTTCTGACCCACGGCACCATGCGCAGGGTCCTGGTCCCCCTCCTGCTGCTGCTGGCTGGCGCGGGGCCGGGCCGGCTGGAGGCGGCGGATGGCGTGGTCGTGATCGGGCACCCGGCGCTGCGGCCGATCAACGTGCTGACGCTGGAGAAGATCTACACCGGCAAGCTGATCCAGCTGGGCGAGGTGTTCGTGACACCGGTGAACGCCGAGCCTGGCAGCCGCCTGCGCGAGCGCTTTCTGCAGGCCTACCTGAAGCAGGACGAGGGCCGGTACACCGGCTACTGGCGCGTGCGCCGCAGCATCGGCCAGGGCAAGCCGCCCCGCGAG
>JAEUOX010000300.1 GCA_016790475.1 Rhodoferax sp. | reverse complement strand
ATCACGCCGATCGGGACGGCCAGCGACACGCCGACCAGATAACCCATGCCCACCACCCACAGGGTCTGGGGCAGGCGCTGCAGGATCAGCTCCGACACCGGGCTGCGCGTCTGCCAGGAGATCACGCGTTGCATGCCTTCGCCGAAATGGGTGCCGAACCAGTGGTCGATCAGGTGCAGCGGTTCGACCCAGAAGAACTGCTTGAGCCACAGCAGGTAGCGGACCCAGGACGGCTGGTCCAGCCCCAGGGCCTCACGCATCTTGGCCTTGACCTCGGGCGGCACCGTCAGCGGCACGTCGGCCATCGGGTCACCGGGGGCGAGCTCCAGCAGCATGAAGATCACGAGGCTGATGACCAACACCGTCGGGATGGCGATCAGCAATCGGCGGAGGGTATAGGTGAACATGCGCTACGCACTCGGGACAAGGGCTGCCGCCGTGGCGGCAGCCCGGAAAACACGGGGCTGGGCCACCGGCCGGCGCACTGCCGGCCGGTGGCCCGGAGGGCTTACTTCCTGCGGAACCAGTCAGCGGCGTTCCACAGCTCGCTGTCCCAGGTGTTCAGGATCACGCCACCCAGCGTGTTGGAGTGGGCCGACACACGTCCGCGGTCGACCAGCGGGACGACCACATAGCTGTCCTTCGTGAGCATGTCGTTCAGGCGCTTGGCGATCGCGGCGCGCTTCTCGATGCCGGCCGTGGCGCTGAGCTCCTTGACCAGCTTGTCGTATTCCGGGTTGCAGTAGCGGTTCATGTTGGTGCCCTGCCACTGGGTTTCCGGACGCGGGATCTTGTCGCAGACATGCTCGGCCAGGTAGCCTTCCGGATCGGTGCCGTCGAAATTGTTGGCGTACATCTCGACGTCGGCGTAGAACTTCTGGAAGGTATCCGGAGAACCCGGGTCACCACCGAAGAACACCGAGGCCGACACGTTGCGCAGCTCGACCTTCACGCCCAGTTCCGTCCACCACTGCTTGACCAGCGCCTGGAAGTTCTGACGCACGGCATTGGTGGAGGTCTGGTAGAGGATTTCCATCTTCACACCGTCCTTGGCACGCACGCCATCCGGGCCGACACGCCAGCCGGCCTGGTCCAGCAGCGCCTTGGCGCCGGCCATGTCCTGCTTGATGCAGTCGGTGTTGTTGGACGCGAATGCGATCGGTGCAGGCACCAGGTTGCAGGTTGCGCGGCCGGCCGGGCCGTAGCCGACTTCCACCAGCAGGTTGCGGTCGATGGCCATCGACAGGGCCTTGCGCACGCGCAGGTCGGTCAGGAACGGATGCGGGTGCTTCGTGGTGGAGCGCGCATCACCGTGCTTGGGCGACGGGTCGGTCAGGTTCATCTCGATGCGCTCGACCAGCGTGCCGAAGGCGGCCACCGTCTTGCCCTTGCCGCCCCGGCCCATGCGGGCCAGCACGTCCGGTGCGAGTTGCAGGTTCCAGGCGTAGTCGAACTCGCCGGTTTCCATGACGGCGCGGCCGGCGGCGGCGGCATCACCACCGCCCTTCAGCGTCATCGTCGCAAAGGCCGGCTTGGCCGGATCGCGGTAGTTCGGGTTGGCCACATACTGGATCACGTCGTTCGGACGGAATTCCTTGACCATGAAGGGGCCGGTGCCGACCGGGTTGAAGTTTTCCTTGCTGCAGCTCGGCGCCTTGTCGCCCAGGCAGTCCTTGAACTGCGCGCGCTGCAGGATCGGGGTGCTGGCCCCGCCGAACACGTCATACGGGTAGGGCTTGGCGGCCTTGAACGTGATGCGGACGGTGTTCTGGTCCACCGCGACGACCTTGTCGACCGGCGCGAAGATGTTGGTCTTGGCGCAGCCCTTGATGCCGGTGCAGTACTCGTAGGTGAACAGCACGTCGGAGGCGGTGAACGGCGTGCCGTCGGACCACTTGACGCCGGGGCGCAGCTTGTAAGTGATGGTCTTGAAGTCGGCCGAGAAGCCGCCATTGGCCACGGTGGGCACTTCCGCCGCCAGGAAGGGCACCATTTCGCCCTTCTCGTTGAACCGGATCAGCGGCTCCAGAACGAGCGAGGAGCTCTCGACGTCCTTGGTACCCGTGGAGAGGTAGGGGTTCAGGATCGAAGGCGCCTGCCAGTAGATCACGTTGACGTGGCCGCTGGAGCCACGCTGGGCCAGGGCTCCCTGGGACAGCGC
>JAEUOX010000191.1 GCA_016790475.1 Rhodoferax sp. | reverse complement strand
CGTGAAGTCCACACCCAGCCGGCCAGCCAGCGCCAGCAGGTGCACGACCGCGTTGGTCGAGCCGCCAAGCGCGGCGTTCAGGCGCACCGCATTCGCGAAGGCCGGCTTGGTCAGCACCTGTGACATGCGCAGGTTCTCGCGCACCATCTGGACCGCGCGGCGACCGGCCTCGAAGGCCAGCGCCTGGCGCCGCGCATCCACGGCCGGGATCGCGCCGTTCTGCGGCAGCGCGATGCCCAGCCCCTCGCACAGGCTGGCCATCGTCGAGGCGGTGCCCATCGTCATGCAGGAACCGGCGCTGCGCGACATCGCGGCCTCGGCCGCCATGAACTCCGGCATGCTCATCGTGCCGGCGTTCACCGCGTCCTTGAATCGGATCACGTCGGTGCCCGAACCCAGCATGCGGCCCTCGTAGCGGCCCGACAGCATCGGGCCGCCGGACACCAGCAGCGTCGGCAGGTCGACGCTGGCCGCGCCCATCAGGCAGGCCGGCGTCGTCTTGTCGCAGCCGGCCAGCAGCACCACGCCGTCCATCGGCTGCGAGCGGATCGAGGCCTCGACGTCCATGCTGGCCAGGTTGCGGAACAGCATCGTCGTGGGCCGCATCAGCGGCTCGGACAGCGAGGTGACCGGGAACTCCAGCGGGAAGCCGCCGGCCTCCAGCACGCCGCGCTTCACATGCTCGGCCAGGCCACGCAGGTGCCCGTTGCAGGGCGTGTACTCGGACCAGGTGTTGCAGAGGCCGATCACCGGCTTGCCGTCGAACATGCGGGCGGCGTGGCCCTGGTTCTTCAGCCAGCTGCGGTAGATGAAGCCGTAGGAATCCTGGCGCGCGAACCACTCGTCGCTGCGCAGGCCGTTCGGGCGCTTCGGGGAGGCAGGCTTGTGGCCGTCGTCTGCCATCGTGTCACCCCCGGGCGGCCAGGCCACCGTGCCACCAGTGCGCGGTCGGGTCGGAATGCAGGATCTGCTCGATCGTGTCGTCGGTCACGCGCGGCAGGCCGGAGCCGGCGATCACCGCATTGACATTGCGCAGGCCGGCGATCGAGTCCGCGACCGTCGTGAACGGGAAGTCGGTGCCCCAGAAGATCTTGTTGCGGTTCGCGATCGTGTATTCCTGCGCGCAGATCAGCGTGTTCCAGAACTGCCAGGGCCGGTAGTACAGCGCCGACACCTCGCAGTAGACGTTCGGGTTCTTGCGCGCGACGATGATGCACTCCTCGTACCAGGGGTGCCCCATGTGGGCCATCACCATCTTCAGGTCCGGGTGCCGGTTGGCGATGGTGTCGACATCCAGCGGGCGGCCGTACTGCACCGGTGCGTTGGCGCCGTAGGTGGTGCCCATGTGCATCGTCAGCGGCAGGTTGTGGCGCACCAGGTACTGGTAGATCGGCTCCAGCCGCGGGTCGAGCAGCGACACGCCGTTGTAGATCGGCCCGAACTTGACGCCCCGGAGCTTCAGGTCCTCGATCGCATGCACCAGCAGGTCCATGCAGTTCGGCATCCGCGGGTCGATGCAGGCGAAACCGATGAACTTCTTCGGGTCGCGTGCGACCAGCCGCGCGGTGACCTCGTCGTCGCCGTCGATGCCGATCGAGTCGGCATACCGCAGCGAGAACACGATGGCGCGGTCGACATCGCGCATCGCGCGCTGGACGATGTCCGGGTTCGACGGCAGCTCGACGGCTTCGGCGCGCGCAAAGCGGGTCACCTCCAGGTGCAGCGGCAGGATCTGGGCGTCTTCGTACACATTCACATGGCAATCGACAATCATCGAGGCTGCTCCTGGTTCACAGAATGCCGTAACGGGCAAACACGTCGGCGAGCTTGTCGCCGCGGCGCAGGTCCTGCAGCGTGCTGCGTTCGCCCTTGACCTTCTCGAAGGCCAGGTCGAGCACCTGCTGCTCGACGGCCTGGGGCACGACGACGACACCGTCGGCATCGCCGAAGACCAGGTCGCCGTGCGCGACCGCCACGCCGGCGCATTCGATCGGCACATCCAGCGCCATGATCTTGCCGCGCCCCTTGGAGTCCAGCGGCGCGATGCCGCCGTGGAACACCGGGAAACCCATCGCGAGGATCGGCTTGATGTCGCGCACGCAGCCGTCCATCAGCGCGCCGGCCGCGCCACGCACCTGCGAGGCGGTCGACAGCAGCTCGCCCCAGGGCGCGACCCGGCCCGGGTTGGAGCAGGCGAACACCGGGATCTCGCCGGGCTGCAGGCTGTCGATCAGCGCGATCTCCAGCTCGTAGGGGTTGACGCCCTCGGCCACGTGGTAGACCTCCATGAAGGCGGCGGTGCGCGCGCGCCCGACCATCACGCCGGCGATGTCCAGCGGCCGGATGCGCGAGGGCAGGGCCTGCTTGGTGACGCCGCACTGGTCCAGGCAATCCGACAGCACGGCCGAGAACAGCGTGGCCCGGATGTCGGCCAGGCTGTAGCGGGATGCAGGGCCTGCGGCGGGAGAGGTGCTCATGGTGCGGGTGCCTTCTGGTTGGCCCGGCGCTGCACGTGGATCAGCATCTGGGCGGTGGTCATGTCCGGCGGCACGTCGCGCGGCTTGCGCCCGGTGCCGTCGATGATGTCGGTGACCCGCGCCTTGGCATACAGCCACGGGGGCAGGGACGGATCGTGCTTGTCGGCCAGGCGCGGCGGGATGGTCGTCCACTCGGAGGAGCGCGGGTCGCCGTACTGGCCGTAGTAGAGATGGATCGTGCGCCGGGTGCGCGAGCCGAGCTTGAGCTTGCCAGCGTGGATGGCCCGCGCATGAAAGATGTAGGCCGAACCGGCCGGACCGATGGCATCGATCTCCATGCCGGGCCGCACGTCTTCGGGGCGCATGTCGCCACGCGGTCCGTCATGGGTGCCCGGGATGATGCTGAAGCAATGGTCGTTCGCGGTCACGTCGGTGAGGTAATAGACCACCGACAGCACCTTGATCTCGTGGCGCCGGTCGAATGCGCGCACGACATCCCGGTGCCAGCCCTTGAGCTCGCCGACGTTGTCGGTCGGGTTGCGGATCATCAGCGAGAGCTCCTCGAAGGCCAGCTTCTCGCCCAGCAGCCGCTGCAGGAAGGGCAGCACCACCGGGTTCTCGATCGTTGCGTCGAAGTCGCTCAGGTGCGGCAGCACGTCGGCGGTGTGGATGAAGGACTCGCTGAAGTGCGACCACTCCGGGCCGAACTCGGTCTCGTAACGCGTGAAGGCGGCATTCAGCCCGGCCACCTGGGCCGGGCTCAGCGCATTCGGGATCACGACGAAGCCGTCGCGCTGGAATGCGGCGACCTCGGCGTCCCAGGAACGCGCGGCAGGAGTGGCGACAGTCATGGCGTGGCTCCGGTGGTGGTGGCGGGCGCGGTGCTGCGCCGCCGGGTGATGCCTGGCGAGGCCAGGAAGGACGGGCGCAGCCGGGTGCCCAGCCCCGGGCCATCCAGCGGCGCCATGCGGCCCGCGGTGATCGGCGGCAGCTCGGTAACGACGTCGGCATACCAGCCGCGCAGGTAGGCGCGCACGGTCTCCTGGATCATCGCGGTCGGCGCCCAGACGGACAGGTGCGTGCCCGCGACATAACCGATCGGCCCGGTGCAGTCGTGCGCGGCGACCGGCAGCTGCGCGGCGGCCGCCATGTCGCAGATCGCGCGGGCCTGCGTGATGCCGCCGCACCAGCCCGGGTCGAAACAGACGATACCGGGCGCGCCGGAAGCGATCAGCGGCACGAAGCTGCTGGCCGGCGCCAGCGTCTCGGAGGCCAGCAAGGGTATGCGGGTGAACCGGGCCAGCTCCTGCAATGCGCGGGTGTCGTCCATGCGCACCGGGTCCTCGATCCACAGCGGCTCCACCGCCTCGACGGCGCGGATGATCTGGCGCGCGCTGGTCAGGTCCCACAGCGCGTGCATCTCGACCATCAGGTCCATGCGCATGCCGACCGCCGCGCGGATGCGCTGGAACACCCGCAGGCCTTCCTGGATCTGTGCGGTGGTAATGCCGACGCCGCCGTTCGCGAAGGCCGCGCGGTCGAACGGCCAGATCTTCATGCCGGTGATGCCCTCGTCAAGCAACTCGCGCGCCAGCCGCTCCGGCTCGTGCTCGAAGGCATGCAGGTCATCCAGCGGCTGCGGTGCCTGGTCGCGCCCGAACCAGGCGTCGACGTCGGCGGAGCGGGCCTTCTTGACATAGTGCGGGCCGGCACAGGTGTTGTAGATGCGGATCGTGTCGCGCGCCCGGCCGCCCAGCAGCGCATGCAGGGGCAGGCCGGTCTGCTGGCCCAGGCAGTCCCACAGCGCGATGTCCAGCGCGGCGGCCGCGCGCATCTCGACGCCGGAGGACGCGTAACCGACCGGATAGCGCGTCAGCTCGCGGTTGATCGCGCCGATGCGGGTGGCGTCGCGGCCGAGCACCAGCGGGGCGACCACCTCATGCAGGAAGGTCTCGACCGGGCCGGGCGCGAAGAAGGCCTCCCCCAGCCCGGAGATGCCGGTGTCCGTCTCGACGACCAGCCACAACAGGTTGGCGTTGTCGCTGGAGCGGATCGTTTCGAGCGCGGCAATGTGCATGCGTCGGCAGCGGTGGGTGGGGGGTCGAAATGATTGTTGGCTTTATCGATATAGGTGTCAACAAAGGGTTTACCCGCCCCCGCGTTGCGCGGCGGGCGGGCGAAAAGGCGGGCCGTGCGGCGCCGGGGTGTCAGGCCGCCGGCGCGGCCGACGTGATGCCCATGTCCTGCAATGTCAGCGCCACGGCATGGACGGCCTGCTCGATCTCGTCGGGGCCGATCGCGCCGATGCAGCCGACGCGGAAGGTCTCCACCGTCGTCAGCTTGCCGGGATACAGGATGAAGCCGCGCGCCCGGGCCGCGGCATAGAAGGTCTTGAAGTCGTACTTCGGGTCGGCCGGCGCGTGGAAGGTCACGATGATCGGCGCCTGCACCGCCGGATCCAGGAAGGGTTGGAAGCCGAGCGCCGCCATGCCGCGCACCAGCGTCTCGTAGTTGCGCTGGTAGCGGGCCAGGCGTGCCGGCTGGCCGCCCTCGGCCTCGAACTGGGCGATCGCCTCGTGCAGCGCGACGACGACATGCGTCGGCGGCGTGAAGCGCCACTGGGTCGTCTTCTCCATGTAGACGTACTGGTCGTGCAGGTCCATCGCGAGCGACTGGCTGTTGCCGGCACAGCCGTCCAGGATGGCCCGGCGGATGAATACGAAGCCCATGCCGGGCACACCCTCCAGGCACTTGCCGCTGGCGGCGACCAGCGCATCGAAGCGGGTCTTGCGGGCATCGATCTCCAGCGCTGCGAACGAACTCATCGCATCGACGATCAGGCCCCGGCCCAGCCGCTCGCAGAGATCGGCGATCGGCTGCAGCGGATTCAGCACGCCGGCGCCGGTCTCGCAGTGGATCAGCACCACGTGCGTGATGCTCGGGTCGGCGCGCAGCGCGGCCTCGGTGGCGGCGACCGACACCGGCTGCGCCTCGTCGAACGGCAGCAGCGTGCAGCGCCGGCCCATCAGGCTGGTCAGCCGGGCGGCGCGCTTGCAATAGGCGCCGTTGTCCAGCACCAGCACATGGCCGTCCCGCGGCACGACGGTGGCGACGGCAGCCTCGACGCTGAAGGTGCCGCTGCCCTGCAGTGGCACCACGACATGGGAATCGGCACCGTGCACGATCGCCAGCAGGCTCTTGCGCACGCTGGCGGTCACGGCGTTGAAGTCCGCGTCCCAGGAGCCCCAGTCCTTCAGCATCGCCAGCTTGGTGCGCAGCGTGGTCGTCAGCGGGCCGGGCGTCAGCAGGATCTTGTCTCTGTCCATGGTGAAAACCTCTTTCCAGTCAGGGGGTTGCGGGGCCGGCGGCAGCAGGCACCCCGGCGGCACGGGTCCGATTGGACGGGGCAAGCGGGGATCTTGTCAATTGTTTTTTGTAGATTGTTGACAATTTTCGCCTTTGTCGTTCCAATGCGGGCATGAGCGCGGACCCGCACCCGACCATCGCCCTGCTGCAGAACCATTCGCTGACGATGGTCGTGCAGCAGGAGATCGAGCGCGCGATCCTGTCCGGCGAGTTCGCGCCGGGCGCCAAGCTCAATGAAGCCGCGCTGGCGCTGCGCCTGGGCGTGTCCCGCGGGCCGGTGCGCGAAGCCTTCCGGATGCTCGACGAAGCCGGCCTGGTGCGCACCGAGAAGAACCGCGGCGTGTTCGTGCGCGACATCCCGATCGACGAGGCGATCGAGATCTACGAGCTGCGCGCCGCGATGGAGGAATCCGTCGGGCGCCGGCTGGCCGAGCGCATGGACCCGGCGCAGCGCGAGGAGGCGCACGGCCTGGTCCGCGCGATGGAATCCGCGGTGCAGGCCCAGGATGCCCACACCTACCACCGGCTGAACCTGCAGTTCCATGACCGGCTGGTCGAGATGGCGGGCAACCGCAAGCTGACCTCGATCTACCGCAAGCTGGTCAAGGAGATCTCGCTGTTCCGCCGCCTGAACCTGGACGACGCGCGGCAGCTGCCGGCGTCGGCGCAGGCCCACTGGGACCTGCTGCAGGCGATCGACAGCCGCGACCCGGACATCGCCGGCCGCGCGCTGTTCGACCACGCGATCCAGAGCAAGAACCGCATGCTGGACATGGACGCCGGACGGCGCCCGGAGCCGGCACCCCGCCCCTGAAACCCCTTCCCCCCGACCACCATGACAAGCATCCAAGTCAACCAGCGTTCCTACCGCCTGCCCTCCGTGCCCACCGTCGTCGTCTGCGTCGACGGCTGCGAGCCGGACTACCTCGGCCAGGCCGTCGGCACCGGCCATATGCCCTGGATGCGCGAGGCGCTCGCGCGCGGGACCGGCCTGGTGGCCGACTGCGTCGTGCCGACCTTCACGAACCCGAACAACCTCTCGATCGTGACCGGCGCGCCGCCCAGCGTGCATGGCATCTGCGGCAACTACCTGTACGACACCGCGACCGGCACCGAGGTGATGATGAACGACGCCAAGTGGCTGCGCGCACCGACGCTGTTCGAGGCGCTTGCCAACGCCGGCAAGTCGGTCGCCATCGTCACCGCGAAGGACAAGCTGCGCAGCCTGCTCGGCCACAAGATGGCGAAGGGCATCTGCTTCTCGTCGGAGAAGGCCGACCAGGCCACGCTGGCAGAGAACGGCATCGACAACGTGCTGGCGCTCGTCGGCCGGCCGCTGCCCAGCGTCTACAGCGCCGACCTGTCCGAGTTCGTGTTCGCCGCAGGCGTGGCGCTGATGAAGAAGCACCGCCCGGACGTGATGTACCTCTCCACGACCGACTACATCCAGCACAAGCATGCCCCCGGCACGCCCGGTGCGAATGCCTTCTACACGATGATGGACGGCTACCTGGGCCAGCTCGACGCGATGGGCTGCGTGATCGCGCTGACCGCCGACCACGGCATGAACGCCAAGGTCGCGATGGACGGCCAGCCGGACGTGATCTACCTGCAGGACTGGTTCGATGCCTGGCTCGGCACGGCGGCGGCACGGGTGATCCTGCCGATCACCGACCCGTATGTGGTGCACCACGGTGCGCTGGGCTCGTTCGCGACGGTCTATCTGCCGCCACAGGCCGACCTGGCCGCCGCCTGCGCGCGCCTGCAGCCGGTGCGCGGCATCGAGGCGGTGCTGACGCGCGCCCAGGCCGCCGAGCGCTTCGAGCTGCCGGCCGACCGCATCGGCGATCTGGTCGTCGTTTCGGAGCGCTCCACCGTGATCGGCACCTCGGCCGCGCGCCATGACCTGCGCGCGCTGGAGGTCCCGCTGCGCTCGCACGGTGGCGTCAGCGAGCAGCGCGTGCCGCTGATCGTGAACCGGCCGCTGCCCGGCCTGGACCGGCAGCGGCGCTTCCGCAATTTCGACGCGTTCGACCTGGCGCTGAACTACGCGCAGTGACCCTTCCTCCCTCCGACAGGCCCTCCATGATCGACCAGTTCATCCTCGACCACCAGCTTGACGCGATGCGCATCGCCGGCCGCAAGGTCGGTGCCGGGCGCAGCGCCGAGCGCAGCATCGCGGTCTTCAACCCGTACACCGAACAGCAGATCGGCCGTGTGCCCAAGGCCACGCTGGAAGAGGTGCGCGAGGCGTATGCCATTGCCGCGGCCTACAAGCCGACGCTGACCCGCTTCGAGCGCGCCGCCATCCTGAATCGTGCGGCCGCGATCAGCGCGCGCCGGGTCGACGAGGTCGCCGGGCTGATCAGCGCGGAGGCCGGCCTGTGCATGAAGGACGCGCTCTACGAGGCCGGCCGCGTCAGCGACGTGTTCCTGTTCGGCGCCAACGAGGTGCTCAAGGACGATGGCCAGATCTTCAGCTGCGACCTGACGCACCACGGCAAGAAGCGCCGGGTCTTCACGCAGCGCGCGCCGCTGCTGGGCGCGATCACCGCGATCACGCCCTTCAACCACCCGGCCAACCAGGTCGCGCACAAGGTGGTGCCCAGCGTGGCGACAAACAACCGGATGGTGCTCAAGCCCTCCGAGAAGGTGCCGTTCTCGGCAATCCTGTTCGCCGACATCCTGTACGAGGCCGGCCTGCCACCGGAGATGCTCAGCGTCCTCACCGGCGACCCGCGCGAGATCGCCGACGAGCTGCTGACGAATCCGCAGGTCGACCTGATCACCTTCACTGGCGGTGTCGCGATCGGGAAGTACATCGCCGGCAAGGCCGGCTACCGCCGCATGGTGCTGGAGCTCGGCGGCAACGACCCGATCATCGTGATGGAGGACGCCGACATCGACGAGGCCTCGACGCTGGCGGTGACCGGCTCCTACAAGAATTCCGGCCAGCGCTGCACCGCGATCAAGCGCATGCTGGTGCACGAGGCGGTGGCAGACCGCTTCGTCGAGCAGGTGGTGGCCAAGACGCGCGCCTGGACCTGGGGCGACCCGAGCGACAAGACGCTGGACATGGGCACCGTCATCGACGAGCCGGCCGCGAAGTTCTTCGAGTCCCGCGTGAACGAGGCCGTCGCGCAGGGCGCGAAGCTGCTGGTTGGCAACCAGCGCCGTGGCGCGCTGTATTCGCCCACCGTCGTGGACCAGGTCCGCCCGGAGATGCTGCTGGTCAAGGAGGAAACCTTCGGGCCGGTGTCGCCGATCATCCGCTTCCGCGACATCGACGAAGCGATCCGGATCTCCAACGGCACCGCCTACGGGCTGTCCAGTGCCGTCTGCACGAATCGGCTCGACTACATCACCCGCTTCGTCAGCGAGCTGGAGGTCGGCACCGTGAACGTGCGCGAGGTGCCCGGCTACCGGCTGGAGCTCACGCCCTTCGGCGGCATCAAGGACTCCGGGCTGGGCTACAAGGAAGGCGTGCAGGAGGCGATGAAGAGCTTCACCAACCTGAAGACCTACTCGCTGCCATGGGCCTGATGCCGTCCCCGGCCGGCTCGGCGCCGGCCCGTCACCGCAAGGCCCGCGCTTGACCCTCACCTGGCCGGTCTTCCTCGCGGTGCTGGGCGGTGCGTTGCTGCACGCCTCCTGGAACGTGCTCGTCAAGTCCAGCGCGGACAAGGCGCTGGACACCGCGCTGATCCACCTGCTGGGCTCGGTCGTGGCGGTGCCGCTGGTGCTGTGGGTCGGCCTGCCGCCGGCCAGCGCCTGGCCCTTCCTGCTGATGTCGCTGGTGATCCATGTGGGCTACTACACCGCGCTGGCCGGCGCCTACGAACACGGCGACATGGGGCTGACCTACCCGCTGATGCGGGGCCTGGCGCCGCTGCTGGTGGCGCTGTCGGCCAGCGCGGTGCTGGGCGAGCGCCTCTCGCCCGGCGGCTGGCTCGGCGTGCTGGCCATCAGTGGCGGCGTGCTGACGCTGGGGCTGAGCGCGCAGGCGCTGGCCGCCCCGAAGGCGGTGGCCTTCGCGCTGGCGAATGCGGTGACGATCATGCTCTACACGCTGGTCGACGCGCAGGGGGTGCGCCAGGCCGGGCATGCGCTGCAGTATGTCGCCACGCTGTTCATGCTGGACGGCTGGCCGTTCGCGCTGCTGGTGTTCGCGCGCCGGCGCGGCAAGGTGCTGGCCTATGCGCGGCAGCGCTGGCCGCTGGCATTGGGGGGCGCGATCGCGTCCATGGGCTCCTACGGCATCGCGCTGTGGGCCATGACGCGCGCGCCGGTGGCCACGGTGTCGGCGCTGCGCGAGACCTCGGTGCTGTTCGGTGCGCTGCTGGGCGTGTGGCTGCTGAAGGAGGCCTTCACGCTGCGCCGGATGCTGGGCACCTGCGCGATCGTGGGTGGCGCGATGGCCCTGCGGCTGGCCTGAGCGCCCGCCGACCCGGGATAGATCAAACAACTGCGGTATTCTTCCGCCGGTGCGGCGCCCGAAAGCGTACGCTTGCAGGTTCCGCCCGCCCAGCCGTCCGGGAGGGGTCCCGCCCACCACCGATGACCAACGACGCCCCACCCGGCTCCCCGCCTGACTCGGCCTACCGCGCTGCCTTTGCGACGGCACCGGTGGGCATGGCGCTCAGCGATGCCACGACGACGGCAACCCGGCGCTGCTGCTGTCCGCCCGCCAGGTCGGCGAGGGCGCGCATCGCGTGGTCCTGTGGGAGCTTCTCGCCAGGCCCCCCGTGACGTCCGCCGACGGCAGCGTCACCGGGAGTGCGACCGACTGGCATCGCTCGCTGCTGCACAACACGCTGGACGGCATCTGCATCTTCGACGAGCGCAAGCAGGTGGTCGAAGTCAACCACCGCTTTGCCGCGATGCTCGGCTACACGCCTGCCGAGATGGTCGGCATGCATCCCTGGGACTGGGACACCCAGTTCGACGAGGTGGCGCTGGATGCGCGCTTTCCGCCGCTGCCGGAGCACGGCTACACGCTGGAATCCCGCCACCGGCGCAAGGATGGCAGCCTGTACGGCGCCGAAGTGACGCTGCGCCATGCGCGGATCGGCGAGCGGGACGTGGTGATCAGCGTCACACGCGACATCTCCGCGCGCAAGCGCGCCGAAACCGAGCTGCAGGAAGCCCGCCTGTTGCGGGACACCATCCAGGACGCGCTGCCCGGGGTGGCCTATGCGCTGGACTCGACCGGACACTTCCGTTTCTGGAGCCCCAGTTTCGAGCAGGCGACCGGGCGCACGGCCGAGGAACTGGCCCGGTGCAATGCCGTGGACCTGTTCGAGGGCGCGGACCGCGCGCTGATCACCGAGCGCATCCTGGAGACCTTCACCCGCGGACACAGCGATGCCGAGGCCGTGCTGGTCGCCAAGGACGGTCGCCGGGCCACCTACTACTTCACCGGCCGGCGCATCCTGCTGGGCGGGCAACCGGTACTGGTCGGGGCAGGCGTGGACATCGGCGCGCGCAAGCAGGCCGAGGAGCACCTGCGGGTGCTCAATGAGGAGCTGGAATCCCGGGTACACCGCAATACGGCCGAGCTGCAGAACAGCTACGCCAAGCTGCGCGACACCGAGTTCGCGATGGACTCCGTCGGGATCGGCATCCACTGGGTCGACTGCACCGATGCCCGCTTCCTGCATGTCAACCGCTTTTCCGCGACGCTGCTCGGCTACACGCCGGAGGAACTGCTGCAGCGCACGGTGCCGGACATCGACCCCAACTTCCCGCTGCCCGCCTTCCGGGCGATCACCGAGCGCATCCAGGCGCAGGGCTTCCTGAAGTTCGAAACGCAACAGCGCCGGCGCGACGGCAGCCTGGTGCCGGTCGAGATGACGGTCTACCACCAGCCGGCGACCGACAGCGCGCCGGCCCGCATGATCTCCTTCATGGTGGACATCACCGAGCGCAAGCGCGCCGAGCAGGCCCTGCAGGAAGCCAAGGCGGCCGCGGAGGCCGCCAATGTGGCGAAGAGTTCGTTCCTGGCGAACATGTCGCATGAGATCCGCACGCCGCTGAATGCGATCCTGGGCCTGAACCATCTGGTGCAGGCCGGGCCGCTGCTGCCGGAGCAGGCCGAGCGCCTGCGCAAGATGCAGGTCGCCAGCCGACACCTGCTGTCCATCATCAACGACATCCTCGATCTCTCGAAGATCGAGGCGGGCCGGATGGAGCTGGACGCCGACAACTTCCATCTGTCGGCGGTCATCGACAACGTCGCGTCGATCATCCGGGAGTCCGCGCGCGGCAAGGGGCTGCAGCTGCAGGTCGATTCGGACCATGTTCCGCTGTGGCTGCGCGGGGACGTCACCCGGCTGCGCCAGTCGCTGCTCAATCTGGCCGGCAATGCGGTGAAGTTCACCGAGCACGGCGGCATCACGATCCGGGCCCGGCTGCTGGCGACCGAAGGCGAAATCCTGACGGTGCGCTTCGAGGTGCAGGACACCGGCATCGGGCTGACCGAGGAGCAGCAGGGCCGGCTGTTCCGCAACTTCCAGCAGGCGGACAACTCGACCGCACGCCAGTACGGCGGGACCGGCCTGGGGCTGGCGCTGACCCGGCGGCTGGTCGAGATGATGGGCGGCGAAGTGGGCGTGCGCAGCGCGCTGGAGATGGCCCGGGCCCGGCCCTTCGACCTGATCCTGATGGACATGCAGATGCCGGTGATGGACGGCATCGAGGCGACGCAGGCCATCCGGCGCCTGCCGGCCTATGCGCACACGCCGATCCTGGCCCTGACGGCCAATGCCTTCGCCGAGGACCGCCGCGCCTGCCTGGCCGCCGGCATGACCGACGTGCTGACGAAGCCCATCGAGCCGGCCCTGCTGTACCAGGCGCTGGCCCGGTGGCTGCCGGCGCAGCCGGCCCCGGCCGCTCCGTCGGCATCGGGCCTGGCACCGCTGGACGCGCTGCGGCGCATCCCGGGTGTGGACGTGGACCAGGGCCTGCGGTACATCAACGGGCGGGCCGACCGCTACCTGCGGATCCTGGGCCGTTTCGCGGAGTCGCATGGGGACGATGTCCCCCGGCTGGAGGCCCTTCTGGCGCGCGGCGACCGGGTCGCCGCCGAGCGCCTGATGCACTCGCTCAAGGGCGCCGCCGGTACGCTGGGCCTGACGGCGCTGGCCGACTGCGCGGCGCGCCTGGATGTCCTCCTGAAGGACGCGCAGGCGCTGGTGCAGCCCCATCCGGACGTCGGTGCGCTGTGTCGGGAGCTCGCGGCACACTGGGCCAGACTGCACGGAACACTGCAGCAGCTCGGCGAGGCCGCTGCCGACGCAGCGTAGCGGGCAGCTGCGGTAGCCAGCGCGGCGTCGGCGCAGGCACAATCCTGGTGAACCTGCCAGGAGCCCCCGTGTCCCTCCCCACCCAAGCCCGCATCGTGATCGTCGGCGGCGGCATCGTCGGCGGCTCGACCGCTTACCACCTCGCCAAGGCCGGCGAGACCGACGTGCTGCTGCTCGAGCAGGGCAAGCTGACCAGCGGCACCACCTGGCATGCGGCCGGCCTGGTGGGCCAGATGCGGCCCAACCGCAACATGACGGTGATGAGCAAGTACGGCATCGAGCTCTATGCCACGCTGGAGGCCGAGACCGGCCTGGCCACCGGATGGAAGCAGTGCGGCAGCGTCAATGTGGCCAGCACGCCCGAGCGCATGCAGGTGCTGAAGAAGCAGACCGCGATGGCCCGCAGCTTTGGCGTCGAGTGCCACCTGATCTCGCCGCGCGAGGTGGCCGAGCGTTATCCGGTGATGCGCACCGACGACCTGCAGGGGGGCATCTGGCTGCCCGGGGACGGCAAGGCCAACCCGGCCGACCTGTGCATGTCGCTCGCCAAGGGCGCGCGCAGCCGGGGCGTGCAGATCCGGGAGGGCATCGAGGTCACCGGCGTGATCACGGAGGGCGGCCGGGTCACCGGGGTGCGCACCGCGCAGGGCGACGTGCGCTGCGAGGTGCTGGTCAACTGCGCCGGGCAATGGGCGCGCCAGTTCGGGCGGCTGGCCGGCGTGAACGTGCCGCTGTACTCCGCCGAGCACTTCTACATCGTGACCGGCAAGATCGAGGGCGTGCACCCGATGATGCCGGTGATGCGCGACCCGGACGGCTTCATCTACTACAAGGAGGAGGTCGGCGGCCTGCTGATGGGCGGCTTCGAGCCGGTCGCCAAGCCCTGGAAGGTCGACCCGATTCCGGCCGACTTCCAGTTCCAGCTGCTCGGCGAGGACTGGGACCAGTTCGAGCCGCTGATGAAGAACGCGATCCATCGCACGCCCTGCCTGGAGACCGCCGAGATCAAGATGCTGCTCAACGGCCCGGAGAGCTTCACGCCGGACGGCAACTTCATCCTGGGCGAGGCGCCCGAGCTGCGCAACTACTTCGTCTGCGCCGGCTTCAACTCCTCCGGCATCGCGAACTCCGGCGGCGCCGGCCGGCTGATGGCGGAGTGGATCATCGGCGGCGAGCCCAGCACCGACCTGTGGGACGTGGACGTGCGCCGGTTCGCGCCCTTCACCGGCAACCGCCGCGCGCTGTTCGCCCGCACCGCCGAGACGCTGGGCCTGCACTATGCGATGCGCTGGCCGCGCCAGGAACTGGAGACCGCCCGCCCGCTGCGCACCTCGCCGCTGTACGACACGCTGCTCGCCAAGGGCGCGGAGTTCGGCAGCAAGAACGGCTGGGAACGCGCCAACTACTTCCGCCCGCCCGGCACTCCGGCGCCGGCGCACACGCTGGGCACACCCGGCTGGCTGCCCTGGATGCAGGCCGAGCAGCGCGCCACCCGCGAGGCGGTGGCGCTGTACGACCAGAGCTCCTTCACGAAGCTGATGCTGCACGGGCGCGACGCGCTGGCGGTGTTGCAGCGGCTGTGCGCCAACGACATGGCCATGGCGGTGAACCAGATGGTCTACACGCCGATGCTCAACGGGCGTGGCGGCTTCGAGAGCGACCTGACGGTGATCCGGCAGAGCGACGACCGCC
>JAEUOX010000058.1 GCA_016790475.1 Rhodoferax sp. | reverse complement strand
GGCCAGCTCCAGATCGGGCCGCAGGTACTCCGTGCCGAAGTAGCGGGCGATCTGCACGATGCCCTTGGCGCCCTCGGTGCGCATCGTCGCCAGCTTGTCCGCCCCGATCAGGCCCTGCTGGACGCCCCAGCGCAGCGCCTTCTCGAAGAAGGGCCGGCCGTCGAACAGCGCAACGGTGGTGTCGGTGGAGTCGGAGCTGCGAGGCATGCCTGCGTTGGCGGTCAGATCGCCGACTCCTCGTCGTCCTCGCGCGCCGCCGGCGTCGCATGGCCGCGGTCGGTGTCGCGTGTCTCGACCCGGCGGTCTTCCTCCGGGGCCTCCTCTTCCTGCTCCAGCCCGAGGGCCTGGGCACGGGCCTGGGCACGCATCACCAACAGGGTTTCGGTGAACAGGTCCGGGCACTGGTAGCGCATCGTCCAGGCCAGCTGCATCCAGTCCTGGTCGGACACCTCGTCGAGCTCGACCCGCGGGCTGGCGTAGGCCGAGGCCAGCAGCGCCGTCTCGGACAGCATCTCGCCGTCTTCCTCCAGCGTGTCGAAGGTGCCGGTCCGCGCGAAGGCCTCCAGGCGGGCCCACTTGTCCGAGAAGTAATTGGCCATGGCCTCGCTGCCGCCTTCGAGGTTGGCCACGGCCTCCAGGAACTCGACCGGATCCGCGCCGTCGCGGAACACCACCGAGTTGACCATGCCGCGCAGGTGCGTGTGGGTCAGGTCCTTGTACTGCTTCTCGATGACCACCGCATGCGCGAACTGCGCCGGCGTCACCAGCAGGTTCACGATGGATTCGCGCGACGGATCGTACTCGCGGATCACCGCCAGGATGTCCTTGGGCGCGAGCTGGTCGAGCACGACCATCAGCGCGCGGTCGCCCTCGCTGTCGGCCAGTTCGGACAGTGCCGCCTCGGCGCCGGTGATGTCGCCGGCGGCGATCAGGCTGCGGGTCTTCGTGATCAGGGCCAGATGGCTGCTCATGGGGTGTTCACTCCTTGCGCTCGAAGCCCTGCTCGGCCATCCAGTCCGCTGCGGCTTCCTCGGCGCTGCGGCCGTCGCTCTCGACCAGGTCATCGGCCGACAGCGGGCTGCCGTCCTCGTTGTCCGCCTGCTCCGGGGACTCCTCCGAGTCGTCGCCATCGGTCGAATCGCCGGCCTCCGCCCCCAGGTGGTGTGAGGCATGCAGGTACTCCAGCCCGGCCGCGACACACAGGAACCAGTCGCCGGCCGGCTGCGCCTGCAATGTGGCCACCAGGCCCTGCGCCCAGTCCGCCACCTCGATGGCCGTGCGCAGCCTGTCCCACTCCGGCAGGTCCTCCGGCTCGCGGGTCAGCAGCTCCTGCATTGCCCCCGGCACCGGGAAGCGGAAGGCCCGGTGCAGGACCGTCGCCACCATCTCCGGGCTTTCCTCCAGCATGTGGACCAGGAAATCGATCTCGCGCCGGCGCTGGGCCAGCCGCTGGTCCAGCACGACCAGGCCTTCGGAATCGCAGCGCAGGTCCTCCAACTCGGCGGCATAGGCGCTGCGCAGGTGGTGAAAGAACGGGGACAGGTGCATGGTGGCGTCAGGGCTGCAGCGCCCGGTCCAGATACTGGCCCCAGATCTCGGCGGCGGTGGCCAGCGGGTTGTCGAGCAGGTTGCGCTTGCGGTTGGTGTCGTAGGCTTCCCGGCGGGCTTCATCGCCCAGCACCTCGTAGGCCTGCTGCACGGCGCGAAAGCGCGCGGCCGCCTCCGGCGCCGGGTTGCGGTCCGGGTGGTGCTGCGCGGCCAGCAGGCGGTAGGCCTTCTTGATGTCGGCCGGCGTCGCGGCGCTGCTGAGCCCGAGGGCGGCGTAGTGGTCTTGCATGGCGTCGTCGGGGCCGAAACGGGAAAACCCCGCCGCCTTGCAACGACAGGGTTTCGCAGGCATCCGTCCGGCCCAGGCTGCGATGGTAACCGGATGCCCGCGCGCGCCGCGCGGTCCGGGGACACACCCCTGCGCCGCGAAGGCTCAGGCCCCCGCCCCCACCCGGCCCGCCGGCACGGCCGGGGCCACGGAGTACTTGTCGCAGAAGTAGGGGCAGTAGGACGTGCGGCAGCGGCGCTCGTCCTTTGGGAGCGTCACCGGGCCGCGCAGCAGGTTGCCGAAGCTCACCGGCGAGCCGCAGCGCAGCACCTGCGCCTGCGCGTTGATCTGCACGAAGCGCGGGCCGGCGCCACACCGGCGCCCGCTGTAGTCGACCACCTCCAGGCGCCGCTCCTCCTCGAACACATTGATGCTCGGCGCCTCGCCCAGGTGGTGCGCCAGCTCCGGCGCCGCCTCGCGCGCTGCCCGGGCCAGGCGGCGGATCTGCTGCCGCTCGGCATCGGTATAGGCCTGTGGGTAGATCCGCCCCTGGTGGCTGCCGCGCAGCGCCTTCGGGAACACCACGAGGCCCTCGGCCGCCATCCGCTGCACCAGATCGTCGAAGCGCGGCAGCAGCGCGGTGTCGGCCACCTGCGTCACCAGCACCGGGAAGCCCCGCGCCTTCAGCAGCCGGACCCGTTCGACGAAGGCGTCCAGCCCGCCGCGCGCCTGGCGCTCGTCATGGTGCAGCGCCGCGTTGATGAAATGCACGCGTGCCGGGTCGACCGCCTCGGCAAAGGCCTCGATGCTGCGGTGGGACAGGTTGCTGTTGAGGGACAGGTAGTGGTCCTGCGCCAGCAGCCGGCAGATCTCGACGAAATCCGGATGCACGGTCGGCTCGCCGCCGGTGATGTGCAGCAGCCAGGTCCGGCCGGTCCGGCGGAAGCCGTCCTGCCATTCGGCCGGGGTTCCCAGCGGCGGCACCTTGGAGCCCAGCGCCTGCGGGTCGATGAAGCAGTAGCCACAGCGGTAGTTGCAGGCGAACTGCCAGAGCCAGTCTGCCTCGATGTCGTAACGCATGGGCCGCCCGAACCGCCGCCGGGTGCGCCGGACTCAGCCCAGCCTGATGCTGGCGCGCACCGTCCCGGCCTTCTCGTGCCGCACGACGACCGCGACTTCGGAGCCCGCCGCCGCCCGCACGACCCACTGCAGCTTCGCGCGGTCTCCCATCGGCGTGTGGTCGGTCCAAAAGCTGACAAGCGAGGGCTTGTAGGCCCGGCCCTCCAGCTCGCCCGCCATCGTGCGCTGCGCGCCGCTGACCAGCTCGGCGCCTTCGGGCAGCGTGATCTCGCCGACCAGCCCGCGCGACTGCTTGCGCTGCAGCGCCCGCTTCGACACATAGGACGGCAGATGGCCGGTGTTCTGCACGCCGACCTCGATGCGCCAGGTGTCGCCACCCAGCGCCTCGCAGCGCGCATGCGCCAGCTCCAGCTTCGGCGACACGAGGGCGTTCCAGATCAGCCATTCCGGGAAACGTGCGATCTCCTTTTCCAGCAGGTGGGCGGGCGGATTGCGGAAAGCGTAGATCTTGTCCCAGCCGCCGATCTCGACCGGGCCGAGCTGCGGATGCTCGAACGGGTACCAGTCGACGTGGCCCTTGCCCTGCAGCGCGGTGTCGGACCAGGCCAGCAGCTTCAGGTCGTCGGCCACCGGATGCTCGCGGAACCAGTCGATGTACTTGTAGTCGGTGATGCCGGCCTCGCGCATCGGGCACCAGATCTCGACCGTCCACTTGTACATGCCCAGGTGCTCGTAGATCCAGTCGAAGCCCCCGGTCGTGATCTCCTTCGGGTGGTAGCGGAACTCCTCGTAGGTGCTGATGGCCGGGTAGCCGGTGATCTCGGTGCCCTTGGCCCCCTGGGCCTGGAAGAACCAGAGGTCCTCGGCCGGCATCTCGGTGTCGGCCCGGCCGGAGAACGGCCGCAGCAGCACGCCGCTCCAGGTATGGAAGGTGACGCCGCCGCTGATGTTCGGGTGGTGCGCGATGAAGTCCACCACCGCACGCACCTCCGGCTCGGAGGTCGGGTAGGGGCCGGCGCCGAGTTGCTCGAACTCCTGGCGCCAGCCGCCGGGGAAGTTGCGGTTCAGGTCCAACCCCTCGCGGTCCCGGTTCACCTTGAGCAGGAAGCCGTCGTAGTCCCGCACCCGGCCCTCGGGCAGGATCCGGTAGTAGGTGCCGCCGACCTCGGTCGGCTCGCGCGCGATCATCAGGCGCGGCTCGTCCGGGTGGCATTTCCAGGGGCCGTTCGGATCCCGGATGCGCATCGACAGGATGCGGCCGTCGCCGTCGATGTCCTCGGTGTCC
Source organism: Rhodoferax sp. (assembly GCA_016790475.1). Classification (GTDB taxonomy): domain Bacteria; phylum Pseudomonadota; class Gammaproteobacteria; order Burkholderiales; family Burkholderiaceae_C; genus CAISIP01. Next base: position 1,926 of record JAEUOX010000058.1, on the reverse strand, counting down.
AGGCCATCGACGAAGTCCTCGTCATAGGGGTAGGGGCGCGTCGACGAACGGATGATCTTCGGCGTGTCGCGCATCGCCCATTCGGCGCCGTCCGGATTCATCCGCGGGCAGATGTAGAAGGCCCGCGTGTCCAGGCAGCGTGTGATGCGCTCGTCCCGTCCGTAGCCGGCCAGCAGCGTGTCGATGAAATACAGCGCCGCGGCGCCGCCGGCCAGTTCGCTGGCGTGGATGTTGGCATCCACCCAGTAGGCCGGCTTGTCGGTGGCCGGACCGGTTGACTGCTGCGTGACCGTCAGCAGCCAGATCTCGCGGCCCTCGTGGCTCTTGCCGATGCTGTGCAGCGCCACCAGCCCCGGGTGGGCCTGCGCCCAGTGCTGCAGGATGGCGGTGAACTCGTCGTAGCGGTAGTAGCGGTTGTGCGCGATCGTGGTCATGGCAGCCAGGGCGTGAGGCGGCCGGAAAGGGCCGCGGATGCAGCCTCAGCGGCCGCGGATGCGGGGGTCCAGCGCGTCGCGCAGGCCGTCGCCGATGTAGTTGACCGACAGCACGGTCAGCGAGATCGCGATGCCCGGCAGCAGCACCCGGTTCGGATAGTCCTGCAGGTGGTCGACCGCGTCGAACAGCAGCCGCCCCCAGGTCGGGAAGTCCGGCGGGAAACCCAGCCCCAGGAAGGACAACGCGCTCTCGACGATGATCGCACTGGCGATGCCCAGCGCCGCCGCGACCATGATCGGGCTCAGCGTGTTGGGCAGGATATGGCGCAGGATCATGCGCACCGGCGGCGCCCCGATCGAGCGCGCCGCCAGCACGAACTCCCGCTCCTTGAGCGCCAGCACCTCGCCGCGCACGATGCGCGCTGTCTGCATCCAGGAGGTCGCGCCGATCGCGATCACCATCAGGATGAAGATGCCGGTCTCCGGGCCGAGGCGGGCCGACAGCGGCTCGCGGAACAGCATCACCATGACCAGCAGCAGCGGCAGCAGCGGCAGCGCCAGGAACAGGTCGGTCAATCGCATCAGGATGCCGTCCAGGCTGCGGAAGAAGCCGGCCGACACGCCGATCAGCGTGCCCAGCAGCAGCGCGATCGACATCGCAGTCATGCCGACCGCGATCGACACCTTGCCGCCGGCCATCAGCCGGGCCATCAGGTCGCGCCCGAGCTCGTCGGTACCGAACGGGAACTGCAGGCCCGGGTCCTTGTTGCGCATCAGCAGGTTGGCGTACTGCGGGTCGACCTTCCACACCAGGGGGCCGACGAACACGAAGAGCAGGATGGACAGGAACACCACCGCGCCGACCAGGGCGCCCTTGTGCGTGCGGAACTGGTCCCAGACGTCCAGCCACTGGCTGCGCGGCGGGCGCGCCGCCTGCTCGACGCCGGCAGGTTTGGCAGTGGCCTCAGTCATAACGGATCCGGGGGTCGAGGATGCCGTACAGCACGTCGGCAATCAGGTTGAAGGTCACGATCAGCACCGCGAAGATGAAGGTCAGCGTCTGCACCAGCGGCAGGTCGTTGGACTGGATCGCATTGATCAGCAACTGCCCCAGGCCGTTGACCTTGAACACCTGCTCGGTGATGATCGCGCCGGCAAAGATCGAGGGCACGCCCAGCGCGATCACGGTGACGACCGGGATCATCGAGTTGCGCAGCACATGCACCAGCACCACCACCTTCTCGCCCATGCCCTTCGCGCGAGCGGTGCGCACGTAGTCGTGGCCGAGGTTGTCGAGCATCGAGGCCCGCATGTAGCGGCTGATCTGCGCCGCATTGAACAGCGCCAGCACCGCGATCGGCATGATCATCTGCTTGACCTGCAGCAGGAAGGTGCTCCAGGAGTTGACGACCAGCGTGGTGTCGTAGATGGAGGGCAGCCAGTTCAGGTGCACCGAGAAGATCACGATCAGCAGCACGCCGGTGAAGAAGGT
>JAEUOX010000075.1 GCA_016790475.1 Rhodoferax sp. | reverse complement strand
CGGTCGGTGTGCCTTTGCGGCTTCAGAACGTGGTCCAGTCGTCGGTGCCGGTGTGGACCGGCGCTTCCCTGCGGGTGGGCAGGGATTGTGTCAGGGCCTTGGCCGGCTCCTTGGCCGGGCGGGCCTTGCCGAACACCGGCCGGCTGACATTCTGGGCCCGGTTCTGGCCGCGTCGCTCGACCTGCGGTGCGGCAAGCACCGGCGCCGGCTTGCGGGCAGGCACAGCGGCCTGTCCGGTCTCCTGCGCCAGCCGGAACACGGCCACCGCCTGCACCAACTGCTGGGCCTGCGACTTGAGGCTCTCGGCGGCGGCGGCGCTTTCCTCGACCAGTGCGGCGTTCTGCTGCGTGGCCTGGTCCATCTGCGTGACCGCCTCGCCGACCTGCGACACGCCGGCGCTCTGCTCGGTGCTGGCCGCGCTGATCTCGCCCATGATGTCGGTCACGCGGCGGATCGCCGAGACCACCTCGGTCATCGTGGCACCGGCCTGGTCCACCAGCGCGGAGCCCTGTTCGACACGCTGCACGCTGTTGTTGATGAGCTCCTTGATCTCCTTGGCGGCTTCGGCCGAGCGGCCGGCCAGGCTGCGGACTTCGGAGGCGACGACCGCGAAGCCGCGGCCCTGTTCGCCGGCACGCGCCGCCTCGACCGCGGCGTTCAGCGCCAGGATGTTGGTCTGGAACGCGATGCCGTCGATCACCGAGATGATGTCGGCGATCTTGCGCGAGCTGTCGTTGATTTCCTTCATCGTGTCGACCACCTGGCCTACCACCTCGCCGCCGCGCATCGCCACGCTGGAGGCGTTCTGTGCGAGCTGGTTGCCCTGACGGGCGTTGTCGGCATTCTGGCGCACGGTGCTGGAAAGCTCTTCCATCGACGCCGCGGTTTCCTCCAGTGCGCTGGCCTGTTCCTCGGTGCGGCCGGACAGATCCTGGTTGCCCTGGGCGATCTGGGCACTGGCGGTGGCGACGCCGTCGGCGTTCTGGCGCACGTTGCTGACCACGCGGGACAGGCTGTCCTGCATCGCCTTGAGCTGGGCCATCATGCTGGTGGTGTCGCCGGGCCGCAGCGCAATCGTCACGCTCAGGTCGCCGGCGGCCACGCGCTGGGCCAGTTCCGCAGCCTCGCCGGGCTCGGCACCGAGCTGCCGGCCGAGCGTGCGGACCAGCGAGTAGCCGAAGGCCACCGCAAACAGCAGGCCGAGGGCGATGGCGCCCACCGACAGCATGCGGATCTGTGCATACGTGGCCAGCGCCTGATCGAACTCGCTCTTGGCAATGTCGACCTGCATCTTCACGAGCACGTCGACATG
>JAEUOX010000071.1 GCA_016790475.1 Rhodoferax sp. | reverse complement strand
CCTCGCGCGGATGGATGACAGGCATGGTGGGCTGGCTTTCGGCGGGCGGCGCGAGGCCGGCCCCGCAAGGGCTGGGTGGGTCTTCAGTTGGCGGCCCGGCGACCGCGGCCGACGGTGCTCAGGGCCTCCGGCACGGCGGGTGCGACCTGCGCCGCACTGCCGAAGATCACGTTCTTGGCGGAGAGGATGTGACCGGCCATCGCGGCCCGGGCCCAGGCGCCGTCGCGCGCGCGGATCGCGGCAACCAGGTCCTGGTGCTGGTAGGCACTGCGCTGCAGCGCCGCATGGTCGTACTTCGCGAAGGTCTGCTTGACCATCGGGACCTGGACCACCGCGACCAGCAGCGACGCCAGGCGCGGATTGCGGCAGGCCGCGAGGATCAGCCGGTGCAGCCGGTTGTTGGACTCCGCGATCAGGCGGCTGTCCTGACCGTCGGCGGGCGCCACCAGGCGGCTGAACAGGTCGGCCTCGTGCTGCAGCGCCCCGAGCTCCGCGTCGGTGCGGTGCATCGCGGCCAGCTCGCAGGCATAGGCTTCCAGCATGGCCCGCACGTCGAAGACCTGCAGCAGGTTCTCCTCCGTCCAGTCCACCACCATCGCGCCCCGATTCGGGTGCAGCTCGACATAGCCCTCGGCCGCCAGCACATTGAGCGCCTGGCGGACCGAGGTGCGGGACACTTCCGCCATCTGGGCCACGGCGGTCTCCCGGATCCAGGAGCCCCCCGGGTACTGACCGCTGTGGATGGCCTCGCGGATGACCTGGCATGCCTTTTCGACGCTGATCGTGGTCATCGACGCGGAGAGTGCCATGGGGCCGATCCTACCGCCAGTATTCGGGCCGCGAGAAGCCCTTGGACTTCGGATCGGTCTCGACGAAGCGGCGGTACTCGGCCGACTTGTAGCCGGTCACCAGCTTCTCGATCAGCGGCCCCTTCGCGACGTCGTCCCGCGCCGCCAGGATGATGCGGAACTGCGGTGCCGGGTCTTCCAGCGCCAGCGCGGACGACAGCAGCATGCCGGCCGCCAGGATGTGGTTGCCCAGGATGGCCGAGAGGTCCACCTCGCTGAGCGTGCGGGGCATCTGCGGCGCGTCGATCGGCACCATCTTCAGGTTCTTCGGGTTGCTGGCAATGTTGCGCTCGGTGTGGCGCCCGGCGGCCACTGCCGGATCCAGCGTGATCAGGCCCTGCAGTTGCAGGAAGGCCAGTGCGCGCCCCATCGACGTCGGCTCGTTCGGGATCGCGACGCTGGCGCCGTTGGGCAGGCTCTTCAGGTCCTTGTGCTTGCTGGAGTACAGGCCCAGCGGCGCGCTGGGCACCTGCAGCACCTCGACCAGGCGACCCTTCTGCTGCGCGTTGAAGGTATCCATGAAGGCCCGGTTCTGGAACACGTTGGCGTCCAGCGAGCCGTCCATCAGCGCGGTGTTGATCTGGATGATGTTGGAGAACTCGGTGGCGGTGACCTTGATGCCCTGGCTCTCCAGGTAGGGCTGCACGCCGCGCTTGAACTGGTCGGCATAGGGGCCGGGGAAGAATCCGATCCGCAGCTCGGACTGGGCCAGGGCCGGGCCCAGACTGCCGATGGCTACGGCTGCCACCAGGGACAGCAGGAAACTGCGCTTCTTCGTCATGGTCTTCTCCTTGAGGACGGGGGTTGAGAGGAACGGGGAGGGGAGGGGATTCAGCGTTTGTCGGTCCGGCGGACCAGCCAGTCGCCCAGCAACTGGGTCAGCTGCACCAGGACGAACATGATGACGACGCACCAGATCATCACCGCGGTCTCGAAGCGGTAGTAGCCGTAGCGGATGGCCAGGTCGCCCAGGCCGCCGGCACCGACGGCACCGGCCACCGCGGAATAGGCGATGAAGCCGGTCGCGGTGACGGTCAGGCTGCCGAGCAGGCCGGGCAAGGCCTCGCGCACCAGCACCTTGCGGATCACGTCCATCGGCGAGGCGCCGCAGGCGAGCGCCATGTCGATCATGCCGCGCGGCACGTCGCGCAGGTTCTGCTCGACCATCCGGGCAAAGTAGGGGATCACCGCGAAGGACAGCGCGACGGCAGCCGCCTTCGGGCCGATGCTGGTGCCCACGACAAAGCGGGAGAAGGGGATCAGCAGCACCAGCAGGATGATGAACGGGAAGGAGCGCAGCACATTCACCAGGTAGCTCGTGATCCGGTGCAGCAGCGGACGCGGGTGCAGCCCGGTCGCGCTGCTGACGAACAGCAGCACGCCCAGCGGCAGGCCCAGCACCACCGCCGCCACCATCGTCACCCCGACCATCAGGAAGGTATCTGTCGTGGCCTTCCACAGGTCGGGCCCGAAGTCCACCAGGGCCTTGAGCAGATCGTTCATGCGTCCTCCTGGGGCAGCACGGTGCTGTCGGTCCAGCCCTTGGCGGTCTCGAAGAAGAAGCGGCCCAGCAGGCTCTGCGGTGCGGCCGACTGCATGTCGATGCGGTCGACCACGCGGCCCTTCTCCAGCACCACCGACTGTTCGCACAGGTAGCTGGCGACCTTGATGTCGTGCGTGACCAGCACCATCGTCATGCCCCGCTCGCGATTGAGCTGCTTGAGCAGGCGCAGGATCGACAGCGCCGTGTGGGGATCCAGCGCGGAGGTGGCCTCGTCGCACAGCAGGATCCGCGGGTTGGTCGCCAGCGCCCGGGCGATCGCGACGCGCTGCTTCTGCCCGCCGGAGAGCTGGGCCGGGTGCGCATGCTCCTTGTCGCTCAGGCCGACCGCGGCCAGTGCATCGCGGGCGCGGGTGCGCCGGCTCGCCGCATCGATGCCGGCGACCTCCAGCGAGAACATGACGTTCTCCAGCGCGGTGCGGCTGCTGAGCAGGTTGAACTGCTGGAAGATCATGCCGATCTGCTGGCGGGCCTGCCGCAGATCGCGCTGCGACAGCCCGACCAGATCGACACCACCCACCCGCACGCTGCCGCTGCTGGGCTCCTCCAGCCGGTTGATCAGGCGCAGCAGCGTGCTTTTTCCCGCGCCGGAGAAGCCCAGCAGGCCGATCACGGCGCCCTCGCGCACCTGCAGGTCGGTCGGGTGCAGCGCATGCACCGCCTGGCTGCCGGTGCGGAATGTCTTGGAGACCTGCTGCAGCTCGATCATCGCGCAGACTCCGTGCCGGGGTGCGCCTGGGCGCTGGCACGCCAGGCCTGCACCACCTCGCCCAGGCGGGGGGTCCAGACCTGCTCCAGCCGCAGTGCATGGTCCAGGATGCGCTCGAAGGCCGCGATGCGCAGTGGTGCACCCATGACCCAGGGCCGGACGCAGAAGTGCAGCAGCCGGGCCGACGCGAGGCTGTCGCGCGCCAGCTGGTCGAGCGCCTTGCGGAAGTGGTCCTCGAACATGTCGAGATTGCACATGCGGTTGATCAGCACCGTCTGGTCGTCGAAGTCGGCCCACAGCGGCGTGGCCACCAGGTTGCCGGGGGTCGTCATTGCGTAGGGCTGTTCGTCATTGGCCCAGTCGCTCAGGTAGGACACGCCCAGCTCGCCGAGCAGCTGCGGTGTGAAGGTGGACTCGGCGTAGTCGGCGCCGAACCAGCCAGCGGTCCGCACGCCGCAGGCCGCCAGGCGGTCCAGCGTCTCGGCGATGTAGGCCCGCTCCTGCGCCGGGTCCATCGCGCTGGTCTGGGGCCGGGTGACCGACAGCCCGTGCGCGACGAACTCGCAGTCCAGCGACTGAAGGTGATCCAGCAGGTCCGGGTACTGCTCGGCCGTCAGTGCATCGATCGCCACGGTGGGCCGGATGCCGCGTCGCGTCAGCGCATCCAGGATCCGGAAGATGCCGACCCGGTGGCCATATTCGCGGGTCGACACGCGCGAGATGTTCGGAAAGTCCCGGATCAGGCCGCCGCCCACGCTGTGGATCTGCGGCCAGCCGGCTGGAAGCGGGTCCTCGTAGGCCTCCAGCACGACCAGCGGCACGACCGCCAGCTGGCGCCCGCCGGGCCAGCGCAGCGCCGGCCGGGCCGGGAAAGGGTTCCAGCCGAAATGCGGATGGTCGTTGCCGGGCTTGCGCTGTGCCGGCTGCACGCCGCCGGGCACCGGCGTATCGGACAGCGCGCGCGGCACGACGGCCGGGCGGCGCGCGGCGCGCGCACTCGCTCGGGCGTGGAGCTCCATCGCGTGGGCGAGCTGGCCGTCGTAGTGGTGTTCCAGGTAGTGGTCGGCGATCTCGTCGCCGGTGGCGAACCAGACACCCTCGTGCCGGCAGATGTGGTCCAGGATCTCGCGCAGGTGACCGACATGGTGGGGCTGCCCGATCTGGTAGGGATGCAGTGCGATGCAGAACACGCGCCCGCCGTCGGCGCTTTCGGCGTAGAGGCGGTCGAACGCGTCCTTGCAGGCCTGCACGAAGTAGCGCCCGCCGTAGGGGCGGCCGTCCCATAGCGGCGCATCGTTCAGGTCGTAGGAGTAGGGCAGCGAGATCAGCCGGCGGCCCGGCACGATGATCGGCACCGGCACGTCGTCGTGCACCCAGTCGGCGTGGTAGACCATGCCGCTTTCGGCGATCAGCGCCGGGGTCCGCTCGGTGTTCGTGATGGCGGGTGTCAGGATGCCCCGCAGATCCTGCCCGGTATGCCGCTTGAGGCTGTCGATGTTGTCCCGGTAGAAGGCCCGTTCCGCGGCTTCGTCCATGCCGTACAGGAACCGGGTGTTGTAGATGCCATGGCTCATGACGCCCCAGCCGCGGTCGCGGATGAGTTGCGCCACCTCCGGCAGGTGGTCCAGCAAGGCCAGGTTCAGTGACACCGTCGGCCGTACCGGATAGTCCTGCAGCACCGCGTCCATCCGCCACAGGCCCACGCGGTTGCCGTAGTCGCGAAAGCCGTATTCGCGCACGTCAGGGTGGCGCGGCACCCGGTCCCAGGTCTCGCGGCCGATTGCGGGCGGGGGCGTGTACTCGTAGAACTCGATGTTGGGGACGATCCAGACCGCCAGCCGCCGGCCGCCCGGCCAGTGGATCGTTGGCCGGGTCGTCACCGGTGCATAGCGAACGAAGTCCCGGATGGATTTCATGGCAGTGCGCCTTCCTGTACGGCCGTGAAACGGAGGTGCCGTGCGTCGTCCAGCGTCGGCAGGCGCTGCAGGTCGTCATGCAGGGCCCGGGCCAGCGCATCGTCCAGGCCGGCATGGCGGGTGCAGCCCAGGAACTTGGCGCGGATCTCGTCGGGCGCCAGCGGCGTGTCCGCATGGCCGGTGGCGCGGCGCACCGGGGGCGTGCTGCGGACCGTGCCGTCCCGCAAGTGCAGATGCACCTGGTCGAACGGCGCCGCATCGCGCCAGTCGGGCTCGTAGGCATCGGTCGTGACAGTCTGTACGCGGGCCATCAGCGCCTGCACCTGCGGCGCCAGGACGCAGTCATCCTGCAACTGGTCGAAGCCCATCGCGCCATGGACCAGGGTGCCGACCACCGCGTACTCCAGGCTGAACTTGGCCTGCAGCGCGTCCTGGGGCAGGTGGTACGGCATCACCGCGGCATGCCGCTCGCTGACATGGGCGACGATGCGCTCCACGTCGGCCGGATCCGGGGTCCCTGCGCGGCGCAGCGCGAGCATGGCATCGATGCAGCGCTGGGCCGCGCCGACGACCGGGTACTTCTTGATATTGAGGCGCCGCCGCGCGATCTGCCAGTGCCCGGGCTCCGGGGCCGGGCGTTGCAGGTCGACGCGCCCCTGGGGTGAGAACGCACGCAGCATGCCGCGCGCACCCTCGATCGCCGTCGCGCTGGCGCGCAGCCCGTGCCGTGCCATCGCCGCCGCGGTGACGCCGACCGCCGCCGCGCGGCCGCCGTGGTAGGGCTTGGCCATGGTTCCGAAGTTCTCGAAGATGCCACCGGCGTTGGATGCTGCCAGGGCCAGTGCGTCCCGACTGCGGTCTGCGTCCAGGCCCCAGACCACGCAGCACGCGGCGGCAGCACCAAGCGTGCCGAGCACTGCCGTCGGATGCCATCCCTTGTCGTAGTACAGGTCGGCCTCGCGGGTGAAGGCGTCGCACCAGATTTCATACCCGATCGCATAGGCGCGCACCAGGGTGCTGCCCGGGATGGGCGCCGGGTGCGCATCCGCCGCGGCCAGGATCGTGGGCACCAGGACGGCGCTGGGGTGGTTGGAGAACGCGAAGTCGTCGTAGTCCAGCCCATGGGCCGCGGTCGCGTTGATCAGCGCGGCCTGGGCCGCCGGGCAGCGCCGGGTCAGCGCAACGCAGCGCGACTGGGCCGCGCCCCCCTGTTCCTCTGCCCACCGGGCCAGCGCCCGGACGGCGTCCTCGCCGGCGCCGGCCAGCATCACGCCGATCGCGTCCGTGAAGCCCAGCACGGCCACCTCCGCGACTTCGGGCGGCACGGCAGTGGCCGGCGCACGTGCGATCCGGTCGGCGTAGGCCTGCGTCAGGGCGGTCATTTTGTATGCAATAAGAACAATGAGAGGAATGGATTGGCAGAAATCTAGGGGAAAGGTTGTCGATGACGGGAGCATTATGCATACAATTTTCGGAACCTACCGGAGAACCTTCCATGCAACCCTGGCAATGGAGTGCCCATGCCGCCGCCACCGCGGTGGCCCGCGGCGAGCTGCGCAGCGAGACCCTGGTCGCATCCTGTCTGGAGCGCATCGCATTGCGCGAGCCGCAGCTGCAGGCCTGGGCCCACCTGGATGCCGCGGCGGCGCTGGACCAGGCCCGGGCGCGGGATCGGGAGCCGCGCCGCGGTCCGCTGCACGGCATCCCGATCGGCGTCAAGGACGTGATCCGCACCGCGGATCACCCGACGACCTTCAACTCCCCGATCTATGCCGGACACCGGCCCAACGAGGACGCCCACGCCGTGGCGGTGCTGCGGGCATCGGGTGCGGTGATCCTGGGCAAGACCCAGACGCTCGAGTTCGCCTGCGGTGGCGCCTTCCCGCCGACGCGCAACCCCTGGGATCTGGAGCGCACGCCGGGCGGTTCCTCGTCCGGCTCCGGCGCCGCGGTCGCCGACGGCATGGTGCCGCTGGCGCTGGGTACGCAGACTGGCGGGTCCACGATCCGGCCGGCGGCCTTCTGCGGGGTGCATGGCATGAAGCCCACCTGGGGCCGGATCCCCTGGGACGGCGCCAAGGGTTATTCGCCCGCACTGGACACCGTGGGCCTGTACGGCCGCAGCGCGGCCGACCTGCGGCTGATGTTGCAGGCCTATGCGCTGGCGGGCGGCGACGATCCGCCTGCGCCGGGTCTGGGGCAGCTGCGTCTGGGCGTGGTGCGGACGCCCCACTGGGCCGAGGCCGAGCCGCAGGCCCAGGCGGCGTTCGAGCGGACGCTGGCGCTGCTGCGCCAGCGAGGCGTCCATCTGGCCGAGCTGGACTGGCCCGACGGCTGCGAGGCGATCAACCGCTGGCAGGACGAGGTGATGCAGGACGGTGGCCGCTACGCCTTTGTTCCGGAGCGGCTGAGCCATCCGGCACTGCTGCACGCCGAGTTCAAGGCCAAGCTCGACAACCACCTCGGGCTGACGCCGCAGCGCATGCGGGATGCGCTGGACGGGATCGCGCGCTGCCGGATGGCCTTCGAGCGGTCGATGGAGGGGCTGCACGGGGCGCTGGGCCTCAGTGCGCCGGGCGTGGCCCCGCTCGGGCTGCACACCCAGGGCATGGCCACCTTCAACCGGATGTGGACTGCCCTGCAGGTGCCCTGCATCAGCCTGCCGGCGCTGTGGAGCGATGCCGGGCTTCCGATGGGGCTGCAGCTGATCGGCAGGCGCTATGACGACGCGCTGCTGCTGGCCGTGGCCGAGACACTCGATGGCGTGCTGGTGGACCCCGGGAGGCGGCCATGGAACTGATCGACCGGGGCCAGGAGCCCGATGCCGCCACGCAGCTGCAGGACGCCCGCCATGCGTTCCAGGTCATGGTGGCCGGCGGCGTGGCGGTCCTCCCGCTGTCCGTGTCCTACGCAATCTTCGCGCACACCGCCAGTGGCGTGGAGCGGATCTACGCGCTCAAGCAGCGGCCGCCGAGCAAACCCAATGGCGTGATCGGCAGCCGGGAGATCTTCCGGGAGGTGTTCGAGGTGACCCCGCGCGACCGGGACCTGGTCGACTGCCTCACCGGCGACCATGACCTGCCGCTGTCGGTCGTCGCACCGTTCAATCCCTTCCATGACTGGTTGCGCACGGTGGAGTTCGGGGCCCTGCGGCGATCCACCAAGGCGCTGACGATGGACCTGCTGATCAACGCCGGGCCGCTGCACAACGAACTGGCGCGCATGAGTCTGGAAGCGGCCAAGCCGCTGATGGGGTCCTCGGCCAACCTGTCGAGCTCCGGCAGCAAGTTCCGCCTGGAGGATGTCCAGGAGCCGCTGCGCCAGGGCTGCGACCTGGTGCTGGGCTATGGAACCTCGCGCTGGATCAACCCGCACCAGATGGGCAGCACGATCCTGGAGCTGCCGAGCTGGAAGGTGCTGCGCTGGGGCGGGTGCTTCGAGGAGCAGGCGCGCCTGGTGCGCCGGCATTTCGGCGTCGAGTTGCCGCCGCGGCCGGCGTCCGGCCCCTGGACGCTGGTCTGACAGGCGGCAGCGCGCCGGCTGTCAGAGCCGTGCGAGGCGCTCGAGTGCCGCGTTCAGCGTCTCGTCCCGCTTCGCAAAGCAGAACCGGATGACCTTCTGGTCAAAGCCGTTGCCGTAGAAGGCCGACAGCGGGATGGCCGCGACACCGATCTCGGATGTCAGCCATTGGCAGAACGCCGCTTCGCCGAGCTCGCGCTCGGGCACGGCCAGGCCGGAGATGTCCACGCACTGGAAATAGCTGCCCTCGCTGGGCAGCAGCCGGAAGCGCGTGCGGGCCAGGCCGGCACGGAACAGGTCGCGCTTGCGCTGGTAGAAGGCCGGCAGGTCCCGGTAGGGGGCGGGGTCGGCCATGTAGCGGGCCAGCCCGTGCTGCATCGGGGTGTTGACGGTGAACACGTTGAACTGGTGCACCTTGCGGAACTCGGCCGTCAGGGCCGCCGGTGCAGCCACGTAGCCGACTTTCCATCCGGTCACGTGGTAGGTCTTGCCGAAGCTGGACACGATGAATCCGCGGGCGGCCAGCCCGGGATACCGCGCCGCACTTTCATGGGCCCGGCCGTCGAACACCATGTGCTCGTAGACCTCGTCGCTGATCAGCAGGATGTCGGTCGGCGCCAGCAGCGCCTCCAGACGGCGCATGTCCTCGGCGCTCCAGATCGTCGCGCTCGGGTTGTGCGGGCTGTTGATCAGCAGCGCGCGGGTCTGGGGGCCGATCGCGGCGGCGATGCGGTCGAAATCCGGCCGGAAGCTGCCCGGCGTCAGCGGCACGCGCACCGGCACGCCGCCGGCGAGCTCGATGTTCGGCACGTAGCTGTCGTAGCAGGGCTCCAGCACGATGACCTCGTCGCCCGGATGCACCGTGGCCAGGATCGCCGTCAGGATCGCCTGTGTGGCACCGGCGGTCACGGTGATCTCGGAGGTCGCGTCGTAGCTGCGGCCGCCGTGCGGGCCATGCCAGGCGGCCAGCTTGGCGGCGATGGCCTCGCGCAGGACCGGCAGCCCGGTCATCGGCGGGTACTGGTTCAGGCCGCGGGCCATCGCGTCGGAGACGGCCGCCACCAGCGCAGGGTCGCAGTCGAAATCCGGGAAGCCCTGGCCGAGATTAACCGCGCCCTTTTCGGCCGCCAGCGCGGACATCACGGTGAAGATGGTGGTGCCGACCTGGGGCAGCCGGGAACGCAGGGCGGGGGTACGGGGGGTCACGGGGGTCTCCATCGGGGGCGGCTCACAGTTCGTAGTCGTTGACCTGGCCGGTCATCGCGCGGGCCACCAGGTGGCGGTCCAGCCGGTCGCTGAGCAGCTCGGCAAACTTGAACACGAAATTGCGGAGGTAGGCACTGCGCTTGAACGCGACACGGGCGACGTTCTGCCCGAACAGCTGGCCGGCCGGACGCACGACCAGCCCGCTGCGGCCTTCGTCGTTGGCGATGTCGCGCACCGCCATCTCGGCCACGATGCCCACGCCCATGCCGAGCTTGACGTAGGTCGTGATGACGTCCGAGTCGATCGCCTCCAGCGCGATGCGCGGGTGCAGATGGCGGGTCGCGAAGGCCTGGTCGATCCTGGTGCGCCCGGTGAAGGACGGGTGGTAGGTGATCAGCGGCTCGGCCTCCAGGTCTTCGAGCGACACGCGCTCCTTGGTGGCCAGGGGGTGGGCTGCCGGCAACACCAGCATGTGCTGCCATTCATAACAGGGCAGGGTCACGAGTTCGGCGTAGTTGGACAGCGATTCCGTCGCCACGCCGACTTCCGCGATCTCGTCGATCACCATCTTGGCCACCTGGTCCGGCGCGCCCTGGTGCAGGCTCACGTTGACCTTGGGGTAGGCCTCGCGCAGCCGCGAAACCGGGCCGGGCAGCACATAGCGGGCCTGGGTGTGGGTGGTCGCGATCGACAGCGTGCCGCTGTCCTCGGCACTGTACTCGTCGCCGATGCGGCGCAGGTTGCCCACCTCCCGCATGATCAGCTCGATGCTCCGCAACACATGCTCGCCCGGCTCGGTCACCCGCTTGAGGCGCTTGCCATGGCGCGCGAAGATTTCGATGCCCAGTTCCTCTTCCAGTTCGATGATCGCCTTGGAGACACCGGGCTGGGAGGTATGCAGCGATTTGGCCGCTTCGGTCAGGTTCAGGTTGCGCCGCACGGCCTCCTGCACAAAACGAAACTGATGAAGATTCATATCGAATGCCGGCTAATGATCCCTTTCATTATGCCTGCATCAACTATTGCGGTCGATCGAGGGGGCCGCTTCGCCCTCAGACAGTGCGATGCGGGCCAGCAGGTCCACCAGCATCGGGTGTTCTCCTACCGAGGGCTGCAGTTCCAGTTGCAGCTCCGGATGCAGCGCCGCCTGGCTGCGCACCATTTCCGGGAGATCCTGCCGCGCATGCCGCCCGACGCCCAGAAACAGCGGCAGGATGCGGATCCGTCGCAGCCCGGCACCGGACAGTTCCTGGACGACTGTCGCCAGATCCGGCGCGGTGTTCTCCAGGTACGCGCAGCGCACCGGCAGGTCCGGCGCCAGCGCGGCGACGCGCGCTGCAACGGCCTCGATCGGCCGGCTCCACAGGGGATCCTTCGAGCCATGGGCGAACAGGATGACGGCGAAGGTCATCGTCGCAGCACCAGCCAGCCGAACGCGGACAGCGACAGCAGCGAGTAGAGCAGACCCGGCGCGGCCGCCGTCAGCCAGGGCCACCAGTTGCGCAGGTTGCCGAAGTAGCCGAACAGGTCGTTCAGCAGGAAGAAGCTGATGCCGGTCATGACGCCGATGAACACGTAGGTGGAGATCCCGCTGGTGCGGAAATGCAGGTAGGCGAAGGGCAGCGCCAGCACCACCATCACCAGGCAGCTCAGCGGATAGAAGACCTTGCGCCAGAATTCGATCTCGTAGCGCTGCGAGGACTGGCCATTGGCGTCCAGGTGCCGCATGAACTGGAACAGGTCGATCGTGGGCATGCGCTCGGGGCGCAGCAGCGCCACGGTGACCATCTCCCCGGTGAGGGTGGTCGGCCAGCGGAACTCCGGCAGCTGCGAGCGCACGACGCGGGCCGTCGCACTGCCCTCGGTGTTGAATTCCGTGCGGGCGACGTCCTGCAGCAGCCAGGAATCGTCGCCGCCGAAGCGGCCGGTGCGCGCCTCGTTGATCGACAGCAGCCGGCCTCGGTTGTCGAATTCGATGATGCGCACGCGGCGCATGCTGCCATCGGGCTGGAGCACGCCCACATTCACCGCGTAGGAGCTGTAGGACTGCTTTTCGCGCAGCCAGGCACCGGTCTGACCGACCGTGACCTCGCGCAAGTACTTGGCGCGCAGGAACTGACCGGCCCGGTCGGCGGCCGGCGCGATGAAGTCGCCGATCGCGAAGGTCACCAGCGCGAACACCAGCCCCAGGCCCAGCATGACCCGCAACGCCCGCCCCGGGCTCAGGCCGCTGGTCCGCAGCACCGTGAACTCGGAGGTCTGCGCCAGCCGGGCCATCACGAACACCGACCCGATCAGCACCGTGATGGGCAGCAGGTCGTACAGGTTGCTGACCGACAGCGTGGCGACGAAGGCAGCGGCATGGCGCACCTGATAGCCCAGCGGATTGGACGACTCCACCCAGCGCAGCTCGTCGACGAAGTCGATGAAGGCGAACAATGCCAGGAAGGCCAGCGTCACGAAGCCCACGGACTTCAGCATCTCGCCCTGGACCATGCGGCTGACGGTCTTCATCGGGCCTCCTGGGCCGGGCCGGCGGCCGGACGGCGCCGCAGCGTGCTGCGCAGCGTCCAGTTCCAGTGCAGCTTCATCAGCGCCAGCAGCGCCAGGATGAACACGCCCCCGTGCAGCAGGATCATGAAGCGCCAGAAGTCGTAGGTGCCGGCGGCGATCCGGCTGGAGCCGAGGTTGACCAGGTTGTAGTAGACGATGAACGTGAACAGCGAGAAGAACAGGTTGATGTTGCGCCCGACCCGCGGGTTGGAGCTCGACACCACCAGTCCGATCAGCACGAAGTTCACTGCCGCCAGCGCCAGCCCGATGCGCCAGGACAGCTCCCCCAGGTAGGCCGGCGTGCGCCCGGCCAGCAGCGCCTGCGTGGACAGCACCCGGGGCGGCGTGGCCCGCTCGATCTCGCGGGCCTTCTCGTTGATCAGCACGCCGTATTCGTCGAAGTCGCTGATCTTGATCGAGGACTGGTCGTTGGCGGACTCCAGTTGCTGTCCGTTGGCCAGCAGCAGGAACTGGTCGCCGTTGATGGTCTCGACTCGGCCTGCCCGCGCGGAGGTGACGGTCTGCACGCCGCGCTCGTTGGCGGCGATGAAGACCTCGCCGGCGGACTTGCCGCTGACGGAGTCCTTGTCGATGAAGAAGACACGGTGGCCGCCCGCCGATTCCTGAAACTGGCCCGGCGCGACGCGCTCCATGTCGCTGCGGCTCTCGAAGCGGTCCTTGAGCTTCTGCGATTGCTGGTGCGCCCAGGGCCAGCCGAACAGCGCCAGTGCGGCGATCATCACCAGCACCGGCCAGACGAAGCGCACCAGCGGCCAGACGAAGGACGCCAGCCCGCGCCCGGACGAGAACCAGATCACCATCTCGCTGTCGCGGTACATGCGCGACAGCGTGCCCACGATCGCGATGAACAGGCTCAGCGTCAGGATGGTTGGCGCATGGCCGAGCACGGTGTAGCCGAGCACCACGACCACCTCGGTCGGGTTCACGCTGCCGCGCTGCGCCAGATTCAGCGTGCGGATCAGCAGCATGGTCATCACGATGGTCGCCAGCACGACCACGGTGGCCCCGAAGGAGCGTGCCATCTCCTTGCGGACGGAAGAATGGAATAACATCGGACGGAAGAGGAAAACGCGATTATGAACTTCGAGCTTGCACAGTGTGGCATCGGTGATGCAGCGGACCTCGGCGCCGATCTGCTGGTGGTGCTGGTCCATCGTGAATTCAAGGCCCGCAACGATGCGGTGTCCCGCCTGATCGCGGGCGCGATCAAGGCCGGCGACTTCGAACCCAAGGCCGGCAAGGCGCTGCAGATGTACCGCCCCGCCGGTGTCACCGCCTCCCGCTTGCTGGTGCTGGGCTGCGAGGAGGGCCTGGCCCGGCAGACCCGCTCCGCGATCGCCGGCGCCGCCTCGGCGTTGAAGGCTTCGGGCGTACGCCGCGTCGCTGTCTGCTGGACCGGCGACGCCGGGCCGGAGCAGGTGCAGGCGGCCGTTGCCGCACTGGCCGAGGCCAGCTATGTCTACACCACGACCAAGTCCAAGGCCGAAGGCCGCCTGATCGACCGGGTGGTGCTCGGGGTGACCGATGTTGCCGCGGCGCGCGGTGCGCTGGACCATGCGGTGGCCACCGTGAAGGGTGTGGAGCTGGCCAAGGAATGGGGCAACCGCCCGGCCAACCATGCCACCCCGACGATGATCGCCCGCGCCGCCAGCGCATTGGCCAAGCTGCCGCGCATCCGCTGCGAGGTGCTGGGCCCGCGCCAGGTGGCCAAGCTCGGCATGGGCGCCTTCATGGCCGTGGCCCAGGGTTCCGAGGAAGAACTGCGTTTCATCGTGCTGCGCTACGACGGCGCCCCGAAGGACGTCGCGCCAACGGTCCTGGTCGGCAAGGGCATCAGCTTCGACACCGGGGGCATTTCGATCAAGCCCGCCCCCGAGATGGACGAGATGAAGTTCGACATGTGCGGCGCGGCCAGCGTGCTGGGCGTGTTCCGGGCGCTGGGCGAGCTCAAGCCGGCGATCAATGTCGTCGGCCTGATCCCGACCTGCGAGAACATGCCGGACGGCCGCGCCGTCAAGCCGGGGGACGTGGTCACCAGCATGAGCGGCCAGACGATCGAGATCCTGAACACCGACGCCGAGGGCCGGCTGATCCTTTGCGATGCGTTGACCTACGCCGAGCGTTTTGCGCCCCGTGCCGTGGTGGACATCGCCACGTTGACCGGGGCCTGCGTGATCGCGCTGGGCGGTGTGCGCAGTGGCATGTTTGCCAGCACGGACGCGCTGGCGGCCGAGCTGCATGCCGCCGGCGAGGCATCGCAGGACCTGTGCTGGCGCCTGCCGCTGGACGACGAGTACGCCGAGGGCCTGAAGACCAATTTCGCGGACATGGCCAATGTCGCCGGCCGTGCCGGCGGGGCGATCACCGCGGCCAAGTTCCTGCAGAAGTACACCGCCAAATTCCCCTGGGCCCATCTGGATATCGCCGGCACGGCCTGGAAGAGCGGGGCGGCCAAGGGCGCCACCGGGCGGCCGGTGCCCCTGCTGCTGGCCTACCTGCTGGCTCAGCCATCCGGTACCGCAGCCCCGGCGGCGGCCGGGCGCAAGGCCGCTCCGGCTGCGCGGCGCAAGGCCGCCTGACCGAAGACCTGCCTCGACACGCCATGACGGAAGTCGCGTTCCATTTCAATGTGCCGGACAAGTGGGCCTATGTGTGCCGTCTGCTGCGCAAGGCCACGTCCAAAGGCGCCCGGGTTGCCGTGATCGGCGAGCCGGAGTCGCTGGCCCAGATGGATGGCCAGCTCTGGGCGCTGTCGCCGACCGACTTCCTTCCGCATTGCGACGCCGGTGCGGATGCCGCGACGTTGGCGGCGTCCCCCATCGTTTTCTGCCCCTCCTGCGATCAGTCCCCGCACCAGGAGGTGCTGCTGAACCTGGGCCCGACCGTGCCGGCGGGCTTTGAGCGCTTCGAGCGCCTGATCGAGATCGTCGGCCCGGATGACGAGGACCGCCAGGTCTCGCGCCGGCGCTGGAAGTTCTACCAGGACCGGGGCTATGCGATCGCGCGCCACGACCTCGCGCGGCGGGAGACCGCCTGATGGCGCCGGTCACCCGCAACGTCCCGCGGTTCCTGCCGACGCTGACCGAAGTGGTGCATCCGCCGGCCGGGGCGCCGCCGCTGGCTCACGCCGCGCCCCCGCTGATCGACCCGCAGGCCCTGCTGCAGCGTGTGCGCACCGATGTGGATCTGGTGCTGCAGACGCACCTGGAGGCCACCGTGGCCAATGCGATGCTGGACCAGGTGGCGGTGATCGTCGCCCGGATCCGCGAGGAACTCGAACCGATGGTGCGCCAGGCTGTGGCCGAGGCCGTCGCCGCGGAACTTGACGCAGCGCAGGCGGGCTGATTGCCTGTCAAGCATTAGGGCCAACCCTCTGGCCCGGCGGGGTGAAATCAGTTATCCTCCCGCCCCGTTGCGGCAAATTCATGCCCTTCAATTTCTAACAAATCCCCCTTGGAGCCCCTATGCAAATGAAAATTCGCACGAGCCTGACGTTGGTTGCGGCCGCTGCCCTGTTGGTCGCCTGCGGCAAGAAAGAGGAGCCGATGCCGGTTGCCGCTGCCCCCGCCCCGGCACCTGCTGCCGCCCCGGCGGCCTCGGCCCCGGCTGCGCCCTCCAACGTGATCAAGATCGGTCACGTGGGCCCGACCAGCGGCGCGATCGCCCACCTCGGCAAGGACAACGAGAACGGCGCCCGCATGGCGGTGGACGAACTCAATGCCAAGGGCATCACGATCGGCGGCCAGAAGATGACCATCGAACTGCTGCCGGAAGACGATGCCGCCGATCCGAAACAGGGCACCTCGGTCGCCACCAAGCTGGTCGACGCCAAGGTTGCCGGCGTGATCGGTCACCTGAACTCCGGTACCACGATCCCCGCCTCGCAGATCTACAGCCAGGCCGGCATCCCCCAGATCTCCCCGTCCGCGACGAACCCGAAGTACACCCGCCAGGGCTTCAAGACGACCTTCCGAGTCGTGGCTGACGACGTGCACCTGGGCAGCACGCTGGGCAAGTACGCCGTCACCACGCTGAAGGGCAAGTCCATCGGCGTGATCGACGACCGCACGGCCTACGGCCAGGGCGTCGCCGAAGAGTTCAAGAAGGCCGTCGAGGCCGCTGGCGGCAAGATCGCCGGCCATGAGTTCACGACCGACAAGGCCACCGACTTCAACGCGATCCTGACCACCCTGAAGGGCAAGAAGGTCGACGTCGTGTTCTTTGGCGGCATGGACGCCGTGGCCGGCCCGATGATCAAGCAGATGGCCCAGCTGGGCATCAAGGCCAAGTTCATGGGCGGCGACGGCATCTGCTCCAGCGAGCTGCCCAAGCTGGCTGGCGACGCGCTGAAGGACAACATGGTCTACTGCGCGGAAGCCGGTGGCGTGGAAGGTGAAGCGAAGGCGGGCATGGAGAAGTTCAAGACCGACTTCAAGGCCAAGTTCAATGCCGACGTGCAGGTGTATGCCCCCTACGTCTACGACGCACTGAACGTGATGGTCGCGGCCATGGTCAAGGCGGACTCCGCCGATCCGGCCAAGTACCTGCCTGAGCTGGCCAAGACCACCGACTACAAGGGTGTGACCGGCACGATCTCCTTCGACGAGAAGGGCGACATCAAGAACGGCGCGCTGACCCTGATGACCTACAAGGGCGGCAAGCGGACCGAACTGGCCGTGATCCGCTGATCCAGCGGCTCCTGCCTGCAAGAAGCCCCGCTCTGCGGGGCTTTTTTGTTGGGGCGACCGGAAGCACCGGTCGGTCTGTCCGGCGGGCCGGTGCGTCAGCGGGCCGGTGGGGCGGCTGGCGTCTTCGCGTGCTTGAGCCGGTAGTCGTGGTTCTTGTCCAGGCGCTCCATCAGGTAGTCCCCGAAGCGGACCGGCGGGTAGGCCGGGGGATGCGCGGCATCGGTACAGGTGGGCAGGCAGGCAATCTGCACGTCCATGCCGGTGTCGAAAAAGTACGGCAGCGAGTAGCGGTCCCCGCCGGAGCGGTTGACGACCCGGTGGGGCGTGGACTGGAAGCGGTTGTTGGTCCAGCGCGCCAGCATGTCGCCGACATTCAGCACGAAGGTGTCGTCGATCGGCGGCGCGTCGATCCATTGCGTGTGGCCCCGTGGGCGCACCTGCAGTCCGCCAGTGTTGTCCTGGGCCAGCAGCGTGATGATGCCGTAGTCGGTGTGCGGGGCGGAGCCGAACTGCTGGGCATCGTCGCGATCCTGCGGCGGATAGTGCAGCATCCGCAGGAAGGTGGTCGGGCGGTCGAAATGGTGGTCCAGAGCGCGGGCCGGCAGGTTCAGGCCGAGGGCCACCAGCCGGATGACGTAGCGTGCGAGGGCATCCACCTCCCGGATATAGCTCTCCACCGCATCGCGGAAGCCGGGCAGCCAGCCCGGCCACTGGTTGGGCCCCTGCAGCGGCTTGCCGGCCCGCAGGCCGGGGTCGTCGTCCGGCAGCGCGTGCATCAGCATCAGCGACTCGCTGAGATTGGGGCGGGTCACCGTGGCCACCGAGGAGGTCACGACCGTGGAGGTCGCGAGGCCCATGTAGCCGCGGTGAAAGGCGTTGATCGCAAGCGACTGCTTTTGCGCCAGCGTGGAGCCGTGGAAATCCCGGGAGGCTGCAAAGGCCGCAGCCCGGACGGCTGGCGGCACGGTGTGGCCGGAGAGGTACGCAAAACCCGTGGTCCCCAGTGCCTCGGCGAGTTCGCGCGCGCTGCTGTGCGCGCGGGGGTGGTCGGGGTCGAGATGTCCGCCGAGGTCGACTAGGGGGATGGAAGCCACGCGGTGCGCTCTTTGCAGGTGAGGGCACGCCGGGGAGGGCCTGCTTGCAGATTATGCGGCAACGGGCCCGGCACCGGATGCGAGGCCACCGCGCTGCGACGCACAGCCCGGAGCGCGCCTAGCGGATCGCGACCGGCGCCAGCGCCCGGGTCAGGCTGGCCTCGCCTTGCCCGTACCGCGCCGCGGTGTAGTTGGCCACCGTGTCCTTGTGCGCGGTGGACAGCAACTGGTTGGCCACCTGGGTGGGCGTTGCGCTGGTGAACTTGCTGGCCAGGATCGCCGAGTAGCCGGTGATCACCGGGGCGGCAAACGAGGTGCCGTACAGGCCGGTCTTGCTGCCCTCGACACCCACCACCAGGAACTGCTTCTGCACCGTCGCATCGGCACCGGCAAAGTTCGAATAGGACGCCAGCGTCGCGGGTTTCGCGGTGGTGCCGTTGGTATTGAGGGCGCCCACGATGAGCGCCGACTTCGCGCCCTTGAGCGCCACGTCCAGGTAGTCGACGTTGCCGCTGGCATTGGTCGCTCCGACCGCGATGCCATCATTGCCAGCCGCCCTGGAGATCACCGCATTGCCATTGACGGCGTATCCGATGATCGATCGCTCCTGGGCGCTCCAGCCGATCTGGCTGGCCTGGTACCCGGCCGGAGCGTACATGCCGTAGCTCAAGTTCAGTACATTGAAGCCGGTCGCCAGCGGCACGGTGGTACCGCTGGTGAAGTCCCGCGTGCGCAGCGTTGCGGCGGGTGCCAGCAGGCCGGCCTCCTTCGCGGTCCACTCGCCGTGGCGCAGCCGCAGCGCGCCGGTGCCGAGATTGCCCGAAAGGAGGCTGCTGCTGCGGAAGTCGTCCACCACCGTGATCGTGGTGTTCTTGCCCTTGAAGCCTGCCGCCCACGCGGCACCCACCTCGGGGCTCATCCAGGACCGCAGCGTCTGGCTGTGGGCTCCCGTGCCGAACAGGCAAAGGGCGAGGGTCGCGACGGTTGGCAGTGTGCGGCAGGTCATGGTGGTGCTTCCTTTGGGGGATGGCGAAAAGGGGGCGGATTCAGAAGGCGTGGCGGTACTCGACGAACAGCGTGTTGCGGTTGCGTGGGCGTTCGTTCAGCAGATAGCGCAGCGTGTCGGCCGGCGCCAGCGTCGACGCCGCCATGCGGCAATTCACGGCCTGCACGCCGCCGATGGCGCCGTAGTCGGCGGTGCAGGCCCGCTCCTTCAGCGCCCCGCCCAGCGTGGCGGTGGCCCGAAAGGACAGGAAATGGTTGCGGCGCGGCTCGGCGGCGAAGGCCAGGCCCAGCTTGACGCTGGGCGCAATGGTGTACTTGTCCGCACGTTCACCCGTGCCAAAGCCCCAGATCAGGCCCCATTGCGGGCTCGCCTGGGTCATCCAGGCCAAATGGGTGTCGGTCCAGGTGCGGCCATACCAGCGCTGCATGTCGACCCACTGGCCCTGGGCGGTTTCGTAGCCGCCCTAGGCCAGTGCGGATGCCTTGCGCGACAGGTCGGATCCCTGTTGCAACTCGATCAGGTGGGTGCGCGGCAGCGCCGTGTCGAAGGCGCCGGCGGCCTGCATCGCGAAGGAGTCCCCCGCCCAGACCGCGTGAGCGGCCAGCGAGACTGCTGCGACGATTCCCCCCGTGCGAAGCCGGACATCCATGCGGTTCTCTCTACGACCCCCACTTCCGGGTGAGGATCACGGCGACTGGCGGTGGGTGGGACCGGTATTAGTTGGCATGTCGGCCCGGAGAAAGGGGCAGCGGCGGGGTGGCGGCTGACGGAGGGCGCAGCCACGGATGCTCTGCAGGTCTCGCGTCGTCCAAAAAATGACCCCGCGAACACGGGGCTGGCGGGGTTGGGGGTAGGTGTGTCAGGTGACACAACGCGGGTGGTTGGCGGAGAGGGCGTCACCCGCATATAACTCCAGAGAGGTCCAAGAAGCGCCACTCTTGACGCACTTTCAGAGGAGAATCGAAAAAAATCAGTCCCGCTGGATCCAGTCATTTCCTCGCTGTTCCGGACTAAAATTATGGGCAGGGAAATGGGCAGAAACCTGTCTCGGAAACATGGGCAGAGAAGGGCAAACTCATCAATGGCGACACGCACACTGAACCGGCTTTCGGCGAATCTGGTGAAGGCCTTGGCAGAGCGCGGCTACTACGCTGATGGTGGGGGGCTGTACTTCCGGGTGAGCGAGTTCGGCACACGCCTGTGGGCCTTTCGGTACACGCGGGCAGGCAAGGCGCGCGAGATGGGTCTGGGGCCGTACCCGGAGGTGACGCTCAAGGACGCCAGAGAGCTGGCCCTGGAGGCCCGCAAGCTGCTTCGAGACGACCAGGATCCGATCGAGCAGCGTCAGGCCCGCAGGAGTGCGATGGCATCCGAGCGTCAGGCTGCGATGACCTTCGCGCAGTGCGCGGCGGCCTTCATCGCGATCAAGGAAGACGAGTGGAAGAACGCCAAACATGGCGAGCAGTGGCGCACCACGTTGGCGACGTACGCGGATCCGGTGATCGGCAAGATGCTGGTGCGCGATGTGCAGCAGGCGCACATTCTCAAGATTCTGGAGCCCATCTGGACCACCAAGACGGAGACAGCATCCAGACTGCGTGGACGGATTGAGAACGTGCTGGACTATGCCAGCGCCCGAGGGTATCGCCATGCGGACAACCCGGCGCGCTGGCGCGGACACCTCGACAAGATCCTGGCCACGCCAAGCAAGGTGGCGAAGGTTGAACACCACACTGCGCTGGACTATGGCCATATCGGCGCATTCATGGTCGAGCTTCGCCGGCAGTTCAGCATGGGCGCGCGGGCGCTCGAGTTCGCCATCATCACGGCAGCCAGGTCCGGTGAGGTGCGCGGTGCCAATTGGGCCGAGATCGATCTGGACAGGGCGGTCTGGACCATCCCTGAACAGCGAATGAAGGCCGGACGTGAGCACCGCATTCCGCTGTCTGGCTTCGCTATCGATCTGCTGCGCGCCCTGCCGCGCATCGAGGGCAGCGCGTTGCTGTTCCCGAACACGAAGGGCACCGCACTTTCGGACATGACGCTGACGGCCGTGCTGCGGCGCATGGGCTGCCCTGTCACTGCACACGGATTCCGTTCCACGTTTCGCGACTGGGCTGGGGAGACCACAGCCTATCCGCGCGAGGTCATCGAGCATGCCCTGGCCCACCAGCTCAAGGACAAGGCCGAGGCTGCCTATGCGCGCGGCACCTTGTTCGACAAGCGCCGCAGTCTGATGGCCGATTGGGCGCAGTTCTGCGACACAGTGGCCTGACCAGCGATGGGCGTGTTGCCGCCCCATGCCCTGGCAAATGACATTGTGTGGATTGCGATGGATCAGCGAGTAGTGCCGGTCGGAAACCGCAAAGCGCCGGATCTTTCACCAAGGGCTTCAGGCGGTCAATCAATACGAGCGACCCAACATCACTTCTTTCCCGCCAAGGACTTGGTGACCTTCATCAGCAGAAGATGGTGAAGAGGATCGGATCCACTGGTGTACCCATGGCAGGCGAGATCCGCTTCACGCGGCTGGACGACGGCTCGTCCGTTGAACTGACGCACGTGCCTCAGGCGGTTCCCCGACACACTGGGTTACAGAGCCTGATGCGGGACGCCCTGGCGCCTGCGGCGGAGGCGGCAACACGCGAGGCCTTTGCCGAGGCTTGGCAAGGCTGGGTACGAACCATCCTGATCGATCATGCCGACGATCCTGCGTTGATCGTTGTGGTCGCCTGAACGGGACGTACTGCGGCGGCTTTCCCCTTCACCGACCATCCTCGCCGGGGCCTCCGCCCCTGACGGAAGTCAACGCGCCTGCGGGCAATCAGGCGATTTCAGGCAGTTAAGGTCTTGCATTTTCTGATTCCGGAGTAAGATAGCAACCAATTACTATCCAACCGGAACGAAACCATGAAGGCATCCACAACAGCAGTCCCGGCAGAGGAGCGGCTTGCGGCCACCATAGAAGTGTCGTCCGGGCGTTTGCCGGCAGAAGAACGCCGCACTGTCACGATCGAGGCGGTGATCGCGCTGGCGGCATTGAAGAATCCCAACGACATCACGACGGCCGACATCGCGAAGCAGATGAACCTGACCCAGGGTTCGTTGTTCCGCCACTTTGCCACCAAGGATGCCATCTGGCAGTCGGTCATGGAATGGGTGGCCGATCGCCTGCTGGCCCGTATCGACAGTGCTGCGCGGGGCATCCCCTCTCCCTTGCAAGCGCTGCGCGCAATGTTCTTGGCGCATGTGGAATTTGTTGTCGAGCATCCCGGTGTGCCGCGCATGATGTTCGGCCAGCTGCAGAATGCCGGCTCCACACCGGCCAAGCGCATGGCCCAGAACCTGATACAGCGTTATGCCGAGCGCATTTCGGCGCGCCTTGAAGAAGGCAAGGCCAGCGGCGAAATCACCCACGAGGTGGACACCAACGCTTCGGCGATCCTGTTCGTCGGCATGCTGCAGGGGCTGGTGATGCAATCGTTGTTGTCCGGTGACATCGCGCGCCTGCGCAAGGATGCGCCCGGCGTGTTCGCGGTCTTCGAGCGCGCCTTGAGGAGCCGGACATGAAAACATGGCTGACTACCCATGGCCGCGCCTTGTCGATCGGCATCGTCCTGCTCCTGATGCTGGGCCTCCTGGCCTATGTCGCCCTGCGCGCAGGCCCGCTGGCGCCGGTCGCCGTGCGCCTGGCGACGGTCGAGCAACGGGCCATCAGCCCGTCCCTGTTCGGCATCGGCACGGTGCAGGCGCGTTTCACGCACAAGATCGGGCCGATCGCGGCGGGCCGCGTCAAGCAGGTGACGGTACAACCGGGTGACTTCGTCAAGGCCGGCCAGTTGCTCGGCGAGATGGACCCTGTGGACCTGAACGACCGGATCGGCGCGCTGGACGCGAGCCGCAAGCGTGCCGAGGCGAACCTGCTCGCGGTCGAGGCACAGCTGCTGGAGGCCGGCGCGCGCGCCACGTTCGCCCAGACCCAGGCACAGCGTTACGAGCAATTGCTGGCTGTGCGCTCGGTCAGTACCGAAGCGGCCGACATCAAGCGCCAGGAACTGCAGCTCGCACAGGCATCCCTGTCCGCGGTGCGCGCCAACGTGGATGCATCGCGCCAGGAACTGGTGCGTGCCGGCGCCGAACATGACGGCCTGGTGCGCCAGCGCGCCAACCTGCGCCTGATCGCCCCGGTCAATGGCCTTGTGACCCGTCGCGATGCCGACAGCGGCACGACGGTGGTCGCTGGCCAGGCGGTGGTGGAAGTGGTGGAACCAGCCAGCCTCTGGATCAACGTGCGCTTCGACCAGCAGCGCGCACGCGGACTGGCCATGCCCTTGCCGGCGCAGATCGTGTTGCGCTCCCAAGGCGGACAGCCGCTGTCCGGGCGGGTGCTGCGCGTAGAGCCGATCGCCGACGCGGTGACGGAAGAGGTGTTGGCCAAGATCGAGTTCAACCAGCTGCCAAAGGTCTTGCCGCCGATCGGGGAACTGGCTGAAGTGACCGTGACGCTGGCCGCGCAGGCGCCAATGCCGGTGGTTCCCAACGCCAGCGTGCAGCGCGTCGACGGACGGCTCGGTGTATGGCTGATCGATGCGGGCGCGCTGCGGTTTGCGCCGGTGCGCACCGGTGCCGGCGACCTCGACGGAAACGTGCAGATCCTGGAGGGGCTGGCAGGTGGCGAGCAGGTGGTGGTGTACAGCTTCAAGGCACTGGACGCCGACAGCCGATTCAAGGTGGTGGACCAGATCATCGAGAAAAAGCCATGATCAGCCTGGCCGGACGCGACATCGCCCACGCCTGGGGCAAGTTCGTGCTCACCGGCATCGGGCTTGGGCTTTTGATCGGCGTGACGCTGACGATGGCCGGTGTGTACCGCGGCATGGTCGATGACGCCAAGGCCCTGCTCGACAACAGCGGCGCCGACCTGTGGGTGGTGCAGCAGAACACGCAGGGGCCGTACGCCGAGTCGTCCAGCCTCACCGACGACACCTACCGCAGCATTCTGGGCATGGCGGGCGTGGCGCGTGCCGCCAACGTGACCTACCTGACGATGCAGGTTGCCGAGCAAGGCGACGACAAGCCGCGCGAGGTCCGGGCCATGGTGGTGGGGATCACACCCGACGGCGCCGGGCATCCGGGCCAGCCCACCTATCTTGTTGAAGGCCGCCAGCTCACGCGCAGCCATTACGAGGCAGTCGCCGACATCGCGACCGGCTTCAAGCTGGGCCAGAAGATCCGCATCCGGCGCAACGACTACACCGTGGTCGGCCTGACGCGCCGCATGGTGTCCTCGGGCGGAGACCCGATGGTGTTCATTCCGATCAAGGACGCCCAGCAGGCCCAGTTTCTCAAGGACAACGACGCCATCGTGCGCCAGCGCGAACGCACCGCGCAAAACCCTGCGCTGAACCGGCCCGGCGTGCCAGGCCTGCTGGACGCGGTCATCGCATCGCAGAACGCCAACAACTCGGTCAATGCGGTGCTGGTGCAGATCGAACCAGGCGCCGATCCGCAATCCGTGGCCGAGCCCATCCGGCGCTGGAAGCGCCTGTCGGTCTACACCCGGGCGCAGATGCACACGATCCTGATCGAGAAGCTGATCGCCACGGCGGCACGACAGATCGCCATGTTCCTGGTGATCCTGGCGATCGTCAGCGCCGCTATCGTCGCTTTCATCATCTACACACTCACCCTGGGCAAGATCCGCGAGATCGCGGTGCTCAAGCTGATCGGCACGAAGAACCGCACGATCGCCTCGATGATCCTGCAGCAGGCCGTGGCGCTGGGCTTGATTGGCTTTGTCGTCGGCAAGGTGTCGGCCACCTTCTGGGCACCCATCTTTCCCAAGTACGTGTTGCTGGAGTCCGGTGACGCGATACGGGGATTTTTCGCGGTGGTCGTCATCTGCGTGCTCGCCAGCTTCCTGGCCATCCGCGCCGCGCTCAAGGTCGACCCGGCGGAGGCGATCGGTGGATAAGCAGCTCGCCCCGGCCTCGGACCGAGGCATCCGCATCGAGGGCCTGCGCAAGGTCTACGGCCACGGCGATACCGCGGTCGAGGCACTCAAGAACGTCAACATGGTCGTCGCGCCGGGGGAAGTGGTCGGGCTGGTCGGTCCCTCCGGTTCGGGCAAGAGCACCTTGCTCAAATGCCTGGGTGCCGTGATCGAGCCCACCAGCGGGCGGATGATCCTGGGCCAGGACGTGATCTACGACAACCGCTGGATGATCTCCGACCTGCGTGCCCTGCGGCGCGACAAGATCGGATTTGTGTTCCAGGCGCCGTACCTGATTCCTTTCCTCGACGTGACCGACAACGTCGCGCTGTTGCCCATGCTGGCCGGCGTCTCCAATGCCGAGTCGCGTCGGCGCGCCGTGGAACTGCTCACCGCGCTCGACGTGCAGCACCGCGCCCGGGCCATGCCATCGCAGCTTTCCGGCGGCGAACAACAACGGGTCTCGATTGCGCGCGGCCTGGTCAACCGCCCGCCGGTCATCCTGGCGGACGAACCCACGGCACCGCTGGACAGCGAAAGGGCGCTGGCCGTGATTCGCATCCTGAACCAGATGGCGCGCCAGTTCGACACCGCCATCATCGTCGTCACGCATGACGAAAAGATCATCCCGACCTTCAAGCGGATCTACCACATCCGGGACGGCGTCACCCACGACGAGGTCGGCGAAGGCCGCAGCGTCGAGTGAGTCGACAGGCCCGATCACCAACCCCGTTCTTCAACCAGGAGCGTTCCATGCACTCGACAATTCCCCCCACCCCGACCCGGCGCTACCACCCGGCGCTGGTGGCCCTGCACTGGCTGCTGGCGCTGCTGCTGACCCTGGCATTGGCACTGGGCACATTCATACTGAAGGAAATTCC